>CAZNVL010000076.1:0-10542 GCA_964576565.1 uncultured Flavobacteriaceae bacterium | reverse complement strand
ATTTTTTATTAAATATGGATTATATAGAATGTTTAATTTTAAAAATGATGTGTATATGCTTCAGCAGAATTGTAGAAACGCGGTAAAAGTTATGGATTCACTAATAGGAATTTCTTGCTTCCCATCTATTGTTCTTATCGGTACTGATTATGATGGGAGTATTCGAGCAATCAAATCAATATGGCCAATATATCATTATTATAAATTACCAGATGGGTTTATTCAAAAGATTAAAAATGAAGTTGGTAAAGGTTCTATATCCAACTATCAGTTCGCTTTTATAGTGGATGGACAGAAAAATTGGAAATATTTTTATTTTTACCCTTCGTTGAATATTAGTAAAAAGGAAAAACATACAATTAATATGCGAAGAGAAAGTATACATTTATTGCCATTAGAATATGAGTATAAGAAATATTATTTTTATAGATGTTTTAAAATAGTAGCAGACACAAATATTGACAGGAAACAACGGTATCTTGAAAAAAATAAAATTAAAAGAACCAGATAAATACCAATTAATGATATGGTTAAGTAATCATAGAAATGAATTAATTGATTGGATGTATGAAGAGTTTTAGTAAAATTAAAGACATAAACCCTGATGTGTTAATAGTGTCAGAAGAGGAAGATTATTCTACAAATATTGTAATAAAGTGTAACACTTGTAAATTGAACCTACAACTAAAAGAAATTGTAATCTGAATTTTTTGTTTAACTTTCCCATATTTCCAATATAATCCTTATATTGTCGGCAAAACTTCAATACTTTTTTCCAATGAGTGAAACGACTATGTTTATCAAAACAAAAATACCGATAGACACATTAGTAAAAGCATACCGCCTGATGTTCACAGCAAAATCTATGGCAGATATTTACGAACTGAAAAAAGAAATTGCTTCTAAATATGTACACGCCACCTCCCGTGGACACGAAGCCATTCAACTGGCTACTGCTATGCAATTGTTACCGCACGACTATGTTTTCCCATACTATCGGGACGATGCCATGCTGCTTGGCATGGGGCTTACACCCTATGAGTTAATGCTGCAATTATTAGCGAAAAAAGAAGATCCTTTTTCAGGTGGAAGAACGTACTATTCGCATCCTTCGTTAAGAAGAAACGATATGCCCAAAATTCCCCATCAAAGCAGTGCTACAGGTATGCAAGCCATTCCTGCAACCGGTGTGGCTTTGGGATTTTGGTATCAGGAAAAACAAGGTATTGCGAATGATTATAATGGTATTAAACCCGTTGTAGTGTGTTCATTAGGAGATGGGAGTTGCACAGAAGGTGAAGTGTCAGAGGCCTTTCAAATGGCGGTTTTGAAACAATTACCAATCTTGTACTTAGTGCAGGATAATGGTTGGGACATTTCTGCCTCCGCTGATGAAATCAGAACACAAGATATTTCGGAGTATGTAAAAGGTTTGAAAGGATTGGAAGTCAAAAAGATAGATGGCACAGATTTTATTTTGTCGTACAATACGGTGAGAGAATGCCTTGAACTCATTCGTCAGGAAAGAAGACCGGTTTTGTTACACGCCAAAGTACCATTACTAAATCATCATACTTCCGGAGTGAGAAAAGAATGGTACAGAGATGACCTTGAAGAGGCACAAAAGAAAGACCCATTACCCAAATTGCGAAAACAACTTATCATTCATGGTGTAGACGAACATCAAATCAAGGAGATAGAAAAGGAAATTGCACAACAGATTTCCGAAGAATTTGAAAGAGCATTGAACGCACCGGATCCAACACCAGAAGACGCTACTACCCACATCTTTGCACCTACGCCCATTACTGAAGAGCAAGGAGAGAGGGAGCCCGAAGGAAAACAAAAAGTGGTCATGGTGGATTGTGCATTGTTTGCCATTCGTGAATTGATGGGAAAACATCCGGAATGCTTGTTGTACGGGCAGGATGTAGGCAAACGTTTGGGTGGCGTTTTCAGAGAAGCTGCAACATTAGCACAAAAATTTGGAGATCATCGTGTGTTTAATACGCCCATTCAGGAAGCATTTATTGTAGGTTCTACTGTGGGAATGAGTGCAGTGGGTTTGAAGCCCATTGTAGAAGTGCAATTTGCCGATTATATCTGGCCGGGGTTGAATCAATTATTTACAGAAGTCAGCCGTTCGTATTATCTGAGTAATGGAAAATGGCCGGTAAGTATGATTTTACGAGTGCCGATTGGTGCCTACGGAAGTGGCGGTCCTTATCATAGCAGCAGTGTGGAAAGTGTTTTAACCAATATCAAAGGCATTAAAATTGCTTATCCGAGTAATGCTGCAGATTTAAAGGGCTTATTAAAAGCGGCTTATTATGATCCTAACCCTTGTGTAATCCTTGAACACAAAGGACTCTACTGGAGTAAAGTGAAAGGCACAGAAGACGCTAAAACTGTAGAACCTGATGAAAATTATGTTTTGCCGTTTGGCAAAGCCAGAATGATACAACAAGCAGATGAAAATAATGTGCAAAGAGGAAACGCTGTATTAATCATCACCTATGGAATGGGTGTTTATTGGGCAAAGGGAGCGTCAAAGGACATTAAAGATAAAGTTAGTATATTGGATTTAAGAACATTAGTGCCGTTAGACGAAGAGAGAATTTTTGAAGAAAGTAAAAAACATCATCGTATTATAGTTCTCACAGAAGAGCCGAAGTCCAATAGTTTTGCGCAAAGTTTGGCCGGTCGTATTTTAGATCTGTGTTTTGAATATTTAGATGCCCCTGTAAAAGTTATTGGCGCATTAGATACGCCCGCTATTCCCTTGAATGAAACATTAGAAAAGACCGTATTACCCAATAGTGAAAAAGTAAGAAAAGTAATTGAGGAGATATTGATTTACTAAACAACTTTTGAGTTGGATAGTTCATCTATTTCTTCTTTGCTGAGATTAGAAAATGTGCCAGAACTCATTAAAAGGAGGACTTTATTATTTATGCTTATTTTTCCTAAATGTTTTAAGAATTCTTCTTTATTATCAATCACCACTAATTTTTCATCATTAAATTGTTGTTTGATAAATTGTTTATCCAATGAGGGCATTTGTTTAATTTGTAATGTATGTGCATCAAAATACACCATTCTATAATGGGCCTGCTTTAAGACATCTTTATATTCGGATAAAAATTTTTCATTTAAACTGCTGTAAGTATGTAATTCAAAAGCAGCAATTAGTTCTTTATGGGGATATAATTCTTTAACTGCATCAATGGTGGCTTTTACTTTGGAAGGGGCATGTGCAAAATCACGATACACTAATAAATTTTCTGTTTCAATCCATTTTTCTAATCGCTTGGAGGCGCCTTCAAAATCTGAGATAGATGGATAAAATTTTTCTTGTGGAATATTTAATTGATAACATACCAAACGGGCGGCTTCAAGGTTTTGCAGATTGTGTTTTCCAAAAATTTTTAAGGGTATCGATTGATTATTGATGAGGATATTTACTTTTTCATTTTCAATGGTATAGTGAGGAAATGTATAAGGGAAGTATTGTAAATCTTTTCGGTTTACTTTATGGACAAGTGCATTCACATGATCGTCTAATTGATTATAGATTAAAATTCCATTCGATTCTATTGAATGAATAAACTCTTCAAATGCTTTAAGGTAGTTTTCAAATGTGGGGAATACATTGATATGATCCCACGCAATGCCGCTGATAACGGCGATGTGTGGACGATAAATTAAAAACTTTGGTCTTAAATCAATGGGTGATGCAAGATACTCATCGCCTTCTGCCACTAAGATGGGATTATCATTCGTTATTTTTACCATTGTATCAAAGCCCTGTATCTGTGCGCCCACTAAATAATCTGCTGAGATATTATTTTTTTTCAAAACATGAAGAATCATGGAAGTAATAGTCGTTTTACCATGGCTACCGCCAATTACAATGCGTTTTTTATGAATGCTATTATGGTAAATAAACTCGGGATAGGAATAAATCTTTAAACCTAATTCCTGTGCTTTCAATAGTTCAGGATTGTCTTTTCTGGCGTGCATTCCAAGGATGACAATATCAATATCTTGTGTAATTTTTTCGGGGAACCAGCCAATTTTTTCAGGGAGTAAATGGTGTGCTTTTAATCTTGATAAAGAGGGTTCGTGAATATCATCGTCGCTGCCTGTAACACTATGTCCATTTTTTTTTAAGTCAATCGCCAGATTGTGCATGATACTGCCACCAATTGCAATAATATGTATTTTCATGATTAAAAAATTATATCTGAAACTTATCAATTAAAATTTAATTCCAATGACAAGTATATCGTCCACTTGTTCAAGATTACCTTTCCACTCTATAAATTTTTTATCTAAAATAAATTTTTGATGTTCTATTGGCCATTTAGAAATTTCTTCCAAAATTTTAAAGAAATTTTTCTTATATAATTTTTTCCCTTTTGGTCCGCCAAATTGATCGGCATAACCGTCTGAAAAAAGATAAATGACATCGCCCTTTTGAAGTTGAATCGTATGATTGGTAAATTTGCTAATCACATCGGCATATTTTCCGATAGGGAATCGGTCGCCTTCCAGAATATGTGCTTCTATCTGGTCGGATTTATCAGAATTTCGGATCAAACAAAGAGGATTCATCGCAGAGGCATATTCTATCTGTAATGTTTCTGGATTAATAGCGATTAAACTCAAATCCATACCATCTTTGGTATCTGTTTGTTCACTGTGCAAGGTTTGAGCAATCCGAATATTTAATTCATCTAATATATCGGCAGGATGTTGGAGGTTTGTATTATTGATGATATCTTTTAATAAATTAGAACCAATAATGCTCATAAAAGCACCGGGGACTCCGTGTCCGGTACAATCTACAGCAGCAACATAAATGCGGTTATTTTTTTTATCAATCCAGTAAAAATCGCCACTGACTATATCTTTAGGTTTATAGAGAATAAAAGAATGGGGCAGCAGTGTCTGAAAGTATTTAATGGGTGGCAGAATAGCTTCCTGAATTCGTTTAGCATATTTGATACTGTCTGTCACCTGTGTAAAAAGGTATTCAATTTCTTTTTTTTGTTTCACTACTTCTTCGGTTCGTTCTATGACTTTTTGTTC
Source organism: uncultured Flavobacteriaceae bacterium (assembly GCA_964576565.1). Classification (GTDB taxonomy): domain Bacteria; phylum Bacteroidota; class Bacteroidia; order B-17B0; family Aurantibacillaceae; genus BPGX01. The sequence goes on along the minus strand of CAZNVL010000076.1, from coordinate 5,448 downwards.
CAGCACTCTTTCGTTTTCGGCGAGTTCGTCTCTCATTCGGATGAGCGCATGCCCTAGTGTATCGTATTCACTCAATGGTTGAAAGACAGCGTCAAAATTTCCGGCACCAGTTTGTTTAGCAAATTCAGTAGTTCTTTCAAAAGAGTTGATTAGAATATTTAATGCTCTGCCCATTTCACCTATTTCATCTTTTCTGTCCGGGAAACGTTCTTTGGGAATTATTCCTTTTCCCATTTTTAATAACATATCTTTCAACTGCATGATGGGGATCACAATGGAACGAATGGTAAAGAAGGCGATTATAATACCTCCCACAAGAAGTACAGCACCTAAAAATTTCACAATATTTTCAAGGAAGTTGATGGACTTAAACATTTCTTGTTTTACGGTATCTGCTTCTTGTGTTTTACTTTCAATTAATACATTCAAATTTTTAGTAATTAACTTTATACTTTCTTCTGCATCATCTAAAGCAAACTTGGCCGGATAATAAATACTGGGGTCATCGTAGGCCTCCATGCTGTTTAATTTTTCCATTATTTCATTCTGATATAATGTAAAACTTGCTTCTGTTTTTTTGAGGATCAATTCCAAATCTTTTCTTTCTTTTTCTTTCCATAAAACGGATAATTGCATCAATTGCTTTTTCTTTTGAATGTAATCTTTTGTAATTAATTGTCTCAATTCAATTCTAAATTCATAATTATCATTTAAGCTTTTATTGTAATACCATTTGGCTATAAGTGTTTTGGATTTCTGTAAAAGCAGGTTAAAATCTTTTAACTCTGTTAAACTGGGGATTACTTGTTCTACAACAGTATCTGATTTTTTTCGCGTATCTTTGAGTACAATAAAAGTATACAAAAATGCTATCAGCGTCAAAAGAATTAAAGAACCAAAGCCGCCGGCAATTCTTGTAGTGATATTAAATCGTAATCGCATTTCAACTGTTTATTTTAATCTTTTTGTTTTTTTAATGTATCTAATTTTTTCTTAAACTCAAGGTATTTTTCATTATCGTGCAAAGCATAATAAATACCTGTTAATCCTTCTATTATATCAGAGTCATCTGGTTTCACTTCGTATGCTTTTTGCATATAGGGTAATGCTTGTTTGAAGTATTTATTAGCGTTTTCCTGTATTTGTTCAATTTGTTCAATCGGTGTATCAAAAGACATTTCTTTAATCAATTTGGCACCTTGATTGTAATAAGCTATTGCCAAGCCCTTTAATGCTCCGGGGTGATTCAGTTCTAATTCTAATACTTTATTAAATGCTATTTTGGCTATTTCTGTGTATTTGTCAAAGAGTGATGGTGGTATTCCCGATTCAAGATCTAATAAGTGTTTAACAGTCGTTACAAATTGTCCGCCTACACTTAAATAAAATTCAATATCTTTTGATTTAAAGTTCATAGATGGCTCTATTATCAGGTACGTGTTTTTATAATTTGTATAAAGTTCCAGGCATTTATCATAATTCAAAGAGTCATAGAGGTATATTTTAATTTGATTAAAATAGCTTTCGGCAATTACTTTTATGAGTTTTTTATTATTGGCTTCTGTTTCAGCATCCGGAGAGAGAGATTGAGACGTTTGTACGGCATTAAAGGCCTCTTTACGATAATTAGAGTTGTGTAAATTATATTCATACATTTTGAAATATTGATAATACACATACGCTTTCAAACTCCATGCAGCAGGTTCTTCTTTCGTTTCGGGATGTAAAACAACCTCATCTACTTTTGCTTTAGCACAAGCAAAATCTCTGTTTTGATAACAATCAAATGCCTCTAATAATTTATTAACCTGCGCATTGGAATAATGCTGCCACCATCCTACCCCTAAGAAGATGATGAATATTTTGAGTATGTTATTTTTCTTTTTCATCCTATATATTTAATAGACAGCGGAGGCCAGATTTTTAATATCCTCGCTGGCTTTTAATCCATATTTTGCAGCATTGGTTTTATTGTATTCAAATTTTTGTTTGTTATCAATGACAACAAAATTAATTACCGCGTGTTTTTTAGCGGCACCTTCCTGCTCTGTGATTAATAAAGTGCCTTTATTTTTAAGTTGAGAGGCGTACGATTTGATGTTTGAAGAATATTCTGGTGTAATATATAGAATTTGAGGAATTTTGTTTTTATCTATTTTATCAGAATTAATGAGTTCTATTTTCTGTCCACCGATTGTTTTTTTAGCAACCACATTTTCGTTCAATTCTTTTATTAAGGTATTTGCACTACCCACTATCTGAATAATAAAATTACCCGACTTAGAAGCAGATGGCCATTCAAAATAACGCGTCAAATTATAAATATAAACCGCTTTAATTTTTGCATTGACATCAAAGTTCTGTTTAAATGAACTAAATGTAAAAAAAGAAAAAAGTAAAAAAAATATATGTTTTGAAGCCAATTTCAACTAAACATGTTTGCAAGCAAATATAATGAAAAAAAATCGCACCTGCCAAATTTACCTTAATATAAACAAACGATGGGCATCTAATTTAAGAAAAATAAACAATAAAATCGTAAACTCCCACAAAGATGACCCTCCATAACTAAAAAAAGGCAAGGGAATTCCAATAACCGGTAATATTCCCATAGTCATTCCGATATTGATTGTAAGATGAAAAAACAGAATAGAGGCCACACCATATCCATAAATCCGGGAAAATTCAGATCTTTGACGCTCTGCTAACATTATAATTCGTATGATTAAAATAGTAAATAAAATTAAAACAACGGTACTACCCACCAATCCCCATTCTTCTCCTACAGTACAAAAAATAAAATCCGTATCCTGTTCAGGTACAAAATTGTATTTTGTTTGTGTGCCTTTTAAATAACCCTTGCCCCATACCCCCCCTGAACCAATGGCTATTTTAGATTGATGCACATTATATCCTTCTTTTTTTAAATTGATCTCTCCTCTACCTAATAGCACATCTATTCTTCCTCTTTGATGTGGTTGTAATTTTGAGTACAAAAAATTACTGGAATAAACAAACAATGAAGCAAGTCCTATATAAACAAACTTCCTCAAAAACTCTCTCCACGAATGTTTGCCAAAATAAAACCACACTAACAAAATAATAGCAAATGCTATGTAAAAATACATTTGAGAAATTAATAAGGATAAAATAAACAGTAAAACAGCCATAAAACCCATGATAATATATGTTACCGACAAACCTTCACGATATAAAGTAATGATAAATGCAGAAAAGGTAATCGCCAATCCAGTTTCATTTTGAAGAACTAAAATAATCACCATTGGTATTCCAATGATAACAAAAGATACAATAGTATTTTTATACATTTCAAGATAATCTGATAATGTTTTATATCGTTTGGTAGAAATAACAGATAAATTCTGATTGGCTAAAAATTTTGCCAACGCAAGATTGGTGGCAAACTTCATAAACTCTGCCGGTTGAATCCCAAAATCACCTATCCGAAACCACGACCTACTTCCTTTAATTTCTCGCCCCAAGAAAGGCACTGCTAAATTTAATAGCAAAAAGAAAATATAAAACCCATACGCAAATACAGTGTAAAAATCGGCATCAATAATTAAAATAATAACAGCCAATAAAAATGCCGTAACAATCCAGATTAACTGCTTACCATACTTTTGTGAAATATCAAAAATACTTTGATGCTGCTCATCATACACCGCTGCATAGATATTCAACCAACCCATCAATACCAGCACAACATAAAGTATCACCGTCATCCAATCAATATTTGAAAAAGGCCCTTCTTCTGATGTTCTCATCATCTGGATTTTTTTCTTTTTATTGTTTTCTTTTTATCGGACATTCCGCTCTTAATATATTCAATATTGGCTTTAATCAGATTGGCTTCTACCATTCTTTTCTCCAAATCGGGTCGTGTAATTTTTCTCTTCAGATATTTTTCAATCATCAAAGACGCAATAGGCGCTGCCCACACGCCGCCAAAGCCAGCATTTTCAACAATTACAGAAATGGCAATTTTAGGATTTTCTTTTGGCGCAAAGGCAAAAAACAAGGCATGATCTTTTCCATGCGGATTTTGTGCTGTTCCGGTTTTCCCGCAAATTTTAATATCTGGAATTTTAGCCAATGTGGCCGTTCCCGCTTCTACTACTTTTTCCATTCCATTAATCACTCTTTCATAATACTCTTTTTCTGTTACATACGCATAATGCTTCACTTTATAGGCACTATCTAAAAATTTCTCGTGCCCTATTCCTTTAATAATGTGCGGTGTATAATAAAATCCTCTATTAGCAATAATGCACATCACATTAGCCATTTGTATAGGCACGGCCGTTAATTCCGCTTGCCCAATACCCAATGATATCACTGTACTCGCAAACCATCTGTTTTCTCCAAATACTTTGTTGTAATACTTAATAGACGGCACATTACCGGGCTTTTCATAAGGAATATCGTAATTTAATTTTCTTCCAATTCCAAAACTCATCACTGCTTCTCGCCAATGATTATAGGCATTTTGAAAGTTTCCCCATAATTTATAATTTTCAACTATACTCTTAAAAACATAAGAATAATAAGAATTACACGAATATTGAATAGACATTTCCAAATTGGCTGTTGGATGGGGATGGCATTTGGGTTTTCCGCCCATCGGTGGATAGCCCCGCGCACAGGGATATACTGTGTTAGGAAACAACACTCCATCTTTTTGTCCAATTAAAGCATCAATAAGTTTGAAAGTAGAACCGGGTGGATACATCGCTTGTGTAGCTCTGTTAAATAAAGGTTGATTAATAGTATCGGCATACAATCGGGAAAAATTTTTACTTCTCTCTTTCCCACCTACCAACATATTCGGATCGTAAGTAGGACTGGATACTAAACACAATATCTCGCCTGTACCCGGCTCAATGGCGACAATACTGCCTTTTTTATTTTGCATTAAATACTCACCATACTCCTGCAGCTCGGCATCCAAAGAAGAATATAAGGGCTTTCCGGGAACAGCCAATGTATCGTATTTCCCATCCATAAAGCGCCCCACTTCTCTATTATGTACATCTTTAATGATGATTCTTGTTCCTTTTTTACCACGAAGATAATTTTCATAACTCCATTCAATTCCACTTATCCCAATATAATCACCTTCTTTGTAATACGGATCTTTTGCCGCTTTTTCTTTACTCACTTCTCCTACATATCCCAGAGCATGTGCTGCAATTGGTTGAGGATATTTACGCACCGACCGCACCTGAACATAAAAACCATTCAACCGATACAGCTTTTCCTGCAAGGCAGCATAAGTTTTGACCGATAATTGTTTTTCAAACAACCCTTGTTTTCTCGGAGAATTCGGCGGTAAAGATAATTTTATCATACGGTTAATAAACTCTTTTTTTGATATTTCTAATATCTCACATAATGCCATCGTATCACAACCCTTTGCTTCTTTAG
>CAZNVL010000075.1:0-10641 GCA_964576565.1 uncultured Flavobacteriaceae bacterium | reverse complement strand
CACCGGCTGTAAGTTTAAGTGCCAGCAATCCAAGCATTACCTGTACAAATGGCACGGTTGATATATCCGTAAATCCAGTAAATCCTTCCGATACTTATCTGTGGAGTGGCAGTGGTTCTTTCACAGGTCAAGGTACACCAACAATCAGTACAACTACAAGTGGAACTTATCAAGTAGTCGTGACGAATACAATCAATGGTTGTTCTACAACTCAAAATATCAACATTGGTTTTAATAATAATCTTACTCTCTCAATAAATGGAAATACTTTAATATGTCAGGGTAGCAATATCGTAATCAATGCAAACGGTGCTACTTCCTACACATGGACCGATGGAACAAATACTTATACTACCAATGGTATAAATGTGCCTGCTACTGCAAACATTACTTATACATTAACAGGTCAAACAGGAGCGTGTGTAACATCCACTATTATTGGTGTGAATGTGAGCCCTTCCATAACAGTATTAGTAAGCGCTACACCTAACAATAGCATTGCCATTGGTGATCAAGTACAATTAAACGCCACAGGTGCAAGTAATTACACATGGACACCAGTTACTGGGCTTGATAATCCTAATTCACCATCACCTAAGGCCAGCCCAGTTGTTACAACTACTTATTGTGTGATAGGAATAGACAATAGTGGCGTATGTTCGGATAGTGCGTGTGTCAGGATTTATGTAGATACAAGATGTCCAGAGTTGTTTGTTCCGAATGTGTTTTCTCCGAATAATGATGGAGTGAATGATAAGTTACAAGTTTATGGTACGAAATGTGTAAAAGAATTTAAGATGGTGATATTTGACAGATGGGGCGAAAAAGTATTTGAGACCGATGATGTAAATGCCACATGGGATGGTACTTATAATGGCAAAGATATGAGTGGTGCGACATTTGTGTACTATATAAAAGGGCTCTATAAAGATGATAAACCAATTGACCTGAAAGGTAATTTTACAATCGTTAAATAATAAAAATTAAAGTTATGAAAATATTAGAAAAAATTATAGGTGCAATAGGTTTAATAATTGGCTTGTCTGTTTATGGACAGGATATACATTTTACACAAATACAATACTTCCCGCTCACACTCAATCCTGCTATGAGTGGAGCCAATTATGCTTTATCCGGTAATTTAATTTACCGCAATCAGTGGAAAGCTGTAGCTTCACCATATAATACATTTGGTTTATCAGTAGATGGCAGAATTAAAAAAAGTCCTAAAGGTCATTTTTTTGCGGGTGGACTAAAGTTTTTCAATGATAATAGTGGGGATTTAAGTTTGAAAGCGAATGATGTTACATTGAATGGGGCCTATCATTTAAGAGTACAACAAGGGCAATATTTTGGAGTAGGAATTTATGCGGGTATTATTCAAAAAGGTATCAATATGAATAACGCTAAGTGGGGCACTCAATACGATGGTTATCAATATAACTCTACTTTGCCGTCTAATGAAAATTATGGGTCAAATAGTTATATCGTTCCTGATGCTGGATTGGGTTTTACTTATACCTATAAAACTTCGGAGAGTTTTCAAAAAGGGAATCAAAACATTGCTTTTAATGTTGGATTAAGTGCTTTTCATGTAAATATGCCTGCTGCTACTTTTTTGAAGAATTCCAAAGATAGAATGTACATTCGTTATGTGTTTTTTGGTAATGGTGATATTGGTATTGGGAAAAGTAATTTTGCGGTGTCGCCTTTAATAGTATATCAATTGCAAGGTCCTACAAGAGAATTATTAGCAGGATTATATGGAAAGTATATATTTGGAAAAGGACAAGGGAGCAGTGGTGGTTCAGTAGCGTTGGGAAGTATTTATAGAAATAAAGATGCTGTAACTACAAATATTGTAATAGAGTACGATAGTTATGCAATTGGATTTAGTTATGATATAAATATCTCACAATTGAAAACGATTAGTAGAGGAAAGGGTGCGATGGAAGTATTTATTCGCTATGTGTTACCAAGTCCGTATGGACCGGGTAGTAGTAAGTCCAGAATTTAATAGAATAGTTTAGATGATCCAATTAGTTCGTGCTGATAATACTCATATCAGCATTATTCAGAATTTGGCAAGTGATATTTGGTGGAAGTATTATCCTTCCATCATTGGGTATAAGCAGGTGCAGTATATGTTAGATAAGTTTTATTCAGAACCGGCATTGTTAGAACAGATGAATATAAAGAAACATCAATTTTTTTTAATATCGTGGAAAAAGAAAAATATTGGGTTTATATCTATAGAACAATTAAAAAATAAGAAATTATTTATTCATAAATTTTATATTTTACAGAGCAAAGCCCATAAAGGCATAGGAACAAAAGTATTTAGAAAAATAGTTCAGATATTTCAACCTAAAGAAGCCCGATTGACGGTAAATAGACAAAACTTTAAAGCCATTAATTTTTACTTTAAAAACAAATTTGTCATTGAAAAAGTTGAAGATTTTGATATAGGCAATGGCTTTTATATGAACGATTTTGTAATGGTGTGGAGAAGGAAGAAGTGAACTTTAATTTACTTTAAAGTTGGGATTTTTTCTATTAGTTTTAGGGCTTGAAAAAGTTTTTGTATGATGTTAGATTATATTCAAAATTTTCCGAATCAGTTGGAACAGTCCATTGAAATTTTTGAAAGGAGTGATTTTAAAAAAGTTGATTTAAAAAGTATTCGGAATGTTGTCATTACAGGAATGGGCGGTTCTGGGATTGGGGGGACGTTTGCATCCGAATATGTATCATCCTTTTCTCAAATACCGATAGTTGTCAATAAATCGTATCAGTTGCCGGCCTTTGTAGATTCTCATACGTTGGTGGTGGCATCTTCTTATTCCGGAAATACAGAAGAGACCTTGCAATGCGTAGAACAGGCCTTGCAAAAGAAGGCGCCACTGGTAGCCATTACGAGCGGAGGAAAGTTAAAACAACTGGCGCATCAACATGATTTTTTGGTGATAGAATTGCCGGGTGGCTTTCCACCACGAACGTGTTTGGGGTATTCTTTTGTGCAGTTGCTTGGGATTTTTGAAAGGTTGGGAATACTTTCGGAAGAATGGAAAAAACGTATTCAATCTGCTGCACAATTGTTGAGGCATCAACAAGCGGACATTCGTGAACGAGCGCAATTGGTGGCGAAGAAGATTCATAAAACGTTTTCCATTATTTATTCTTTGCAGAGCGAAGCATTGGCGTGGCGATTGAGACAACAATTGAATGAAAATAGTAAAGTGCTGTGTAGTCATCATATTATTCCGGAGATGAATCATAATGAGATAGTGGGATGGAGGGTTTTAAATACATCGCATTCTGTGTTGGTATTTTTGACCAGTGCGGATTTGCCGCAGAATAGGAAGCGTTATACTTTTTGTAAAGCGGTTTTTGAGAAGTATGGTGTGCCGGTGATTGAATTAGTGGGAGTGGGGAATGATTTGCTGGAAGAGTGGATGTATTTGGTGCATTGGAGTGATTGGATTTCTTATGAGCTGGCACAATTGAATAGTGTGGATGCGGTGGAGGTGAAGGTGATTGATGATTTGAAAAATTATCTGAATAAATAATTCATAATGAAAATATTTTCTGTATCCATCAAACGTGTAAAAAATTGTATAAAAATTAAATTTTAAAGCAATGGCAAACATTACTGTATTAGGAAGTGGGTTGGTAGGCAATGTTATAGCACAAGATTTATCGCAAGAACACCATGTGTTGGTGGCTGATAAAAATCCAGCTTCGCTGGAAAGATTAAAAAATAAGAGAAATATACAAATTCAAGAGGCAGACATAATGGATAACAATCAATTAAAATCTGTAGTACAATCTGCGGATGTGGTGGTAACGGCCTTGCCGGGATTTATGGGGTATGAAGTGTTGAAGAGAGTAATTGAGATGGGGAAGTCAGTAGCAGATATTTCGTTTTATCCGGAGGATGCGTTGAGTTTAGATGGTTTGGCGAAGGAGAAAGGTGCTTCTGTAATTGTGGATTGTGGGGTGGCGCCGGGGATGAGTAATTTTTTATTGGGATATCATGTGCGTAAGATGGAGGTGAGCGAGTTTGTCTGCTATGTAGGAGGGCTGCCGGTGGAGAGAAGATTTCCATTTGAATACAAGGCACCGTTTTCGCCGGTGGATGTGATAGAAGAATATACAAGACCGGCGCGAATGATGGAGAATGGGAAGATAGTAAGTAAACCGCCCTTGTCGGAGGTGGAGATGCTGGACTTTGAAGGGATTGGATCATTGGAGGCGTTTAACACAGATGGGTTGAGGAGTTTGTTATATACGATGAAGGTGCCGAATATGAAAGAGAAGACACTGCGTTATCCCGGGCATGTACGCTTGATAGAGGCATTGAAAGTGAGCGGTTTTTTTGATAAGAATGAAATGGATATTAGTGGGGTAAAGATAAAACCTATTGACCTTACTACTGAAATTTTAAAGAAGGCATGGAAACTGCAGCCGAATGAAGAGGAATTCACGATTATGCGCGTGGTGATAAAGGGGAAGGAAAAAGGGAAGGAGGTGGTGTATCAGTATGATTTATTGGACAGAAGGGATTGGCAAACGGGCTTTTCGTCAATGTCACGGACGACTGGTTTTACCTGTGCGGCAATGGTGCAGTTGATAGTGGAGGGTAAGTTTAAACAAAAAGGTGTTTATCCGCCTGAATTGATAGCAGGAAATGAGGAGGTGTTTGATTTTGTGATGAGGTATTTGAGAGAGAGGGGAGTGAGTTATCAATTGAAAGTAGAATAAGATTTTTTATTTATTCTTGTTAATTAATTTTAAGATAATAGTGTATATTTGGTATAAGTTTATTTTTGCACGAAATTTTTTTGATGAAAAATTCTTTTGACAGATTGTTAGGTTTGATAAGCATGAATAAAAAAGAAGTAGGTCAGATATATTGGTTGGCCATATTTAGTGGGATTATTAGTTTGACATTACCATTTGGTATTCAGTTAATCATAAATTTCATACAAGGTGGGACGTATTCTGCATCGTATTTTGTATTAGTGGTGTTGATTACTTTGGGAGTTGTGATATATTCAATACTTCAACTCATAGAGTTGAGAATATTGGAGAAAATACAACAAAGAATTTTTGTGTATGCGGGTTTAGAATTTTCGTATCGGTTCCCGAGGATAAAAATTGAGGAGTTGTTAAATATAAATGCGAGGGATTTGGCCAATCGTTTTTTTGATTCCATTGTTTTAGAAAAAAGTATTATTAAGTTATTGACAGATTTTAGTATTTCTCTTGTTCAGATTGTCATTAGTGCTATTGTTTTGATATTTTATCATGAAATGTTTTTATTAATGGATTTGTTAGTGGTGATAGTGTTGTATTTAGGATTTAAGTATACATTGAAAAAGACATTGGATGCTGGAATAGAGTATTCAAAGGAAAAATATAAAACGGCCTACTGGATTGAGGAGGTGGCGGGGGCTTCAAGTACTTTTAAGTTGGCAGGAGAAACAGATTTGCCCTTGTTGAAAGTTGACAATTATTTGCAGTTTTATCTTGAAAAAAGAGAGAAATTTTATAGATGGTTGAATGTACAATATGTTATATTGAATGTAACGAAAGTGATTTTTATCTTAGGTTTTTTATTGATAGGCGGCATCATGGTAATGGAGCAAAGGATGAATATCGGACAATTTGTAGCGGCAGAAGTGTTGATATTAACTATAATTAATGGTTTTGATAAGATAATTAATACTTTGAAGAGTTTTTATGATACATTAATTGCATTGGAAAAAATTGCCGAAGTAACAGATTTGAAATTAGAAAATGGTGAAACGAATAAGTTATATTTTGATTCGTCACATCAAGGAATACGTGTTGAGATTAATAAATTGAATTTTAAGTATCCACAATCACAAAGATATTCCTTACAAGATATTAATTTGATAATAGAAGAAAGAGAGAAGGTTTTAATTACAGGGCAAAATAACTCTGGTAAAACAACATTGATAAAAATAATTTCATCGCTTTATGAAATAAGTGACGGGGATATCAAGTATAATAATATATCTTTAAAGAATATTGATAAAGAAAAATTGAGACAAGACATTGGAATATACTTTCAGGAAGATGTGATATTTAATGGAAGTATTTTTGAAAACATTAGTTTGGGGCGAAAGAATATAGATATGGATTATATTAATAGAAAGAACAGGTCTTTCCAGAGAATTTAAGTTATTACCCAATGGTATTAATACTGAAATTTATGCACATGGATTTGGGTTGCCACTTTCAGTGGTGCATAAAATCTTGTTTTTAAGAGTGATAGCAGCCCGACCAAAATTATTATTAGTTGAGAATATGCATTTGAATTTTTTGAGAGAAGAGCGAGAAAATTTTATACAAATCATTACAGACAAAGAAGCGCCGTGGACATTGATTTGTGTGGATGAAGTAGATGAATTGGCACATCATTACGATACAATATATGTGATGAATGATGGAAAAATTGTTCGTAAGACAAATTATAACGAATATAAATCTAACTAATTATGCTGAACATATCAGAGGAGAAAGTTGGCAATCAAATTGAAGAAAAGCGGTATAAATCATATTTGATAGCAAGTAAACAAGAATTCAAGAGAGTTGGAAAAAAATTGTTTTTGACGATATTGTTTATGATACTGATTGTACTGCTTTTACCTTGGACACAAAATATCAGGAGTGTGGGATATGTAACGGCATTGCGACCTGATGTGCGACCACAAACCATACAATCTGTGATAGATGGAAGGATTGATAAGTGGTATGTGAAAGAAGGAATGTTTGTCAAAAAAGGAGATACTATTTTGAAACTATCGGAAGTTAAAGCAGAATACTTTGATCCCAATTTAGTTTCAAGGACAAAAAATCAATTGCAATCAAAGAGTTCTGCGGTTACATCGTATGAAAAGAAAATTACAGCACTTGAAAATCAAATACAATCATTGCTCAACATGCGCGTTATGAAAATACAACAACTTACTAATAAGTTGCAACAGACAAAATTAAAATTACAAGCAGATAGTAATGAGTATCTTGCTGCAAAAATTAACTTTCAAACGGCAGAAGTTCAATACAAACGCGGGGAAGAATTATACAAGCAAGGGTTACGTTCGCTGACTGATTTGGAAAATAGACGTGTTAAAATGCAGGAGACACAGGCAAAAATGATCGCGACTGAAAATAAATATTTGGCAACATTAAATGAACTGAACATTGTAGAGATTGAATTAAATAATGTAGATAATGAATATCAAGAGAAAATTTCAAAAGCAGAATCGGATAAGTTTGCAACCATTTCTGCCTTGTTTGACGCAATGGCGAATGTCAGCAAAATGGAAATTGATTTGGCGAATTATTCTATCAGAAGTTCTATGTATTATGTTATTGCGCCCCAATCGGGTTATATTACAAAAGCGATAAAAACAGGGATCGGAGAAACCGTTAAACAGGGTGAAGAAATTATTACCTTAATGCCTGCTGATTATCAACTGGCTGTAGAAATGTACATTGATCCATTAGATTATGTTTTAATTGATACAGGGGCATCTGTTCGGATACAATTTGATGGATGGCCGGCATTCATTTTTTCTGGATGGCCGGGACTTACATTTGGGACATTTGGTGGGAAGGTGGTAGCAAAAGACCGCTTTGCTTCTGAAAATGGGAAGTTTCGGGTATTAGTAGCACCAGAAGAGAGTGATCATCCATGGCCGAAGGAATTGGCAGTAGGTGGAGGAGCGAGATGTTTGGCATTGCTTAAAACGGTACCTATATGGTATGAGTTGTGGCGACAAATTAATGGTTTCCCGCCAGAATACTATAAAGTCAATGCCAATCAAAGTAATTTAAACAACAAGAAAAAGTAATTCAGGGGATAAATGAAAAGTTTATTTAAATTATTGATAGTATTCTTTGTAAATTTTGCATGTTTAGCCCAATCCATTGACTCTGTTCTTAATTTTAATACATACATTAAGAGTATAGTACAATTTCATCCATTTGTTCAAAATCTAAACATACAAACTATTCAAAAAAGTAAGGCCTATATTCTAAAAAATAGAGGCTTCTTTGATCCTAAAACATATTATACTTTTCATCAAAAATACTTTCAAAATAAGAATTATTATTCTATTGTAAACGGTGGAATAAAGATTCCTACGTGGATTGGAGCTGACTTGAAAACGGAGTACAATTACAACTCGGGTGTGTATATTAATTCGTCTGACTTTTTGCCCCCAAATGGTTTGTGGAGTGTGGGTGTTGATTTTCCTTTATTAAAAAATTTATTTATTGATGAAAGAAGATGGCAATTGAGAACTTCTAAGTTGGATTTTAGAATTGCCGAGATGGAGTTTAATGCACAGTTGTATGATTTTCTTGTAAATGCTGTTTACAAATACTGGGAATGGTTTGAAGCATACAACAAATACCTGATTATCAAAAATGCCACAGAAGTTAGTTATCAAAGATTATTAGCTACTATTCAATCTGTCAATCTTGGCGATATTTCAGCAATTGATACAGTAGAAACTTCTATACAATATAATAATTTTTTATTGCAAACTAAGTTAAGTGAAATAGAATTACAAAATGCCAAAAATGATATTCAGTATTTTTTACAATGGGATAATAACAAGTTTAATTATTTAATTAACTTTTCATTTTATCCAGAAAAAATGGATCCTTTGAGTACACAAAATGTTTTAATTGATAGAACACATTTGGACTCAATTATTCATCAACATCCTGCTTACAAAAAATATGAGTACAAATTGAAAAATCTTAGTATTGAAAAAAAATTTAGAATTGAGATGTTGAAACCAGATTTGAATCTTTCTTACAATGCCTTACTGGAACCTATTCACCCTAATGATTTGATTTATAATTCTAATAATTACAAATGGGGAATAGGTTTTTCATTTCCTTTCTTTTTGAGAAAAGAACGAAGCGAATTAAAATTAGTAAATTTAAAGATTAAAGAAACTATAAATGAAGCAGAACTTAAACTATCCGAGCTTCTAATTAAAGCCAATAATTACTACAATCTATACAAAGTGTATGCTGAACAGATCCAAACCATCAATGAATTGATTAAACGGTACGAAAAAATGTTGGATGCTGAACGGACAAAATTTTTTTCCGGAGAAAGTTCCGTGTTCTTAGTGAATGCAAGAGAAAATTATTTATTAGAAGCACGGTTAAAGCAAGTAAGCTTTTATTCTAAACTCAACTTGTATAAATATTTATTCCAACTATCATTAGGGCAAATTCCACAATAAAACTTCCATCCAATGAAAGGTCGTGCGGCTACATATAGTCCTTCGAATAAGTTCCTAAAAGAAGAATGGACAAAAGAAGTACTGTGGGCTATTGATGAGTTTGATGAATTAGATAAAATAGACACGAAAATTATTGAAGTTTTTCCAAAGACCATTATCAATGAAGTTAAAAGCCCTGACCTGAACTTCATGTATTCTATGAATCCTTATCAGGGTTGTGAACACGGATGTGCGTATTGTTATGCCCGACCTACCCATGAATACTGGGGATACAACGCAGGAATTGATTTTGAGAGTGTTATATTGGTGAAAAAAAATGCGCCGCAACTACTTGAACAAGAACTGAGAAAGCCCAATAGAGTGGTGAGTCCGATTGTTTTGTCAGGAAACACGGATTGTTATCAGCCAATTGAGAGAAAATTTCAGATTACACGGGCCTTATTGCAAGTTTGCCTTGATTTTCAGCATCCTGTGTCCATTATTACTAAAAATGCTTTGTTATTGAGAGATCTGGATATTTTAATTGAACTTGCTGAGAAACAATTGGTGAGTGTGATGATTTCAATAACCAGTGTAGATGAAAAATTGAGAGGTGTATTAGAGCCCCGAACGTCTACTTATTCCAATCGTTTGAAAGCATTGAAAACACTGGCAACTTACAACATACCTTGCGGTGTGATGGTAGCACCGATTATTCCGGGATTGAATGATAAAGATATACCGCAGGTATTAAAATCGGCAGCAGAGTGTGGAGCAAAGTTTGCAGGTTACACCATAGTACGGTTGAATGACAATGTTGAGCCGGTGTTTGTAAAGTGGTTAGAAAGTAACTTTCCTGATAAAAAAGAAAGAGTTCTCACATTAGTAAAGTCGTGTCACAATGGTTCTTTGTGGGACAATAGATTGGGGAAGCGGTTTAAGGGCGATGGACAGGTGGCAGAAATGATTCATCAGATGTTTCAGGTGTTCAGGAAAAGATATTTTTCTGAAAGTTTTAAGTTTGAACACAATTGTAGTTTGTTTACCGGTAAAAAGAAAGGAGATTTTATTCAGGGCAGTTTGTTTTGAATGTTTTTCCTAACATTCTTATCTAATTAACGTGAGTTCGGGAACAAGTTATTTTTCTGCAATAGTAATGCTCGGTAAACTGTCTAAATAAGTGTATGCTATTACACCAGCAAATATGTTCACTATTCCATTCACTGCACTCCTATGGCGGCTCTATTCAATATCACACCCTTTCTTCAAATTCTAACAACCTATTCCTCCTATTCTCTCTTAATTTGCTGACTACTTTTAATCCCTTCCCTAAACATTCCTTAAATACCTTTTGTGATAAAAA
>CAZNVL010000074.1:0-10927 GCA_964576565.1 uncultured Flavobacteriaceae bacterium | reverse complement strand
GTAGTCATAAATAATTCTTTACATTTAACCCCCAAATTTTTAATATGAGTGTATTGGTTAATAAGGCATCCAGAGTGATTGTGCAAGGTTTTACCGGCAATGAAGGTACCTTTCACGCTACTCAAATGATAGAATATGGCACTAATGTAGTAGGCGGTGTAACGCCCGGTAAAGGCGGCACCAAACATTTAGACAGACCCGTATTTAATACCGTGCACGACGCAGTAAAATATGCTAATGCTAATGTTTCTATCATTTTTGTACCCGCACCATTTGCTGCCGATGCCATAATGGAAGCGGCCGATGCCGGCATAGAAGTAATTGTATGTATTACCGAAGGTATTCCGGTAAAAGATATGGTTATGGTCAAGGAATATCTGAAAGATAAAAAATCCCGATTAATTGGTCCTAACTGCCCCGGTGTTATTTCTGCTGAAGAAGCAAAAGTAGGAATCATGCCTGGGTTTGTATTTAAAAAAGGAAAAATCGGAATTGTCTCCAAGTCCGGTACTCTCACTTATGAAGCCGCTGACCAGATTGTAAAAGCCGGATTAGGCATTTCTACGGCTATTGGCATTGGAGGCGACCCTATCATTGGTACTACTACTAAAGAAGCAGTGGAATTATTGATGAACGATCCTGAAACCGAAGGCATTGTGATGATTGGAGAAATTGGTGGTACATTAGAAGCAGAAGCCGCCCGCTGGATTAAAGAAACCGGAAATAAAAAACCGGTGGTAGGTTTTATTGCCGGTCAAACTGCCCCTAAGGGAAGAACCATGGGACACGCCGGCGCTATTGTAGGCGGAAAAGAAGATACTGCACAAGCCAAAATGGACATTATGAGATCCTGTGGACTAACTGTTTGTGAATCTCCGGCCATGATTGGTAAAACCATGGCGCAAGTACTGAAAAAAGTTACCGTGTAATTTTGTAAGAGTGTTTTGTTTATTTAATATCACGTCATCAGCAGGTGGGAGTTTATTTTATTTTTGAATTTAATTTTAGACCGTTGCAAAACTAACTTTTTTCTGAGTTTTGCAACAACTTGGTGTTTCAACCTTTTCAATCTACTGATAATTCGGCAAAGATGGAGATGGTAAAACGATTATGTTGCATAACTAAAACTTTGACGAGTTTTGCAACGGCCTCAAAAGATGGAATAAATAAAATACAGTTTATTTACCAGACACAGGAGGAGTAACATCTATAACTTCCAGAGTAAAAATTAATGTGGAATAAGGTGGAATAGGTCCTGCTTGCTGTCTGCCATAAGCAATGGAAGATGGTAAAATAATTTTGGCTTTGGTGCCTTTTTGCATCATTTGTAATGCTTCGTCCCATCCGGGAATGACTTCCCCCATTCCTGCTGTAACTTGAATAGGTTCTTTTCCTTCAGAAGAATCAAATACAGTACCATCAATCAGTTCTCCACGATAGTGTATTTTTGCAACATAATTGATACCAATTTTTTCTCCCTTTCCTTTTTTGAGCTCAATATAATATAAGCCACTTTGGGTTGGCGTTACCTTGATATTATTTGCTTTAATGTATTCGTCTAATTTCTTCAATTCTTCTTCTTTCAGTTTGGCAAGTTCTTCTTCTTGTTTCTTTTGATTTTCTTCTAATTCTTTTCGTGTTTTGATGTCCACTAATTTGATGTAAACATTTAAATACTCACCCGGTCTTATAAAACCTGGCAACTCATTCATCTTGTTTGTTTTCAAAAAGAAGGAATCTGCGCTGATAATGAAAGAAGCACTATCTCCTTTGTGCATCATTAAAATGCCATCTTCAATACTTCCCTTAAAAGTAGGTGGTTGTAATAAGAATTTTGCTATTCCACTACCATCACGGCTAACGTCTTTACTATTTACAATGAGTGAATCGTTACTTTGTTTTTTAATAAGATATTGAATGGCAATACCATCGCCTACTTGTGGTGTGAGTGTTGTATCATTTTTAATAAAGAATTTATAAAACAAACCGTTTCCAGCTTCTTCATACCCTTTGAACTTTGCTTGCTTACAAGAGACAACAAATAGTGTAATACTGCTGATAATGAGTAAATATTTTTTCATAAGATTATTGAATTTGCATAAGTTTGATTTCATATAAAAGTGGTGTAAAGGGTGGAACGGTTTTATTAAAACTTCCACGGTCTCCAAATGCCAGCTGCGAAGGTAGAATAATTTTTGCGGATTGTCCAACTTCTAATTTTTTAATAACATAATTTAACCCTTCTATTAGTTGTAATGTATCGTTGTATCGTATGCCTAAACTATCTGAATGATCCATCACACGTCCATCTAAAAAATAACCCGTATAAGCCACTGTAGCTTCCCTGACCATCATTCTTTTGACCCAATTAGGTATAGGCAAGGGCTCTATCCAAATAATACCATTATCATCTATTTCATAAACAACCTGATTTTTTTCTAAAAACATCTGTATTTGTTGTACTTCATCTGCCTGCAATTTTTTATTGAAGGAACTATCCATAATGGATTGGATTCTTTTCCTGATTTTTATGTACGCTCTTAATTCCTTATCATCTTTCAAAAAATAAGGACATTGTATCGTATTGAAAATATCTTTTAATATCACAGATTTCGGCGCCGAAATAAACAAACTGTCTTGTTCAGAGCAAAAATAAAACGGATAGAAAAAAGGATGTTGGACGGTATCGGAAAGTTGAATAAAAAATTTGTCTGCTCCTTCGTGATGCGAACTCCAAAACACAGAATCATTTTCATTTAAAAACTCTGCATCTATCCATAACCAATCCCCCTTTTGAAATAGCTTTATAGTATCATCAAAACTTATTAATTGCCATTTTACGTCTTTATACGAATTCTGCTTATTTACACTTGTAGTATTGGAACAACTTAAACATAGCAAACACAAATTAATGAAACAAGTATATTTAAACATTTGAAATTAAATGTTCAGAAAATGCCAGAATTCATCCAATCTTCTCTTTAAATCTACTTCGCTTTCAGAAGATTGATACACCGTTTTCACCTGATAATTGTAACGATAAAATGTTTGCAACAGGCGGCTTACATCTTCCACATTTACTTTTATTGTAATCTCTAACCAATCGTATCCCTGATTTTCCACATACATACTTAAAATTTTAGCATCATTGCCTTCAATGATATTCGCAATTTGTACTGCTGAATAATCTTTGAATGGCACAGACAACACAATGATACCGCCTGTACTTTGCAAAGATGTTATACGCGATAAATTTTGAATAATGCCGCGTGCACTGATACTACCTACATACTCATCTTTTTCATTTAAAACCGGCATGACAGTAATGTTATGTTTTGTCATTAAACGAAACAACTCATATACGTGTTGATGAATATACACAAAAGGCCGTTCAATATGTAATTTGGATTCTGCAATGGACTCATTGAGTTTATTATAATCTAAAATATCCGCTTCTGAAATAATGCCAATGTATTGCTTTTTATCTGTAATAGGTAAGTCGGCCACTTTAAATTGTGCCATCCAATCCAGTGCTTTTTGCAATGTATCTTTTGAATGCAGCGGCGGTATATCGTTGGATATAAATTCTTGTACAATCATTTGGTCTTTTGCGCCAAATTAAAAGAAATTATTTTTGATATTCGCTAAACAGAAAACATTTTAGAAATTATTTGCAATAAATATGCGACACCTTCTAAAGTTAATGAGCCGTGTAGGGGATTTGAACCCCTGACCTAAGGTTTACGAAACCTTTGCTCTACCGCTGAGCTAACACGGCTTTAAGGTTTGTATTTGCTCAACTGAAGGATTTTTTGAGCGTTTGTTTCGGCAAACAATTGCGGCAAATTTAAATCATTTTTTTTCATAAAACTTTCCACAATTTTATATCCTATAAACATTCCAATTCGTGGCGGGCACTCTTTGCTGATGGCAGCCGTAAAGGGACCATCGTTCAGATACATAGAAATTATTTTAGGCGAATTATCGTACAATTTATTTTCCTCCAGAAAAAATGTCCAAAGATTTTTTTCAAATTTTCTACAGTACGCCAATTGTTTTTGAGAATAGGCAAATACCAAGGTGTCGTGTGCGTTTGGTAATAATTTTTTCAGTGCATAAATAATTTTGCCGTAATACATCATATACTCTAACAAATGATTGTATTTACCAGTTGGAAAGTGAGTAAAAAGCCATGCCCTGGCAATATCCACCGGAATGTATTCTTTTTGTAATTGCTTCACTCTGTATTGAGGCCATTGTAACCATTGATACACCGGATGCTTACTCCCCAAATACATATCTAAAGATATTCCTATGATGTCCGTACGTTCAGGATACACAATCTGATAGTTGAACCCGCTTATAAAAGTCAAATAACGTTTAGGCAGCTGTTTATCCGGAAAGTAATAGCGTATATGTTGGTGTAATTTATAAATCTCTTTTTCAAGCCCCTGAAGTTCTTTTTCAGTAAATAATTTTTTAATTTCGTTGTAAGTATATCTTATATCTTTATCGTTGACAAACTCCAATAATAGAGCATGTGCGCTATCCATCTCTTTTCTGAAATAGATGATTTCCTTCAGATAGTATTGATAAAATGGAAAATACTTTTTACTCAAAAGTGAATCTTTTTCCTTTAATGTATTTTTTTGAACCGAAAAAATATCGTCTTCAAAACGTTCAATTTTTATCTCTTCTACTCGTATGCTTTCAATTGACTTTTCCTCGTTTGTACAAGACAAAATAAACAGATGAAACGGAAGAGCCATTCGTAGAAAAAAAATTTTATAGTTAAAAATGTATTTCATAAGTTTGTGCTCAAAATCAAATTGCAATACTATGAAAAAGTTTGCTATCACTATTTTGTTTTTATCTGGCATTACAAGTGTGTGCTTCTCACAAGAAAATGAATTTGATAAAAAATTTCGCTTCGGCATTCGCGTGTCCCCACAACCCACTTGGATAAAATCAAAAGATAAGAATACAACAGGTGGCGGAATGAATTTTGGCTTTGGTTTTGGGCTCATCACCGAATTCAAATTATCCAATATCGTCCATTTTTATACAGGTATTGGCGGCGATTTTGAAAATGGCACAATAAACTATAAAAACGATCCCGCTAATAGTTATGTAGTCGCTTATGTAACAGACAAAGAAGGCGTTTTGGTAGAACCTACCAATGGCATGGACCCTACTACCTTATACACTTCCGGAAATGTTGGATATGGGGGCATTACAACCAGAAAAATTAAAACTACTTATGTTACTATTCCACTGACACTTAAAATGATGACACAGGAATACAGCGGTATGAAGTATTTTGCTCAGTTTGGAGCAGACCTTGGACTTCGAACTAAAATTAAATCAGAAGATACGTATTCTCAGGTGGTAAAATCAGGCACCGTTACAGTCGTTTCTGGCACTAACACAGATTTAGATTTAAAGCAAGATGCTTCTCTTCTTCCAATAAGAATTGGTTTAAATGTTGGCTTAGGTACAGAATACCGCATCGCTGGTACGACTTCTTTAATGTTTAGCATTAATTATTTTTCATCTTTTACCAATTTGATGCGTGGCACTTCAAAATACCACTTTACAAGCGCACAAACCGATTCTAACGGTAAATTACAATTCTCTTTCTTAAAACAAAATCTGATTCAAAATGCCCTAAGAATAAATATCGGTATACTGTTTTAAGTTATGTTAAAAGAACCTGCTAAGGCAGTTGATTATATTGTCCATTGGATAAAAAATTACGTTGATAAAAATCGTGTAAAAGGATTAGTAGTAGGTGTAAGTGGGGGGATAGATAGTGCTCTGACTTCTACCCTTTCTGCTCTTACAGAACTTCCTACCATTGTTTTGAATATGCCGATATTACAGGCATCGCCCGAATATCAAAGAAGTTGTGAACATATTGAGTGGTTAAAATCAAAGTTTCATAACGTTTCTTCTTATGAAGTAGATATGTCTTCTGTGCTTTCTGAATATATGCAAGCACTTCCAAAAGAAATTCAAACCGCACACAATATGGCTAACCTTCGTTCCCGGTTAAGAATGGTGTGTTTGTATGCTTTTGCAGGACATTATGGACATCTGGTAGTGGGGACCGGTAATAAAATAGAAGATTTTGGAATAGGATTTTTCACCAAATATGGCGATGGCGGTGTAGATATTTCCCCCATTGCCGACTTAATGAAAAGCGAAGTGTATCAATTAGCCCGACATCTTGGAATCGTTGAGAGCATCATCAACGCCAAACCAACCGATGGACTATTTGAAGGCAGTCCTACCGATGAAGAAAAAATAGGCGCCACCTATGATGAATTAGAATGGGCCATGAAATACTTTGAAAAACCCACACATCATCCACTTACCGAACGACAAAAAGAAGTTTTAAAAATCTACCAAACCCGGCACCAAAACAACTTACATAAAATGCAAGCCATTCCAATTTGTAAAATCCCGCAGGAATGGAAAGTATAATATCTTTGTAATCTATATAAACAAAAGCTTCCTTATTTAATTTTTCTCTGAACAGAATACACGTTTTTTAAGTATAAAAATGTATCTACATTAAAACTTCCAAATCCAACAATATCTTGAAAAATAATAATCTTAATCAGAATATCTGAAAATTCATTGACTCTTAATTATTTCAGGATAAAATCCATCACTGC
Source organism: uncultured Flavobacteriaceae bacterium (assembly GCA_964576565.1). Classification (GTDB taxonomy): domain Bacteria; phylum Bacteroidota; class Bacteroidia; order B-17B0; family Aurantibacillaceae; genus BPGX01. Next base: position 4,247 of record CAZNVL010000074.1, on the reverse strand, counting down.
ATATATTTTCCTTACCTTTGTGCTCAATCCATTTTTATGTATTCCACTAAAGAGAAACAGAGCATCAAAGATTTAGCCGATTCAAAAAAAGAACTCATCCTGCAACATCCTTATTACAAAAAATATACGACACTCATTGATAAAATTCTTCATCAACAACGATTAAGTCCCGGAGAAGGATTACAACTTTATCACTTTCATGACCTTTCGTTTTTAGCACTGCTGGCAGATTACGTCAATCTCTGCAAAAATCACAACACCGTTTATTACAACCGAAACATCCACATTGAACCCACCAATCTCTGTGTCTATTCCTGCGCGTTTTGCTCTTATTCACGACTGATAAAACAAAAAGAAGAAGGATGGCAGTATTCTGTACAAGACATTCTGAATATCTTGAAAAAATACGACGAACAGCCCATCACAGAAGTGCACATTACCGGCGGTGTTATTCCACAACAGGATTTAAACTTTTACACTGAATTATTTCAGAAAATCAAAGCACACAGGAATATTCATATCAAAGCACTGACCCCCGTTGAAATACATTACATTTCCAAAAAAGCAAAATTAAGTTACTCAAATACTTTAAAAATTTTAAGTGATGCAGGATTAGACAGCATGCCGGGCGGTGGCGCAGAAATTTTTAATAAAACCCTACGCGATCAAATTGCCGGTGGTAAATGCACCACCGAACAATGGTTAGAAATTCACCGAACATGGCACCACATGGGGAAAAAATCAAATGCTACCATGTTATACGGACACATAGAAACCTATGAACATCGGATAGAACACCTGCAATTATTAAGAGAACTACAAGATGAAACACAAGGATTTCAGGCCTTTATCCCTCTCAAATTCCGAAACAAAAACAATTCAATGAGCCATATCCCTGAAGCCAGTATTACAGAAGATATGAAAAACTATGCCGTCGCACGATTGTTTCTGGATAATTTTCAACACCTCAAAGCGTATTGGGCCATGTTAGGCAGACACAACGCACAAATGGCTCTGCACTTTGGCGCAAACGACTTAGACGGCACTATTGACGATACCACAAAAATCTATTCTATGGCCGGCAGTGAAGAACAACATCCTTCTATGACAAGCGAAGAAATTTGTCAACTCATTCAACAAGCACACAAAATCCCGGTAGAAAGAGATACATTATACCATCCTATTCAAATACAATCTTATGGAAAGCAACTTTAACAGAACAAAAATAATTGCCACCATGGGTCCTTCCACACAACCCAAAGACGTATTAAGAAATATGTTTCTGGAAGGACTGGATGTCTGCAGAATTAATTTTTCTCACGGTGACTACACACAAATCAAAGAAACCATTCATAACATTCGGGAATTAAATAAAGAACTAGGAACATTCGTTGGTATTTTAGGTGATTTACAAGGTCCTAAACTAAGAATAGGCACTATCAAAAACGGAAGCATTTCATTACAAAAGGAACAGGAAATAACCCTCACCACACACGAATGTGAAGGCGATGAACATCAGATTTACATCAACTATCCCCAGTTTCCCAAAGATGTAAGAAAAGGAGAAAAGGTTTTATTAGATGATGGAAAAATACATTTGGAAGTGATAGAAACCGATGGTAAAGAAAATGTAAAATGCAAAGTGATCTCCGGTGGTCTTTTATCTTCCAAAAAAGGCGTCAACCTTCCCAATACAAAAATATCATTACCATCTTTAACCATAAAAGATTTGAGAGATCTGGAATTTGCTTTAGAGAACGATTTTGATTGGATTGGTTTATCCTTTGTTCGCTCTGTAACAGACATCGTAGAATTAAAAGAAATTATCCGGAATAAAAACAAAAACACAAGAGTAGTAGCCAAAATCGAAAAACCCGAAGCACTTAAAGAAATCGATCAGATAATTAATGTAACCGATGCCGTGATGGTGGCACGCGGGGACTTAGGTGTCGAATTACCAATGGAACAAGTGCCTCTTATCCAGAAAAAAATCGTTGAAAAATGTATCCGTGCCTCAAAACCCGTTATCATTGCTACACAAATGATGGAAAGCATGATTGAAAATTACTCCCCTACCCGTGCAGAAGTAAACGATGTCGCCAATGCCGTCATGGACGGAGCAGATGCCGTCATGCTCAGCGCTGAAACATCCGTCGGAAAATATCCTGTAAAAGTTATTGAAATAATGCGTAAAATCATCACACAGGTAGAAGACCTGGATACTATATACTACAGACATCACGCCCCTGAATTAAAAACAGCCACCTACATTACCGATAGCATTTGCTACACGGCCTGTGTTTTAGCCAAAGAAGCCAATGTAAAAGCCATCATTACAATGACCAACAGCGGATACAGTGCGTTCAAATTATCCAGTCATCGGCCTAAAGCCCGTATATTTGTTTTTACCGACAATCTATCTTTACTTACTACCTTAAGTTTAGTGTGGGGAGTATCCGGTTATTATTACAACAAATACGAAAGCACAGACCAAACCATCAACGACTTAAAAGAATTTTTGAAAAATAATCATTTAGTAAAAGCCGATGATTTGGTCATCAACATCGCTTCTATGCCACTAAAAGAAAAAGGCAGAACCAATATGCTGAAATTAAGTTACATCTCATAAACACTATGAACCTTTCACATTCCAAACAATTATTTGAAAAAGCACAACAATTGTTTCCCGGTGGCGTCAACTCGCCCGTACGCGCCTTCAAAAGCGTGGGCGGAACACCGATATTCATTCAAAAAGGCAAAGGACCAAAAATTTATGACGCAGATCACAACGAATACATTGATTATTGTGCCAGCTGGGGACCTTTAATTTTAGGCCACGCTCATCCCGAAATTATTCAACAGGCGTATGAAGCCATGCAAAATGGAACGTCTTTCGGTGCGCCGACAGAATTAGAAAATCGTTTGGCTGAACTGATTCTTACACACCATCCATTTATCGAAAAAATACGTTTTGTAAGCAGCGGTACAGAAGCCGTGATGAGCGCCATTCGTTTGGCAAGGGCCTACACAGGGAAGAACAAAATCATCAAATTTGAAGGATGTTACCACGGCCATTCCGATGCTCTATTGGTCAAAGCGGGCTCCGGCTTAGTTACCTTTGGACAATCGTCCTCGGCCGGCGTTCCGGAGGATCTTGTCCGCCACACTATTGTTTTACAATTAGACGATGAAAAAGCCGTCGAAAAAGCATTTGAAAATTTCGGAAAAGACATAGCCGCCATCATCCTTGAACCCATTCCTGCCAATAATGGATTACTCTTACAGCGAAAAGAATATCTCAACTTTTTGAGATTAATTACACAACAATACAACAGTTTACTGATTTTTGATGAAGTTATCAGCGGTTTTCGTGTTGGCTTTACAGGAGCCGCCGGGTATTACAATATAAAGCCCGATATTATTACTTTTGGAAAAATTATTGGCGGTGGATTTCCGGTAGGAGCATACGCCGCCAGTAAAGAAATAATGCAATGGGTCTCTCCCGAAGGACCAATGTATCAGGCAGGCACCTTAAGCGGTAACCCGGTAGCAATGGCCGCCGGCTATGCACAATTATCCAAATGCTTAGAAGAAAATTTTTATTCAGAACTTGCCAACAAAACAAAACTGCTTGTAAATGGCATTCTGCAAACCGTTCCTCAAAATATACCGTTCAAAATTTTTAATGTAGGTTCGATATTTTGGATAACATTTTCAGAAAAAGATACCATCCGAAAGGCAAGCGACATTGACCCGCAGAGTATGTTGTACTTCAAAAAATTATACCACAATTTGTTGGAAAACGGAGTATATTTAGGTCCCTCCGGTTATGAAGTAGGTTTTGTAAGTGCAGCGCATACCCATAAAGAAATTGAACAAACGATTGCAGCATTTGTCAAAAGTTTTCAGGCATTGTAACACCTATTTTCTACACCATCATTATGCACTTTTTCCTATCTTATCTCAATAGCGTTATGTATCCTTTCCATTCTCTTTCTTTCCCATTCCATTCATAGCGGATGATGTAGTAATAAGTTCCAGTAGTACATTCTTCCTCCAATAATTCTGATTTTACATTCCGACAATGTTTCCCATCCCATTCAAAGTTCCACTGCTCACTCTCATACACCTTCAAGCCCCATCTATCGTAGATTTCTACTTTGAAGTTTTTAAGACCAAGAGGGATTTCTTTCCACACTACCTGCCAGCTATCGTTGATACCATCGCCGTTGGGCGTAAACACATTT
>CAZNVL010000073.1:0-10933 GCA_964576565.1 uncultured Flavobacteriaceae bacterium | reverse complement strand
TCAATTTCCTGATAAATTTGTTCTAAACTTTTGTTATTCGTTGCTCTGAAATATCTTCCACCGGTTTCGTCTGAAATTTTTTTCATCAACGCTTCATCAATTTCCACATCGGCATAATCGTATTGTAGTTCTCCGTTGGGGTACATTGCTACAGGTTGCAAGGCCTTGCCGCGACTACCTACTCCGATGCTGTACACTTTGATATTGTAAGATTTTGCCAATTCCCCTGCTGTTATAGGGTCAATTTCACCGGTGTTATTCACACCATCCGATACTAAAATAATCACTTTGCTTTTGGAATCCACATCTTTCAAACGTGCTACTGCATTGGCTAATCCAAGTCCAATGGCTGTGCCTTGTCCCAAACTCCCTGCTTTTACTTGTGCCACTAATGTTTTTAAAATTTTGTGATCAGTAGTAAGCGGACATTGTGTAAAAGCTTCACCACCGAAAATAACAATTCCTATACGATCGTTCGCTCTTTGGTCAATAAATTTTTGAATCACATCTTTTGCTACTTCTAAACGATTCGGCTTAAAATCTTTAGCTAACATAGATAAAGACACATCCAAACTCATCATAATATCAATGCCTTCGGTTTGTACATCTTTGCCACCTGAAATACTTTGGGGCCTTGCTAATGCAATAATCATTAAAGTCATTGCTGATAAACGCAATGCATAAGGGAAAAAACGGGATTGTACTTTAAAGGAAGATGGAATATCTTTTATCAATAAAAAACTGGAAAAATTTAAAGTAGCATTTAATTTATCTTTTTTGAAATAATAATAAATGCCTAATAATGGAACAAGAATTAATAACCACAAAAATTCTTTATTTGCAAATACAAACTCATCTATATCAAACAATTGGTCCAGCATATTTGTTTTTGATGCTTGATTTAAGAAGGATTATTCGTTGAAGTTGATTCAATAGTAGTAGTCGTTTCTAATTTTGTTTCATTTACAAAATCAAAAGCCATTTGTAATACTTGATGGTGGTCGTTTTCAATCGGTAAGAATTTGGCAAATTTCACGAGGTCTGCCAGTTCTAACAAGTATTTTAATTTTTCTCTTGTTTCAGGTGCAATGGCTTTGAAACGCAAAGTTTGTAAAGTTTCAAAAGTCGTTTGTTCTAATGCAGAAACTTGATATCTGCCTTCAATGTATTCCCGAATTGTATCCGAAACAGCAGAGTAATATTCTTTGATTTTTCCTTCTTTCCAGATTTCTTCTTGTTTGATTTTTTCAAGTTTTTCAAGGGCTACAATGTGCGGTGGTAATTGGGGTTTCAGTTGTTTTTCTTCTTTTTTCTTCTTCTTAAAGAAACGATAAATCAAATAGATGCTCAGAGCTAAAACTAACAAACCTATCAATGATTTAATAATTAAAGGCATGTACCATTGAATGTTAAACGGTTCTTCAAAAATGGGTTTTATATCTTTAATGGACATCTCTGAAGTATCGGTAGGAACTGTATGCACCGTAATAAGAAGCGAATTGGTTTGTACAAATTTGCTTGTATCTGTAGTATCCAAAAACTTGATAGCCGGTAAAACATATTGTCCAGAATCATACACCGAGATGTGAAGAATTTGACGAAGGACATTATGTTGCAACGTATCTACTTTAGAAGCATCTATAATTTCTATTTTTTGAGTGATGGTATCTTTGAATACAGGCCATTTTATTTTTTGAATTTTGTCTGGGAATTGAAGCGTCAGTTGAAGTTCAATGGGCTCACCAATTCTAATTTCATTCCGATTGATTTCAGCATTGGCCGTAATCTGACTAAACGATAAATTACAAATTATAGCACTTATAGAAAAAAACACCCATTTCGGTAAAGAAAAATATTTAAATATGTGGACTATTCTAATCATTCAAATTTGAATTTTTAATTATCTATTCTTGAAAAGCAAAGAGAGTGGAATGACGTAATTTTGATGGGTGAAAATTTCCGTGCTATCTACTTTTGATTTTTGAAATATCTGTTTGAGTTCATTGCTGTGTTTCATAAAATTGGCTGTATAATGTGTTCTGAATTGTTTATCGCTCGTATCTATCCATTGAATAGTGTGTGATTCCAGATTTTTAATGGGCAACAATCCTACGTTCGGCAATTCTTTTTCATTTTTATCATTCACTTTAATGGCAATAATATCATGCTTTTTGGCACATATTTTCAAAGAATCCTGAAAATTTAATGGAAACAAAAAATCAGATAGAATAAAAACCGTGCTTTTTTTCTTAATGGTCTGAAATAAATAACGAATCGGTTCATTAAGATTGCTGTCTGGACTGGATTTTTCTGTAGCAATGATTTCCCGAATAATTCTCAAAATGTGGCTTTTGCCTTTTTTGGGCGGAATGAATTTTTCCACTTTATCCGAAAAAAAGATAACACCAATTTTATCGTTGTTTTGATTGGCAGAAAAAGCAATAGTAGCGGCCATTTCAGCGATGATATTTTTTTTGAAATCATTAACCATTCCAAACGATGTACTCGCACTGATGTCAATCATCAAAATAACTGTGAGTTCTCTTTCTTCTTCAAATACCTTAACATAGGGTGCATCAAAGCGGGCTGTCACATTCCAATCTATATTACGAATATCATCACCGGGGACATATTCCCGCACTTCTGAAAAAGCCATACCACGCCCTTTAAAGGCACTATGGTATTGTCCGGAAAAGATATTTTGACTTAGTCCTTTAGATTTAATTTCAATTCTTTTAACTCTCTTCAATAACTCGCTGAGTTCCATTCTAACTATATTTTTCTAAACGATATTTTCTGAAAAAACTATTAAGGCACTTCTACAACGTTCAACAATTCGGTGATAATATGTTCGGTGGTAATGTTTTCGGCTTCTGCTTCGTAAGTGAGCCCTATTCTATGCCGCAAAATATCGTGGCATACCGCCCGAACATCTTCGGGAATGACATAGCCCCTGCGTTTGATAAATGCATACGCTTTGGCCGCCAACGCAAGATTGATACCCGCACGTGGCGAAGCCCCATAAGCAATAAGTGGGGCAAACTTTTCTAATTTGTAATCTTTTGGAAAACGTGTAGCAAACACAATATCTACAATATACTTTTCAATTTTTTCATCAATATACACATATCGTACTAAGTCCCTTGCTTTGAGAATATCTTCTGTGGAAACTACTTGCTGTGGTTTTTTCAAACCTTCGGGTGATACATTAGAAGCAATGATTTTCAATTCTTCTTCTTTAGAAGGATAGGTCAATACGACTTTGAGCATAAAACGGTCTAATTGTGCTTCGGGCAAGGGATAAGTTCCTTCTTGTTCAATGGGGTTTTGAGTGGCTAACACTAAAAACGGATTGGGTAATGGAAAAGTTTGTTCGCCAATTGTTACTTGTTTTTCCTGCATGGCTTCCAGCAAAGCGGATTGTACTTTGGCGGGCGCACGGTTGATTTCATCGGCCAATACGAAGTTTGCAAAGATAGGTCCTTTGCGCACGTTGAATTCTCCTGTTTTTTGATTGAAAATCATCGTACCGATTAAGTCAGCGGGTAATAAATCGGGGGTAAATTGTATTCTGCTGAACTTTGCATTAATACTTTTTGCTAATGTATTTACCGCCAATGTTTTCGCCAGTCCCGGCACGCCTTCCAATAATATATGACCATTGCTTAACAAACCGATTAGCAGCCGTTCTACCATTTGATTTTGGCCGACAATCACTTTATTAATTTCCATTAAAAGCAGGTCAATAAATGCACTTTCCTGATGGATTTTTTCGTTGATGGCTTTGATATCAGTAGGATGGAGAGTTTGTGCCTGCAAAGTTTCTATCATAAGTTTATATTTAGAGTTGGCAAAAATAAACATTAAGCCAATTGCAATACAATAACAGAAATATAAGAAATGTTAAGAAATTGGATGAGTGTTATTTTTTATTTGAGATTTATTTCATATTTTTGTAACAAAATAATATCAATATGAGCAGATGGTTGATTTTGAGCATTTCAGTTGCCTTGTTTTTGAGTTGTAAAAAGAAAGCGGCCCCGGTCAATAATGAGAATACAAGCGGAAGTGCTGTAAAAGTAAGTTTGGTTGCGGATCATACTACTATTCGTCTTGGACAAGAATCGGTCGTCACAGCGTATGTGGAAGGAGCAGAAGGCAGTATTACATATCAATGGGAAGTAAATACGATTTCCAACATTTTAGGGAGTGGGAATACTGTCACTTTATCACCTTGTTGTTCCAGCGTTGCAGGAGAGAATATGGTGAAGTGTACAGCCACTGATGCTAAAGGTAATAGAGGAGTTGGGCAGATTACGATTATAGTGAATCCCTGATATGTGTCATTTTCAAAAACAGGTTTGCTTTTTTTTAATTGTTTTATTTTTTTCATTCAAGAGTTATGGTCAATGTTGTAGTGCCAATCCGGTCGTTGGCTCTACGAATATTGGTTTATTAAGCAAAAACACATTAAGAGTGATTGGGTTTTATCGGTACAGTTTTTCGGACACTTACTTTGAAGGTGATAAAAAACGAACAGATATTCATTATCTCAGATATGCTTTGTATTCATATTTTGGAAACATTATTTCTTATGGTGTTAGCAGAAAAATCACAGTTGATCTTGAAATGGGTTATTATTTAAAGAAAGCAGAACGAACCGATGCGATGAGAAAAATTGAAACACAGGGATGGAATAATGGTATTTTCAGTGTAAAATTGGGGATTATCAAAAAACCGAGCTTTGAATGCACTTTAGGTGGAGGATTGAAATTTCCTTTCACTCAGCGTTTGAAAGAAATAGATGGCCGGCCACTTTCTATAAGTTTACAACCATCCACGAATGCCTTTGGTGCGGTAGCACTTTTATTTTTACAAAAACATTTTCCAGAGAAAAAATGGAGGATATTTTTAATACATCGTTCGGAGATATTAAACGGATACAACGCTATTTATTATATGAAAGGTTCAGCATTTTTTACAAGTGTTTTTTTATCTAAATCATTTAATTTGCACTGGAGTGTTTTAGCACAGATAAAAAACGAATATCGCACCAGAGATTATTATTATGATAAAGCGCTGACAGGCACTGGAGGTAATTTGATATTTTTTTCTCCCCAAATCAATTATTCTATTAGAGAGTTTAATTTTTCTTTATTGTGGGATATACCTGTTTACAAGATGGTGAATGAAATTCAAATCACCAGTCGTTATGCTTTTTCGTTTATTTGCACCAAAGATTTTAATTTGTAAAAATGTCAGAAAGTAAATTGCTCTTGATTTATACTGGCGGAACTATTGGAATGGTGCAGGATGTTAAGAGTGGTGATTTAAAACCATTGGATTTTAATCAACTCTTTGAACAATTACCCGAACTCCAACGGTTCCATTTAGATATTGACACTTATACTTTTGAACCAATTGATTCTTCTAACGTTACACCAGAACTATGGAAATCCTTAGCTACATTAATTTATGAGAAATATACTCAATACGATGGCTTTGTTATTCTACACGGTACAGATACTATTGCTTATACGGCCTCTGCCTTGAGTTTTATGTTAGAAAATTTAAAAAAGCCGGTCATCCTTACGGGCTCTCAACTTCCTATTGGTGTATTGCGGACGGATGGAAAAGAAAACATTATCACGGCTATTCAAATTGCAGCAGATAAAGATAGGGATGGAAAGCCGATTATTCAGGAAGTGGCGATTTATTTTGAATACAAATTATTCAGAGGGAATCGTTCTATCAAATACAGTGCGAATCATTTTGATGCCATACAATCGCCCAATTATCCGCCACTGGCAGAGGCCGGAATAGATATTGAGTATAACCAAACGGCTTTGTGGAGAAACACTAATGATACGGATTTAAGCATACATACACAACTTTGTAAGGCGGTGAGTATCCTGCATTTATTTCCCGGAATGGATGTGAAAATTTTAGAGAGACAATATAAAGATTTAGATATTAAAGGATTGATATTAAGAACGTATGGTTCTGGTAACGCCCCTACTCAAAAAGAGTTTTTAGATTTAATGAAATACTTAATGAGCAGGGGAATTATTGTATTGGATGTAACGCAATGTTTGCAAGGCAGTGTAGAATTAGGGAAATATGAAACAAGCAGGTATTTGAAAGAATTGGGCGTGATGAGCGGTGGTGATATGACACTGGAAGCCAGTATTACGAAACTAATGTATTTATTAGGAAAAGAAAAAGATGAAAATACTATAAAAGAAATGCTTGTTCAAAATTTGCGTGGTGAAAGGAGTGTGTAGAATTTTACTTTCCCAAAAGCAGTTTTGCAGCGTAAATAATGAGAAAGATTGCAAATATCTTTTTAAGATAGTCCTCCGGAAGTTGGACAGCATACTTTGAAGCGAAATAACTGGCTGCTAAAAAACCTATTGCCATTACAAAAGCGTGCGATAAGTTCACATTACCAGATTTGTAATAATTGATAACGGCCAATATCCCAATGGGTGGTAACATGAGTGCTAATGAGGTACCTTGTGCTGCTTTTTGCGAGTAATTTAATAAGGATACTAATAAAGGAATAACTACCAATCCACCGCCAATTCCAAGGAAAGAACTGACTGTGCCTGCTAAAGCCCCAATGGCTAAAAGTATCAAAAGTGTGGTAATCTCCATGGAGATTATTTGTACTTCTCTGCTTTTTCTGTTTCACCGAAACGAAGGTACAATTGTCTTAGCCGTTGTTTTACGGCTTTGTCATCTGGTTTTAGAGCGTAGTATTGTTCAAAATATTCAATGGCTTTGCGGTAGTATTCATTCATTTTAGTTTCGTATTCTTTGGCTTTTTTGGTTTCAGAAGGGGGTAAATCGCCTAATTTTTTACTCCATTCATTTCCTGTATTAAAATAATACGCACCGACATTAAATAGTACCGGTTCATTTTTGGGATTTAGTTCTAATGCTTTGAGGTATTCTTTTTCGGCTTTATCTTTTTCTCCGAGTTTATCGTAGATATTTCCTAAAACGGCGTGATATGCTTCATTATCAGGGCTGGCTTCCACGGCGGTTTCCAGTTTTTGTTTCAGTTCATTCAGTTTATTTTGACGAGATAGAATATCAATTTCAAGGTTTAATAAGTCGATATTATCATCAAAAATAGTTTGTCCTTTATGAAGATAATCCAATGCCGATGTTGTATCAGCTTTTGAGAGAGAGAGTTGAGCAGTACCTATGTAAATATAGGGATCTTTGTATTTAATGGTATAAAGTTGATTCGCAAGTTCTTTGGTTTTATTGAGGTCTTGTGCGAAGAGATAGGTTTTGTATTTTTCAAATAACAGTTTTTCTTTTGTAATGTTATTTCGTTTAAGGGATTGCTCCGGGTCAAAAGGTACGGCTTTTTCAAGAATATCAAACACTTTGATGGCTTTTTCAAATTCTTTATTGGGTCTGTAAACAGAAGTGGCTTTGTACATTAAATTATTTGAGGAAATGATAAATCCTTCTTTGAAGTCACTTTCATTAACATACAACTTATCTTTATCTAACTCATAACATTTCACAAAACTCTCCACAGCTTTTTCGGCGGCTTCGGGATCTAAGTTTTTATATTTTTCGTCTTTTGTAGAGAGTATGGCGTAATAAATTTTTCCACGATACATCCATGCCTTTGCAGAATGAGCGGTGCTCTCATTGGTAACGGCTGCGTCTGCGGCGGCTTTTGCTTTATCTAACTCTTTATTACGCAGATAATTAGCCGCATTCTGGATATTAAAGTTTTGTGCCAATAGAAAGGAGGTTAAAAATATCGCCAGAAAAAATATCTTTTTCATAAAGTTTCAATTTTAATTTCTGAATTAATCAATGCTTAATTTCTTTGGTTTAAGGTTCTTAATGATAGGACTGTATTTGGGATCTTTTGTGAGGCGGTCTAATTGCATTTCAATCACTGTTTTATCACCTACCATAATAGTATTCAATTGATTCGGTAAAAAGTATTTTTTGATTTGATTATTCACTTCTTCTTTTGTGATATTTTTTAGAATTTCATTTTGTTTTGCAGAAAAATTATTGTCTAAGTTATATCTGGCCATCATTGTCAGTAAAGCGGCTTTTTGGGAGGGGGATTCGTATTTCAATGCTTCGGAGTTCAAGAGAGAATTTTTAGTAAATTCAAGTTCTTTATCCGTGATACCTTTTTCAACATAGTTTTTGAATTCTTTTAGGATTTCAGCAACGGAAGCGATGGTAGCGGGTCTTTTTACAGAGGAAGAAATAGTAAACTCACCGACATATTTATCACCACTAAAGTATGAACGAATGCCATAAGTATATCCTTTGTCTTCGCGAAGGTTTAAGTTGAGGTGGCTGTTAAAATTACCACCAAAGATAAAGTTAGCAATTCTGTTTTTATAATAATCTCCATAAGGTTCAAATTTGAGAGAAGGATAGCCCATCATAATCACACTGGAAGGTGCGCCCGGTTTGTTGACAATAAATGTTTGTCCTTCTTTGGGTGCAGAAGGTATTGGTGGTGGAGTAATGGTTACATTTTTATTTTGCCATTTGTTTAAGAACTCTAATTTTTGCTTGGCTTCCTGTTCTGTAATGTCTCCCACTATTACGATTTTAGCCACATTGGGAGAGTAGTATTTTTCATAATAATTTTTTACATCGTTGAGGGTGATATTATCTACTGATTTTACAGAGGGGGCAAGTCCAAAAACATTTTCTCCATAGAGTACATAATAATAGGCCTTACTAGCCATAGCTTCTGGTTGTTTATCTTGTTGTTTTATACCTTCCCGCATTTGTTTTTTAGCAAGTTTAAATTCGTCTTCTTTGAATGCCGGGTTAAATAATTTTTCTTCTAACAATTTTAGAGTAGCATCCAGATTTTTCTTTAAGGAATTTATGGTAATGGTGGTAGATTGTTCATCTGCCGCGAAGTAGATACTGCTTCCTAATTTATCTAATTCTGCTTCTAGTTGTTCTGCTGTGTAGTTTTTGGTGCTTTCATTCATCAGGTCAGCCGTAAGAGAGGCCAAACCTAATTTTTTTACATCATTGTGCGCTAAATCTCCGCCTTCCATTTTTATTTCAATGGTTAGCATAGGGCTTTCATTAAATTGTGTTCCTAAACACTCTATACCATTATTTAATTTGAATTTATAAGTATCTGGTATTTTTACAGTTTTAGGAGCGCTTGGCACAGGGCGAATAGATCTATCAAAGTTATCCGGATTAGGTTCATATTTTAAATTAGCATATTCCGGATTGGGTGGGAATTTCACCCCTGCATTTGGATTGACGCTTTTGACAGAATCTTTTGGATTGATAATTGGATAAGTGTTTAAAACAGCAGCTCCACTACCCTTGATGTATTTATTGAACACTCTAATAATATCGTCTTTTGTTACTTTATTATATCGTTCAATTTCATCTGAAATGGTATATCCTTTTCCTAATAATCTTTCCCATTCAGAAATAGCAAAGGATTTATTGAACACACTTTCTAAGACATTGTATTGCTGCGTTTCAAATTTACTTTTAGCTCTGGCCAGTGCTTCGTCCGTAATGCCGTTTTTTTCAAATTCATCTAACGTTTCTTTTACTTGTTGGTCCAGTTCTTTAAAGAGTTTTTCATAATTCAGATCTTCCGGTGGGTAGGCTACTACATATATTTGAAATTCTCCTATTAACTCTTGATTTCTGTGTGTTACGGATGCCTGCACGGCTTTCTCTTTTTTTACAAATTTTTGGTAGAAAATAGAATTTTTACCGCCCCCCATCATCTCGGCGAGTAAATCTAATGCCGCTTCGTCTTTGTGGTATTGCGGTACAGTAGGATATACTCTTAAATTTAACGGGAAATAAACACGATCACTGTATGCGCCGTATTTATCTTCTGGCAAAATAACAGGCGGGGTTTTGAGTTTTTTTACTTCAGGACAAGGTTTCAGTGAACCAAAATATTTTTCAATCCATTTTAAAGCTTGTTGTTTATCAAAATCACCGGAAATGGTCAGAATAGCATTGTTGGGTCCATACCATCTTAAGAAAAAGTTACGAACATCTTCTAAAGTAGCGGCATTAAGTTCATCTACATATCCAATGGTAGGCCATGAATAAGGGTGTTTAGGTGGATATAAAATTTTATAGATCTCTTCTTCAAAGCCAATAGCATAAGGTTGGTTTTCAAAATTTTGAGATTTTTCGTTTTTGACGGCATCGCGCTGGTTTTCAAATTTTCGGGCATAGAGTGAATCTAATAAAAAGCCCATTCTATCGGCCTCTAACCATAACATTAATTCAAGATAATTGGAAGGTACGGTTTCAAAATACACTGTTCTATCTCTTGTCGTAAAACCATTCATAGTGCCACCTGCTGTTTGAATAATCTTAAAGTGTTCTTCATCTGCCACATGTTTAGAACCCTGAAACATCATGTGTTCAAAAAAATGTGCAAAACCACTTCTTCCTAAATCTTCCCGATTAGAACCTACTTTATAAGTTACCATGACATTGACGATGGGGTCAGAATGATCTTCGTGTAATAATATAGTCAAGCCGTTGGAGAGTTTATACTTTTCATACGGAATAACAAGTTTTCCTTGTTGTGGTTCTACTTTTTCTATCAATTGTGCTTGTTGTGCGAATGAGTATGTTATCGAAAAAACTACAGATGATAAAATGGAAAATAACCTTTTCATAATCAACTTTTTCGGCAAATAAATGAAATTAGTTATTAAACTGCCAAATTCTTAACATAATTTTTTATTAAAGCGGTATTACTTCCACTCAAAAAGGATTATTACCAATTAAAATTTTTTTTGAAAAGATATAATGAAAGTAGTATTCAAATATTTGTTTTTATATTTTTGCCAAAAAATTAAGTATGAAAAAAAATGTATTTACTTCATTAGTGGTGTGTTGCACTTTAAATTTCTTT
>CAZNVL010000072.1:0-11203 GCA_964576565.1 uncultured Flavobacteriaceae bacterium | reverse complement strand
AACCAGGAATAAGAAACATTCACAGTTGGATTGGATGTGCCTGTAAATGTACCCGCCGAACCTGTACAAGGGATATTCAATGAATTAGGTGTTACCGTCACAGTTGGTATAGTTGTATAAATATCTACTGCAAAAGTATTTGTAGTCATACAACCAGTTGAAGGGTCCATCCCAAATACAGTATAAGTTCCGGGCGTAGAGATAGTTAAGGGATTAGATGTAGAGGTGCCACTGGAAATACTGGTAAAGGTGTAGTTCATTGTAGAAATATCGGTATTAGTATTGACGGCTGTCGCAGAAACGGTCGGTTGTGCACAGGTTAAAGTATCGTCACTTAAACTAATAGAAAAAGATGGAACCGGTGGTGCTGATATTGTAACCGTTAATACAACATTACAGTTACTTGCGTCTGAAACTAAACAGGTATAGGTGCCCGGCGATAAACCAGTAGCCACAGAGTTAGTCCCACCGGAAGGTAGCCATGAATAGGTAATAGGAGCCGTGCCACCAATTACAGTAGCAGTAGCACTACCAGTAGAAAGAGTACCTGAAGAACAACCAGCATTTGTAGAAGTAATGCTGGGGGTCATTGAACTAAAGACAGAAATAGTAACAGGCGCCGAAACCGTAATATTTAAACCATCACATCGGGTGTAAGTAGTAACAGCAGTGTAAGTAGTAGTAGAACTTGGACAAACCACCACACTATTTCCAGTTGCAAACATTCCAGAAGCATCGTACCATTGAATAGGGCCATAAATAGAAGGACCTGTTGGCACAAAACGCCAGGCCTCATTGCTGGCAGACCATGGACCTGTATTTCTACTGGGCGGTGTGTAACCCACTGTACCAGCCGCATTTTGTATTCCTATCAACGCATTACCACTATTCCATGTAGAGCAAGTCGGTTTATTCTGAACATATACTTCAATAACATTGGTGGTTTCATACAACACCATTTGAAAAGAACTCTGTAAACTGTTACATTGATAATGACAAACATTATTAAAATTTACCACCAGCATTCTACAAGGTGCTGTACCAATCAGTGTGTAGGTAACTGAACCACACACAGAAGGATCAATATCATGATAAACTCCAAAAATAGCATTGGTGGGCAAACTGGAACTAGGACAAGAGGCCGAAAACGACCATGGACAAAAGCCGTTAGCATAAGAAAGATTGAAAGATATTACTCCATTAGAGCCAATGACGCATTGATTGTAAGTAGATCCAAAAAAACAAAAAGGAAAAGGTAAACTAATCAAAGGGCTCCATACATCATCTGTTCCAACTGACACACCGGTTCCGCTTCCGGTAATAGGATAAGGCGGTGCATACGGAATAGAGGTAACACTATAAGAGGTGGTTTGTCCGATATTAAAGGCAGTTGCTGAAAGTGTGACACAAGGTGCACTGCCACATCCAACAGATGGAGAACTCGCCGATGCCGTTATGTTGGGGCAACCGGGCTGTGCATTTACCATAACATACGCAGTAAAAATACAGATGCTACTTAAAAGTGATTTTCTAATCATAATTTTTGATTTATTTTATTTAGGGTGCAAATATAATGCTTAAATTTGTTAATTACTTTTCAGCAAATACTTTTTTAAGTATATCGCTAATTCGTGCAGCAGGATTTTTCCGGATATTTTTTTCTTCATCTGAAATTAAAATAAACATTCCCTGAATGGCTTTATGGGTAACATATTTCTCCAAATCTGGATTGTACTTTTTCTTGTTAGGTAATTTATTGTAGGTTGTTACTAAAGGTTTCCAGTATTTTGTTACTTGTACTTGTTGAATGGAATTTTTTACTACTGGCAAAAATTTCTGAAATAATGAGTCGTAGGTTGTTTGCCTTAAATAATGCGTTGCAGATGTATCAGAGCCTTTTAGAATTCCCATTGCATCGTTTATTGACATTTGTTGGATGGCGTTCATAAAGATGGGTGTTGCATCTTTGACGGCCTGTTCGGCGGCTCGGTTTAAGGAGGTTTCAAATTCTTCTACTTTTCTAGAAAAACCATATTGCACTAATTTTTCTTTCATCTCCTGAGCTTCTGGCGGAAAAGGAATAAACAAACGTTGATTTTTCAAGAATCCATCGGTTTTAGAAGAAATACTCACAGCCGATTGCGTCCCCACCGATAGTGCTTCTTTTAATCCTTGAATAATCTCGCTTTCCGTAAGTTGGGGCTTATTCCCTGAATACTTATCAATAGTTTGTTCAACAGCGTTTTTATTTTTCTCGTAGGTATCTTCTGCTTTCTTTAAGAGATTGTCTAATTGAGCATAAGCAGAATTGAATGCCGTGAAAATATTCACAGTTATTACAATTTTGAAACGCATATTTTTTGAGCAAAAATAATCAATTGATAGCATCGCCTATAAAATAAACATAAGCTAACTATCTGCATTCCTTTTTCCTATATTTGCCGAACTTTAAAAAAATACTATGCCAATAAAAGAAAATGTTATATTAGAAGGATTGACCTACGATGATGTCTTATTAGTACCGGCTTATTCAGAAGTATTGCCGAGAGAAACCGATATTTCAACTTTTTTTTCAAGAAACATCAAACTAAATATCCCGATTGTTTCTGCTGCAATGGATACGGTTACGGAATATCAGCTGGCGATTAGTTTGGCCCGTGAAGGCGGAATCGGAGTTTTACATAAAAATATGTCTATTGAAGATCAAGCACTACACGTAAAAAAAGTAAAACGGAGCGAAAGTGGGATGATCTTTGATCCGGTAGTTTTATTGGAAAATGCTGTAGTAGCAGATGCACATAAAATCATGTCAGAAAATAAAATTGGGGGCATTCCTGTAGTGAATAAGCAAAATGAACTGGTTGGAATTGTTACCAATCGTGATTTGCGTTTTGAGAAAAATATGAAACGGCCTATTAATCAAATAATGACCAAACGAGAAAACATTGTTGTAGCGCATCCGGGAATTGATTTGAAAAAAGCGGAAGAAATTTTACAACAACATAAAATAGAAAAATTACCAATCGTAGACAAATCCAATAAATTAGTTGGTTTAATTACTTACAAAGATATTTTGAAAATCAAAGTACATCCGAATGCGTGCAAAGATAATTATGGAAGATTACGAGTAGCAGCAGCGGTTGGTGTAACCGCAGATGCCATAGAAAGAGTGGAAGCATTGGTAAAAGCAGGCGTTGACGCAGTAGTTATTGACACGGCTCATGCACATTCCAAAGGTGTTATTCAAACATTAAAACAAGTGAGGAAACAATTCAAAGATATCGATATTGTTGTTGGGAACATTGCTACAGCAGAAGCGGCACTTGAATTGTACAAAGCCGGAGCAGATGCTGTGAAGGTAGGTATAGGCCCCGGGTCAATTTGTACTACCAGAGTAGTGGCAGGTGTTGGTGTGCCACAACTAACGGCTATTATGAATGTGGCACAGGCACTCAAAAAATTTGGCTTGCCCATTATTGCAGATGGGGGCATCCGATACAGTGGTGATATTGTCAAAGCTTTGGCAGCTGGGGCTTACAGCGTGATGCTGGGCAGTTTATTTGCCGGTACAGAAGAAAGTCCGGGAGATACAATTATTTATGAAGGTAGAAAATTTAAATCTTACCGAGGAATGGGCTCATTAGAAGCAATGCAAAAAGGTTCAAAAGATAGATACTTTCAAGACGTAGAAGATGATATTAAAAAATTAGTGCCTGAAGGTATTAGTGGACGAGTTCCTTACAAAGGAATGCTGTCTGAAGTGGTGTATCAATTGATTGGTGGGTTAAGAGCGGGCATGGGTTATTGTGGTGCCAAAAATATCAAGGCCTTACAAAATTCTAAGTTTATTCGCATCACGCACGCGGGCTATATTGAAAGTCATCCACACAATGTTGTTATCACCAGTGAAGCACCTAATTATACGCGTTAATTTTAATTTATGATTCTTCCAATCTATTTATACGGAAATCCTATTTTGCGAAAAAAAGGAAAAGATATTTCGCCGGACTATCCACAATTAAAGGAGTTGATAAACAATATGTTTGATACGATGTATGCAGCCAAAGGCGTAGGATTAGCGGCACAGCAGATAGGACTGGATATTAATTTATTCATTGTAGATGCTACGCCCTTTGCAGAGGATGAAGAGGAGGAGATTTCAGAAGAAGAAAAAAAACAATTAAAAACATTCAAAAAAGTTTTTATCAATGCTAAAATTGAAAGTGAAGAAGGGGAAGAATGGAAGTTTAACGAAGGTTGTTTAAGTATTCCTTACATTCGGGAAGATGTTTTAAGAAAACCGATTATAAAAATTTCATACTTTGATGAAAATTTTCAACTGCATAATGAAACACTGGATGGCATAGCCGCGAGAATTATTCAGCACGAATATGATCATACACAAGGGATTTTATTTGTAGATAAAATTTCAGCATTCAGAAAAAAAATGATTGCGAATAAATTGAAAGACATTGAAAAAGGATTGGTGGTACCAAAGTATAAGTATAAGTTGTAAATTTGTACAATGCGTTCAATTATTGATTTTAGAGATGATAAATGGTTGTGCTCATAAAAAAATAATGTGTATGAAAGGAGTTGTATTTTTTGTTTTATTTTTGATGGCTTGTATTTTTATTTCCTGTGAAACTCCCCCAGAAAAGAAATCCAAAGAAAGTTCTGAAGATTCTTCTGATTCTACTAAAAGACAAGTATTGAATGATTCTTGTATGTATTATTTAAGATTAAGTCAAAGTATTGACAGCAGTTTATTAAAAGCCACAACTTACGATGAATCAATGGCTATTAAAGCAAATAACACATTTGTAAAATGTGCGTTATTATGTAAACATGATTCTATTTCTCCATTATATTTAATCAAAGCCGCACAATTAAGTCAAACATTAAAAAAATTAGATCTGTCTGAAAAATACTTAAAAAAAATTATTGAAGAATATCCTAAGTCCAAATTTATTCCTGCAGCCAAGTTTTTATTAGCACAATATTATGCGGATAGCAAAATGTTGAACCAGCCAGAAAAAGCCAAGGATTTATTGAATGATATTATTCGTGAATATCCGCAAACGGTATGGTCAGAAAATGCGGCAGCGGCTCTGCAATGGGTCGGTCAATCGGATGAAGAAATTATGAAACACATCAAAGAGAAAAATAAATAAATTTTCGTTGAAAAACAAGTAAACTTAAAAAGTATTTTTTCTTTTACAGACAACTTTATACGACCTTACTCATCCTTTATTATTAGTTTATATTCCAAGGGATATTTTTCCAATAATTGAAAATACTCTTTATCCGCCTTTATTCTCAAAATATTTTGATTGCTTACAAAATTCTTCTTTTCATCATCTGTAATTATCAATGACACTGGAATAGAAAGTCCTCCGTTTGTTTTAAATACCTTTTCAAAATCTTTAATTAATTCAAGCGATATGTTATTAATGTTCAATAATAATTTTAACTCCATCTTTTTAGACAATGCTTCTTCCAACTCATGACATTCTACTACTCGTATATCCCACTTTTTTTCTTCTGTATCTGCATAAGAATTTCTCATTTCTATTTTCCCTTTTATCAGATAACATTTTAAGTCATTCACATAATATTTTAATTTTGATTTTTCTGCTATTTCATCATTAATAAATAATTTCATCGTTCCGGATGCATCCTGAAAGCTCACAGTAAAGTAGGGCTTGCCTGTTTTTGTAGTTCGTGCCTCAATTTTATCGGCCCATGCCAAGAATGTGATGGTTTTATTAAGATAGGATGTCAAATTTTCATTAAGGTTTTCAATGCATTCTTTAATCGACATAGTACCTGTAAAATGACGAATAATAGGTGCGTACTCATCTAACGGTGTAGCTGAAATAAACAGGCCAATTACCGATTTTTCTTTTAATAATTTAGTTTTCAAATCCCATTCTTCAATTGGTTGCAATTCAGGATACCGATTTAAAATGCTATTCTCTGTATTTCCGGATAATTCAAAAAGAGAATTTCCCATGCTTTGGTTTTTCTTTTGATTATCTGCAAAACGGACTAACTTCTCAGTAAGCATGGTACCGTCCTGCTGCGGCACAAAGAAAGATGCCCTTGTTAAGCCCAAAGAATCAAAGGCCCCCGCCATCGCCAGATTTTCAATATTTTTTTTATTCAATGCTTTAGAAGATAAACGTTCTGCAAGTTCAAAGATATTGTTCACTCTTCCATGTTCTTTCCGACTTACAATAAGTTCTTTAGCAAAATGTTCACCAACATTTTTTATAAAAGACAATCCGAAGCGAACAGAGCCATTTTTCAATACATTAAATTTTTCTTCACTTTCATTAATATCCGGCGGCAATACTTGAATACCCATCCTTCTGGCTTCATACAGTGTAGACGACATTTCTTCCACATTTTTTTTAGTATTCAAAACCGCACACATAAACTCACTTGGATAATGGGCTTTTACGTAGGCCGTTTGATAAGCCAATATAGCATAACACACCGAGTGCGACTTATTAAATGCATAACTTGCAAAGTCCTTCCAGTCCTCCCATATATTCTTGACTTTATTCAAATCAAAACCGTTTTTTTTACACCCATCCATAAACTTTTCTTCCAATTTCATCAACACATCCAATTTTTTCTTACCCATGGCTTTTCTTAATTCATCTGCCTGCCCTTTACTAAATCCTGCTAACTTTTGACTTAACAACATGACTTGCTCCTGATAAACTGTAATACCATAC
The DNA here is from genome assembly GCA_964576565.1 of uncultured Flavobacteriaceae bacterium. Classification (GTDB taxonomy): domain Bacteria; phylum Bacteroidota; class Bacteroidia; order B-17B0; family Aurantibacillaceae; genus BPGX01. The sequence goes on along the minus strand of CAZNVL010000072.1, from coordinate 4,457 downwards.
GTTTCTTTCAAAATCTCCTCCATTTCCGGGAAAACATACTCTATTGGCTCTTGTCCATGTTTGCGCCTAATAAAACTATCAATGTATTTCATTGGACCGGGACGATACAAAGCATTCATGGCCACCAAATCATTAATACTATCCGGTTTTAATTGTTGTAAATATTTTTTCATACCCGGACTTTCAAACTGGAATATCTCATCGGTTTCTCCGTTTTTAAATATCTCATATGCTTTAGGGTCATCTAATGGTATGCGGTCTATATCCACCTTTATCCCTTTGTTTTCTTTAACATATCGCAAAGTATCTGTGATGATTCTTAATGTTGTAAGTCCCAAAAAATCCATTTTCAGTAATCCGGCTTTTTCTGCCACATCTACATCAAACTGTGTAATCACCTGTCCGCTCTTGGTATCTTTTGCCAGTGGAGAAATTTCACTTAAATTTTGAGGGGCAATAATCAAACCACAAGCATGTTTTCCTGTGTGCCTCAAACATCCTTCCACCTCTGCTGCCTGTTGAAGCACTTCCTTAGCTTTGGGATGTACATTTACATAATCGTTGTAATACTTTTTGAATAATGCTTTTGTTTCTTCCGCTGATTGATTCTCGGTGGCATATTTTTCAAAGTTAATGCTATCCGGATTTACTAATTCTCTCAATGTAAAACCCATAGCATCTAATTGACCAAATGCATTGGCCAGCATATCGGATTCATTTTTATCTAATCCCAACACTCTGGCCGTATCTCTGATAGCCGATTTTCCACCTAATGTTGCAAACGTAATGATGTTGGCGACCCGCTCTTTCCCATATTTTTGTACAATGTACTCAATCACTTCATCTCTTCTGTCATCCGCAATATCAATATCAATATCAGGCATAGAAATTCTTTCCGGGTTCAAAAAACGTTCAAAAAGAAGTTGGTACTTTATAGGATCAACACTGGTAATACTCAAACAATACGCTACAATAGAGCCCGCTGCACTACCCCGTCCAGGACCAATTCGTATACCTCTTTTCCGTGCCTCTGTCAAAATATCACCTACAATTAAAAAATATCCGGGAAAACCCATTTGCTCAATCGTTTTCAATTCAAATTCTATCCGCTCCTTGATTTCTTCCGAAATAGAAACATATTTCTCTTCAGCACCCTTATAGGTAAGATACCTTAGATAAGCATTCTCCATTTCAATTTCAGTAAGATGAGGATGTTGTTGCACAAATTCTTCCGGAATATCAAACTTCGGTAATATCACATTTTTTTCTACTGAAAATTCTTCAATACTTTGTGCCAATTCAATACTATTTTGAATGGCTTGTGGATAAAATGCAAAGGTCTGCTGTATTTCCTGTGGCGTCTGAAAATGCAAATCACATTTTGGCAAACCAAAACGCTTTCCGCTACCTTTTCCCACTTCCTTACTTTTTTCATCGCCATTCCGAATACACAATAAGGTATCTACGCTATTGTATTCATTTTTATTCAAATAATAATTCACCTGACCCGCAATGAGTTTAATAGCATACTTTTCAGACATTTTAATTAAAAAATCATTCAGGTATTTTTCTTCATCTAAAGAATGATTATTTAACTCTAAATAAAAATTTTCTCCAAAATGCTTCTGATACCATACTATACATTCTTCTGCTTTTTTTTCACCTTCCCTAAACAACACTTGGGGTATTTCTCCGTAAATCCAACCACTCAATACAATTAAACCCTCTTTATTTTCTAATAGATTTTTTTTATCAATTCTTGGAACATAATAGAAACCCTCTATAAATGAAATAGAAGATAATTTACATAAATTAGAATAACCCGTTTCATTTTTAGCCAAAATAGGAATCTGATAATTTTGATTTTTAAAATTATCTTTCTGAATATCTTCACATACATAAAATTCACAACCTATGATTGGTTTAATGAAAGGTAACGGTGCTTTTCCTTCAGCAATTAATTTTTCATTTTTGGCTTTTATTTCTTTATTCGCATCCTTTACCGCACCATAAAATTCTATTACCCCACTCATATAACCAAGATCGGTAATAGCAAGTGCTCCTGCCCCGTACTCCACGGCCTTTTTTAAGAGTGGCTTTATTTTTGTGCTACTATTCCCAATGGAATAAGAAGTATGATTGTGTAAATAAGCAAAATGAAATTCTACATTTTTTGAAACATTGGATACTTTACTTTCATCTGTTATTGTTTCTTTCTTTTTATGAAATTGCTTTTCATTATGGTAAAGTTCTGATAAATTGGGGGCTTCGTATTCAATAAAATCAACATTTACATTGGGAACTGATACTACTCTTTTTTTCAAAAGTTCAAAAAATGCCTGAGCATTGGCCTGCACATCAAAAGCCGCATTGTGCGCCAGCTCAAACTTTTTACCAAACAATTTTTCATATAACTCACCCAAATTAGGTTGTTTAAGTCCACCACCCTTTCCGCCTTTTAGCTGACAATACTCTATGACCTCTTTTGAGGTACACGTATCGACATATTGTTTCTCTTCTATCCATTTTTTATCTAAATCCGCGCGTATAAGTTCTGCTGTAATTACAGGAATATCATATTGCAGAATATTATGCCCTGCCACAATCTGAGTTTGTTTCAAAGCATTTAAAAAATCATTTAAAACTTCCTTCCAATCAAACCCTTCTTTTAATGCTCTTTCCGTTGTGATTTTGTGTACCTGTGCTGCCCCATAAGGAATTTCAAAACCCTCGGGTTTTACAATTTTTGAATATTGTTCTATCAACTTCCCTTTTTCATCGTGCAACTGATAAGCTAATTGTACAACTCTTGGAAAGTTTTCTAAGTTTGAAAAATCCTTTACATCTCCTTTAATAAATCCCGTTGTTTCTACATCAAATATTAAAAACATACATTTTATTTTTCCAAACAAATGTAAGTAGAATCTGCGTCAAACAACGACGCTGTGGATAACTTTTTAAAACAAAAAACGGGGAGAAAACCTCCCCGTTCTTTACAAACATCAAGTTTGATTATTTTTGAATAACGATACGTTTTACAAGTTTTTCATTACCGTTTGTAATTCTTAAGAAATACACACCATTTTCATAGTTACTTAGATTAATGGTGAGATAATTACTCATCACGTTGTGGAACTCACCTTTGTTCAATACTTGACCTAAAGTATTCAACACTTCAAATTGCAAGTTTTGTTTTTCATTAAAAGTAGTAACAAGGTTAAACAAGCCATTAGATGGGTTAGGTACAATCATAATATTATTAGAAAATGTGTTGAAATCCTCTTTTCCGGTTGAACAAGTGAGAATTGGTAGAATAGCACCGTTTAATGCAATGCCCCAATTACTCGGATCATCAAACGGGTGCCATGTATTATCACTCCATTTATCCCACATAGTGTTCGTTGGGTTAGAGCCATCGGTATTTGTAAATATCACCGCGGTATCTCCACTTGTGGTTGGTAATACAACAGATGCAAAGAACCCACCAGGTGTAGAACTTGATAAAGGACCTACTGGTGTTGTAAAACTATAAGTAAATGGCACTATGATTGGTGTAGAATAACCGATATTAGGATCACCTACATAAGAAACATTTGTCGTTCCGGTAGCAGCGGCAATCTGACCTAAGTTAGCAGTAGCAGTAGCCACAGCACTAGTCGGACCACTCGTGGTATTACCGGAATATATTACTAAATTCACTTGCGTTGTATTATTTCCCCCTGTACCTACACTTCCATTTCTATAGAATAGAACAATAGCGCCCGTAATAAACTGTGCAGGGCTTACATGGCTGTATGTAGAGGCCGCAAACCATTCAGCTTTTTCTTTATCGGCATAACAGTTATTACCTGCCACAAATCCTGGACAAGTGCTGGTAGGAGCCCCCGTGATGTATGTTACGAGTGTATCTGTATTACGGATATTGGTAATCGTATCATTACATACGGTTTGAGTAACACAAGAAGAAATACTAATTACATTTGAAGTGGAACTTACGCTTCCGTTGCTAGCCGTTAAAGTAATCGTATAATTACCTGTGTTAGCAAAAGTGATGGACGGTGTTGTCGCATTTTGATTAGGGCTAAAAGTTACACCTGTAGGCGGATTAGCCGACCATGTATAGGTAGGTGTGGGCGTACCGGATGAGCAGTTGGTTACATTTACAGCCGTATTGACACAACCGGTTGATGGCATCGTAAAGCAGGCATTAGCTGCCGGTGAAGAAGACGCACAAAGAGTAGCACTCGAAGCGGTTAATTGACTTCTGTATGTGCCATTGGCCATGGCTGTTTGAATACGAGTGGTTTGATCCACAGTAAACATGTACATGGCAGCATCATCGGTATAATCCATAAAATTCATATACATTTCCCCATCCGGAGAGTTTCCGGAGCAAGTACCAACATGATAAGGATAAGTTGTTATAGTCCCATAATTGGCCGTTTGAGCAGGAGGAG
>CAZNVL010000071.1:0-11652 GCA_964576565.1 uncultured Flavobacteriaceae bacterium | reverse complement strand
AAGCTAAAATACACAATGGGAAAAGAAAAATTGTTGTAGAATTAATCCATGTAATAGGTGGCCAAGATCCGCTAAAGGGCGGATGTGTAGGCATATTAGTTAGAAATATAAAGCCGCTTGAAAAAATAAAAGCATAAGTTATGGGTAATCCTTTGGCAATTTTAATAATCAAATATTCTGTTACAATTCTTTTTAAGATTACAGAAGTTGCAAGTATGATACAGGTTATAATTACTATTGTATCGTAATTTGTAGAAAAAAATGAGAGTATAGACACCAAAAGGAAAAACAAAAAATGCCCTGGAAGAGGCATTACTCCCTGATTAAATATGTAAATAGATTGCACGTGCATTCGTATATCTATGTCATTATAATAATATTGTAAAGCTAAGTAGAAGATTAAAAAACTGAACAGGAAAATAAATATATCTACTAACACTTTATATTTCTTTGGCAGTACTTTTTTGATCATGATTTATTTTATTGTAATAATAAAGCCAACAGAAAAATATAAATCCAGCAAAAGTATAATTCCCTTGACGTAATAATTGCAAAATAATAATTACCAAAAGCGCTGAACTAATAATCCAATGATTATTTTCATCTGGAGTTCTAAGTACAAAATAATTTTTAATAAATAATATCATAAATAAGATGCCCATTATACCCAATTCGGAGATTATTCTTAAACCCATAGAATTGGCATCGGGTGAGTTTAAAACATACCATTTGCTTATTAAATAATTTAAATTATATTTTTCAAATGCTATTTCATGCGATCCCAATCCTGTACCAAATAATGGATTTGATTTAAAATTTTGCATAGCTACATAGTAATTGTTATACAATACCAATGGCGAACCATGCACTTTACTTAATACTCTCCATTGCCTTGCATAAAAGGCCTGTGGATTTAAAACATCTCTATCTTTTTCTTCTAAAAGATATTCATCTATAAATAATGTCTTTATACCATCTATTCTCCCTTTAAATTCTTCAATATTGTTATACATAATATAAAACAAAAAAATAGAAATAGGTATGAAAAATAAAAAATAACGAATTAAACCATAATTCAATAATAATAATATTAACATAATAAAAACTCCCGTAAATGCAAGCGATGAGTAGGATAAGAAAAATGCAACTAATATCACTACACTTTCCCATTTTTTTAGCCAGCGAATATCTTTAAAGAATAGTGAATAAATTGCAACAAATGCTGCCGGCGACATAAATTGTGCAAAGTATGTGGGCTCAGGATACGTAGAATTGATCCGTATTCCAAGACCACCGGGTGGAGGTCCCCATTTGTTGAACCCTAAGTGATGTAAACTTACTAAATTGAAAAAACCTAATTTGTATGCTACCAGCTCAATAATCCCATAAATACAGACAATTACCGCTCCCTTTAAATATCTTCTGAACATCTCTTCTACATTAAAATTGTAATAAGCAGCAACTGTAGAGTAGAAAATCACATTAAGAGCAATATTCAAATAAATCTTGAAAAAATTTTTGTACGTATTATTACCTAACCAAACATTTAAGAGACCGGTAGCTAATAAAATTATCAATATCCACCAAACGCCTCTTGGCACAGAATATTTGGCAACTAAAAAAGGAAAATAAGCAATAATAAAAATATAGGTAATGTAAAACTCAAAAGGTTGCTTGAATAAAATATAACTCGGAATAAAAAAATGTAAGTAAATGGTAATATCAAAAAAACTCCATTTTAACTTTGAAGGACTTGTAGTAGTGGTGGATAGGTTATCCATAGTATGTGTCTGTATAGTGCTCATTCAATAATGTTTACCTCAGGTTCTAATTTTACTCCAAAAGTTGCCAACACTTTTTCCATGATAATCTGCACCAATTCAAGAATATCAGTCCCTGCAGCATTTTGCTTATTAATAAGCACAAGCGCTTGTTTAGAATGAACGGCCGCACCTTTGTGTTCAAAGCCCTTCAGTCCACATTGCTCTATCAGCCATCCGGCGGCTAATTTGTAGATTCCGTTTTGAGACGTGGAAAAGTAAACGACATTTGGAAATTTGTCTTTTATCTCTGACAACACATTTTCTGATACTTCCGGATTTTTGAAAAAACTTCCGGCATTGCCGATTTTAGCAGGATCGGGCAATTTACTTTGTCGGATTTTAATCACAATATCTGCAAGTATTTTTGGGGATAGTTCTTTGATGTTTTGATTTTTTAATTCATCTTGGATATTGCCGTAATCTGTTTTGTATTCATGATTTTTCTTTTTAAGTTTTATGCCAATATCAGTGATGAACACTTTGTTTTTCAATGCTTTCTTGAAAATACTATCTCTGTATCCAAATTGACACGCACTATTATTCAATGTTACAAATTTTTTAGTTTCAAAATTAAAAAACTTTACATATTGCAATACATCTTTGATTTCCACTCCATACGCCCCAATGTTTTGAACAGGTGCAGCGCCTATTGTGCCCGGTATTAAAGCCAGATTTTCTATACCATTCCAATTGTTTTCAACACTCCACATCACTATCTCGTGCCAATTCTCACCGCTTTTGATGTTTAGAACTATCTCTTCTTCGGTCTCATCAATAATTTTTTTCCCTTTTAGTTCATTTTTCAAAATAATCCCTTCATAATTTTTTGTGAATAACACATTGCTTCCGCCACCTAATATCAGAAATGGTTTTTGATGGAATTCTAAATTTTCCAACTCATTATCATTTTCAACCACAATCATTGCTTCTGCCTGCACATCAATCTTGAAAGTATTGTAAGGTTGTAAAGAAATATTTTTTTGTATTTTCATAGTTTTATTTATTCATTAAATCAAAATAAATGCTTTCCAATGCTTTGTCTTTTTTTTGAAGATAATCCGATGGTGTATAATGCGTGTAAATAACAGGCATCACCGGGTTCATTTTTTCATCTTTTGTTAGATGCTTAAAATTATGATAGATGCGAAAAGTAGGAATAATTATTCTGATTTTAGTGTGGGGTAAAGTTAACTTTAAAAAACTAACTGCATTACTGCCCCACAATGCTCCCGAAGAGGCTGTTCCCACAACTTTTGTATAGGGTCTTTTTTGAGAAAGATAAGCAGTTACCAGATTCGCCGCAGAAAAGGTATTGCAGTTGGTAAGGATGTAAAGTTTCTTTTTGAAATGATATTTTGTATTAATTTTAATTTTATCCACATAAATACCATTATGAGTTTTCTTTTTTAAATGCATGAAAAGTTGAATCATTCTGAATTCTAATTTTTTATTTAAATGGCTTTTGTGTTCTATTGATTTTATACGAGTTTCGTAAAATAAAGTGTCTTCGTCCGGAAGCAGATAGGACAATAATTTCAGGCATTGTGAGATTTTCCCGCCGGGATTGTTTCTTAAATCTAATATTAAAATATCTGTATTGTTATGTTGTAATTTTTTAAATGTTCTTCTAAAAAATGCTTTCATACTAATTCCCGAAAATGCTTTGATTTTCATATAAAAAATTTTTTTGTTTTTGTCCAAAAACACACCACAATAATACTTCCCACCATACTTTTGCATTAATGTATCGCTTTTCATTTTCCATAATTCATTGGATAAAGATCTATATTCTTTTTCTTTAATATAAAACTCTGATGGGGCATTATTTTTTAAGACCATTAATAAGCTGTCTTGTTCATAAATTCCGAAGTAATAAAACATCAAATTTTTTTGTAGCATTTCTTGTTTTGACAAATCACTATTAGCATCTACATACAATAAATTTTCAAACTCTTGTGCAATTTGTTGAACAGAATGATGATCTATAGAAACTATCGTATCAAATTTTTTTAATATACTATCTTCTTTACTAAATCCTTTGATGTTTACAAAATACGGTGCAAAATACGCCAGATAATAAGGAATACTCCTGAAATTTTTTTTAGACAAATGCCGCTGATATATTTTTGAAGGCAAGATGCTTGTATGTCCACATTGTAATACACGGAGTTTTTTCTTTAAGAACATTCTAAATTCTCTTTCGTTCATTGATTGATAAACAACCAGGGATGTGTCAAAATAATTTTTATACCATTCATAAGAATGATAAAAATCAATAGAAGGATGTACATTTAAAAGGACATCTTTGAGTATCTTCAAATCTTCTGAAAGAGATTGAGAAGAATAAAATTTCTCTGAAATGCTATGTTTTTGAGCAAAAAAAATATGACAGTAAAAAAAACAAATAAAAACAACGAATTTTAAACTTTTTACCATTACATTTGCAAACCTAATTAAAATACTATAAATAGTAAAAATCTGTTTATGAAAGCTATCAAAATCGGCATTTTGAGAGAAGAAAAAAAACCGGTAGATAAACGTGTACCGCTCACACCATTGGCTTGTGCTGAACTTTTAAAGCAATATCCTAATTTGAATATCGTCGTTCAGCCCAGTGATATTCGCTGTTATTCTAATGATGAATACACAGCATTTGGTATCCCCTTGCAGGAAGATTTATCGGATTGTGATGTGCTGATGGGAGTGAAGGAAGTGCCGGTAGATAAACTAATACCCCACAAAATTTATTTTTTCTTTGCACACGTTATTAAAAAACAACCACACAATCAAAAGTTAATGCACGGCTTGATTGAAAAGAAAATAACGATGGTGGATTACGAAACTTTGACAGATAAAAATCACAATCGTATCATTGGCTTTGGTCGTTATGCGGGCATTGTAGGGGCTTACAATGCCATCAGAGGATACGGCTTAAAATATGATTTGTTCCGACTAAAACCAGCGTATCAATGTAGAGACAGAGCCGAAATGGAAGAAGAACTCAAACGAATAAAATTACCGAACATCAAAATTGTAATGACGGGCAGTGGTCGTGTGGCAAATGGTGTAATAGAAACTTTAAGTGTATTGCACATTCGTAGAGTGACGCCAGAAGAGTTTTTAATGACCAATTACAGAGAGCCCGTATATACTCAATTGACACCAAGAGATTATGTAGAACGAAAAGATGATCATAATTTTGATTTGAACGACTTTTTTCAACATCCCGAACATTTTGTTTCCAAATTTCCGCCATTTACCAAACAGGCAGACATTTATATTTCGGCGCATTATTGGGATCCCCGCTCTCCTAAAATGTTTACTTTAGAAGATGTGCAAGCCCCTGATTTTAAAATCAGTGTCATTGCCGATATTACTTGTGATATTAATGGTTCTATTCCTACCACCATCAGAGCAAGTTCTGTAGAACAGCCCTTTTATGGATTTAATATACATACCTTGCAAGAAGATTTACCTTTCAAAAAAGATTGCCTATTGGTGATGGCGGTAGATAACCTTCCGACAGAATTGCCAAGAGACGCCAGCGATGGCTTTGCAAAAGATTTACAGGAAAGAGTACTGCCACATTTACTGGGAAATGATGAAGATAAAGTAATAGAACGGGCTACTATTTGCAAAGATGGTAAGTTAATGCCTGCTTTTGAGTATCTTGCCGATTATGCTTATCGTTCACCACAATAATTCAGATAATAAGACGATTAAATAGTATGTTAGATTTTTTCCCAATACCAATAAGCACTAGTGAATGGATTGGCTTATCAGTGATAGGACTAACATTTTTATTTATTATACTTACTTATTGGCGTCATTATTTACCTGCCATACGATATAAAGATAATTTTTCAGAAAAAGATATTCCTGTTTCGGTGATTATTTGTGCTAAAAATGAAGAAGAGAATTTAGAACAAAACTTGCCGTATATTCTTAATCAGGAATACCCTGATTATGAAGTGGTAATAGTGAATGATTGTTCAGTAGATAATACAGAGATAGTCATTGATAAGTATTATCAATTATATCCTAATAAAATTCGTAAAGTCAATATCCCTGAAAGTGAAAATTACAAGCACGGAAAAAAAATGGCGGTGTTTATTGGCATCAAACACGCTAAAAACGAACATTTAGTATTTACAGATGCGGATTGCAGACCGTCTTCCAATCAATGGCTGAAGATAATGGCAAGTCATTTCACAGAAAAAAAAGAAATTGTTTTGGGTTATGGAAAATATGATGTAAAAGAAGGACTTTTGAATAAATTAGTTCGTTATGATACATTGACTATTGCGTTACAATATTTTTCGAGTGCTTTGAGAGCTAATCCCTATATGGGTGTTGGAAGAAATCTGGCTTATACGAAAACTTTGTTTTTCAAAAACAAAGGATTTGCCAACCATTATCATATTGCCTCCGGCGATGATGATTTATTTGTGAACGAAACGGCTAACTTTCAAAATACTGCCGTGTGTTTACATCCGGATGCTTTTACTATTTCCGCCCCCCCTTTCATTCTTAAACATTGGCTTTTGCAAAAAGCCAGACATTTTAGCACTTCCCCTTTGTATAAGCCATCTCACCAATTTATGTTAGCATGGATTTTCTTTTCGCAAATTTTTTATTACATAACTCATTTGACTTTGTTGTTTTTAATGCCTTCGTTTTATGCTTATATTTTGATTTCAATTGTATTAAAATATATTATTCAAACGATAATTTTTTATCATGCTTCCAAAAAGTTTGATGAACAAAAGTTGCATTGGATAGCGTTTTTTTTAGAGCCCTTGCTGAATATTTCCTATATTTACATTGCCTTGTATAAAAAAATTAAACGATTGTAAATGCCCAATGACAAAGAAAATAAAGAAAACAATTTTTCGCATTTAAGCCCAAAGGCACAAGAAGATCTTAATTGGATTGAAAAAGCCAAAAAAGGGGATCAAACAGCGTTTGAACAATTATTAAAAAAATATCGGCTGTCTTTGTATGCTTCTGTATTAAAAATCGTAAAAACAAAGGATGCGGCAGAAGATATAGTATTTGAGACATTTGCAAAGGCATTTTCCAGATTAGAGGAATACAATCCTAAGTTTGCTTTTAGTACATGGCTCTTCCGAATAGGGATTAATAAAGCCATTGACTCTTTGCGCAACAAAAAAAACATGAATACTTCTTCTATTGATGAATATATGAGTGAAGAATCAGATACGACATTTGCAAGCCAGATTGTTTCTTCCACCAATGATCCTATTCAGGAGATGCTAAACGAAGAAAAAATTGTTTTTGTAAAATGGATTGTAGACAAATTAGCACCAAGATACAAACGTGTCATTGATTTGTATTACTATCAGGAAATGAGTTGTGAAGAAATTGCAAAGGAATTAAATACCACTACTAATAATGTAAAAGCAGAATTATTCAGGGCAAGAAAAGTTTTATACAGAATTATAATATCACTTAAAGGAGATAAATAATGTTATGAGTGTTTTCCGGGAAGAATTAAATCTGATTTATCAATACTTTCCAGAATTGTTGCCAGAACAAAAGAAACAACTTGAACTTATGCAAGAGGTTTATTTGTATTGGAATGAACGTGTCAATGTCATTTCCAGAAAAGATATAGAACATTTGTATTTGCATCATGTATTACATTCATTGTCTATAGCAAAGATAATACAATTTCAACCCAATGCCGGTGTTTTAGATATTGGAACAGGCGGTGGATTCCCGGGTATCCCATTAGCGATTTTATTTCCTGAAACAGAGTTTTTTCTGAATGATAGTGTGCAAAAAAAAATTAATGTAGCCAATGAAGTGGTAAAAGTTTTGCAATTAAAAAATGTAACAACCATTCACAACCGGGCTGAAAAAATAAAACAAAAGTTTGATTTTATTGTGAGCAGGGCGGTTACCAATTTTCCGGACTTTGTGAAATTAGCACAGGGAAAAATAAAAAACAAGCACCATCACGCTCTTCCAAATGGTATCATTTATTTGAAAGGTGGAGAAATAGAGGATTTAAGGGCAGAACTGGGAAAGTATTTTGAAAACGTTTTAATTTTTAATATCTATGATTTTTTCAAACACGAGTATTTTGAAACCAAACGTATTATGCATTATGCAATGATTAAGTGACGGAGGAATAATGATATTAAATTTTCAATGTATCCGAAAGTAGTTTTCCATTAAAAGCATGCTTGCCTTCGTATTCTATCCAGTGAATACTAAACTTCTGCGATTGAAAAAATTGCTTTTGTTTTTCCTTTTCTTCCTTAGAAATAAATTCATCTTCGGTGCCAATAAAATACCACCATTCGGTTTGTTTTAAGTTTATTAAATATTTTTCTTGTTCCATATCAGGTGGGAAGATGGCGCCCCAAAGAATAATTTTTTCAATACTAATGTTTTCCATCGCCAGCCAGCGAATGAGAGTAGCAGCACCTTGTGAAAATCCAATCACATAAAAATGTTGTTGTGATTTTTTAATATAAGGCAAGATCAATTGTTTATACACATTATTGAGATAAGTGTTATTATCGCTTATATCGTTTTCACGCTCGCATTTGGTCATCCACGATGCACCGACTTCGCCTTTGCCCGATTTCAGATAAAAATAATTTAATGCGTTGGGGAAAACAAAGTAATGTTGGTCTAAGTCCCAATTTTCAAAATGTTTTTGAAAATTGTCGGCTAATTGTCCATAGCCATGAAGCACTAACCAGAAGTTTGTTGCAATATCAGGATTACCAAGTAAGGAAACAGATGCTGTTTTAATAGTAGGGATAAAAACTTTTTTACTCTTCATCTAAAGTAGGATAAACTTTCTTTGAATTATTATCAGAAGTATCAATGGTTTTATTATACAACACTTCATCGATTATTTGATAAATCGGAGTAGTGTAATAAGTTGTTTTGTGAATATGATTGCTCAATACAATGACCAGTACTTTGTCTTTTGGTCGCATTTGGAAGGAAGTGCGGTATCCGTGCCACCAGCCGTTGTGAAACCATATTGTTTGATTGCTCTCTTCATAATGGCGAATGCGAATACCATAACCGTATAACAAGCCATATTTATTGGTCTTCACGCCTTTGGTCATTAATTGAATAGTGCTATCAGATAAAATTTTTTTATTTAAGAATGCTTGTCCAAAAGCAAATAAATCGTGTATATTAGAATAAATACTTTTATCGCCTAAAATAAAATCACCCGCATAAAATGGCACTTGGCGGCTTTTGTATTCGTGAGAACTGGTTGTGTTTTCATCAAAAATATCTACAAAATAAATTGTATTGGTATGTTGCATATTTGCAGGAATAAAAATTTCTTTTTTCAAGAAATCTGAATAATTCATTCCTGATACTTTTTCAATCAAACACGCTAATAGGGCATAGTTGGTGTTACAATATTTATGCCTTTTTCCTGCTTTGAATTCAGGACGTAATTTTCTTTTGATTAAAAATTGCAATACAGATTGATGGGATAAAATGGTATCTTGTCTGCCTATCTCGGGCATTAAGTGTAAGTAATTAGGTAAGCCAGAAGTGTGATTCAGTAAGTGATGAATAGTTATCTGCGAATAGGGGAATTCAGGAAGATATTTTTGGACGAGGTCATTTAATTTCAGTTTCTTTTGTTCGTATAGTTTTAGAATGGCGGTTGCTGTAAATATCTTACTCACCGATGCTAATTGAAATAAACTATTAGTACTCAGACAAGTTTTTTGTTTCATGTCATTATATCCCCAAGCATTTTCGTAAATGATTTTATCTTCAATTGCAATCAACACGCAGCCGTTAAACGCTTTTTGATGAAATAATTTTTCATAATGCTCATGGATTTTGTTAGATAAAAATCGCAGTGTAGAAGAATTTAATTTAAGATGAGAACTCGTTTTAGAATACTTTAAAGGTGAAAGTGTCGAAAAAGTAATACTTTCCTGTATATTGGTTTCAGCAGGTTTTGTAAATACAAAAACAAAAGTAATTAGCAGAACTATAGTACTATTTTTCATCATCATCTTTATATTTGTTGTAATCTATTTTGTTGCCCCAATAATTCATTTGTTGCTTTATCCATTCTTTTCGCTTGCAAATATAAGAACTACAAGGATGAGCACGATATTTTTGGGGATTAGGGAGTATAGCGGCTATCGCAGCGGCTTCGTCTTTATTTAATTGGTCCGCATGTTTTTTGAACCAATACAATGAGGCGGCTTCTGCACCATACACGCCACGTCCCATTTCAATGATGTTTAGATACATTTCCATAATCCGTTCTTTGTCCCAAAAAGTTTCAATGAGAAGTGTAAACCACGCTTCCAGTGCTTTTCTCAGATAACTGCGTCCATCCCACAGAAATAAATTTTTAGCAGTTTGCTGAGAAATGGTGCTGCCGCCCCGTTTAATTTTTCCTTGCTTTTGATTTTGTTCAAATGCTTTTTGAATGGATTCCCAGTCAAATCCGTAATGTTCCAGATATTTTTGGTCTTCGCTGCATATAACGGCCAATTGCAGTTTAGGTGAAATTTTTTCCAGTGCCACCCATTGATATTGCCAGCGAATTTCTTCACCGTTCATTTTTTGCTCCATCATTCGTTTCATCATCAATGGTGTTATAGGAGGATGAATGTATTTGAAAAGCAAAACACTCAATATGGATACTATTACAAAAATTAAAATTATTTTTAGAAACCACGCTATTATTAATCTGAAACATCCCATAATGGCTGCAAAAGTATTTGTAAATTCACGCACCTAAAAGTATTTCAACAAACTTTTTTCAACAAGATATTTTGAATAAAATGAGAGAAAAAATCAAAATAGCGGTTTTAATTTTTATTGCTGGTTTCTTTCTTTACAGGGCGTATCAGGTTTTCTTTTATACACCAGATGTTGATTTTTCAGATCTGAAACTAATCGATTTAAATGCCAAAGAAATTTATTTAAGTAAAAATGATTTGAATAAAGCAATGGTAGTATGCTTTCAAACGTGGTGTGCACCTTGTGTGGCAGAAATGCAGTTAGTTCAAAGTCATTTTGAAAAGTTTAAGTTTCTAAAGATTTATTTTATTACAGATGAATCAGTCGTAAAAGTTGAAAATTTGAAACGCCGATTAAAATTAGATAGTTTGGATTTTTTGATAAGTGAAGAGGCATTGTCTAATTTAGGAATTGAGAGTTTTCCGACAATTTATATTTTGAAGGATGGACAAATTATTGAAAAACATAAAGGGGCCATAATGGATGCAAGTAATCTGGAAGATGAATTATTTCACTTAAATGAAATGTTGAAAAATTAAAGTATGCATAACATTGAGCCATTTAGCCGATGGAGAAACTTATACAAAGCAGAGTACGATGTTCGTTCGCCGTTTTATGGAAAGGAATATGATTTATACTCTAATGAAAATCAAATTTATAATTTTATTATTCATCCTTATTGGGATGATATTGGGAGTGAAACATTATACATTAAAATTTTGTTTGTGGATTATCAGCGGAAGTTTGCAATTATAGAAATGTTGGGCGAATGGAACGATGCAATAAATAATGATATTATGCATTTCAAGCGGAATGTGATTGATGAGATGGTTTATCAAGGGATTCGGTATTTTATATTGATAGGAGAAAATGTGTTGAATTTTCACTCGTCGGATGATTGTTACTATGAAGAATGGTGGGAAGATCTGGAAGGAGAGGGATGGATAGTGCTATTGAATTTTAGAGATTTTGTATTGGAAGAAATGAAGCAAGCAAGATTGAGTAATTATTTAATATGGTCAGAAACATTGAATCATGCCAACTGGAGAAA
>CAZNVL010000070.1:0-11957 GCA_964576565.1 uncultured Flavobacteriaceae bacterium | reverse complement strand
GATTCTTTGTTTTCTCTTTAATGCTTATTTAATATCTTTGTGAAAAAAATATGAAACTGATTTGCTGGTTTGAGATTCCTGTAAAAAACATGAACAGAGCGATTCGCTTTTATGAGAATGTCCTGGATGTGAGCTTTGATTTGCAGGTCTTTGGAGGTATTCAGCACGCTGTTTTTGTGAGCAAAAGGCGGGAGCATTTTGATATTACAGGGGCATTGAGAACTATTTCAGAAAAAGATAAAGAAATTTTTGGCTCTGTGATTTTTTTTGATGTCAATGCAATAGGAATGGAGAATGTTTTAAGAAAAACAGAGTTATTTGGCGGAAAAATTCTGATGCCTAAGACCTTATTAAAAAATAAATTAGAAGATGGACGAATAAGCATTGCTAAAACGTATATTGATCAACAAAGTGGCTATGTGGCTTATATTTTAGACACAGAAGGGAATAAACTCGGGCTGTATTCTCACGGCTAACAATTGCTTAGCAGTTATCCATTACCCATTCTTTGGCGAAATAACTTAAAATAATATCTGCTCCGGCACGCTTGATGCTCAATAACACTTCGTCTCGTACTTTTTTTTCATCTATCCAGTTTTTTTGTCCTGCGGCTTTAATCATAGCATATTCACCGCTTACATTATAGGCAGCAATAGGTAAGTTAGAATGCTCTTTAAATAAGTGAATAATATCCAGATAAGCCAATGCGGGTTTTACCATTACCATATCTGCACCTTCTAAAATATCTAATTCTAATTCAATGAGTGCTTCTTTTTGATTAGCAGGGTTCATTTGATAAGTTTTTTTGTCACCAAATTTTGGTGCACTTTCCAAGGCATCTCTGAAAGGTCCATAAAAGCCACTGGCATATTTGGCGGTGTATGCTAAGATAGAAACATTGGTGTAGCCATTTTTATCTAAAATATCTCGGATATATCCCACTCGTCCGTCCATCATATCACTCGGGGCGACAATATCAGCACCGGCTTGTGCTTGTGCTAAGGCCATTTTTCCTAGTATTTCCAGTGTTTTATCGTTTACTATTTCGCCGTTTTCAACAACACCATCGTGTCCATAACTACTGTAAGGATCCATTGCCACATCAGAGATGATAAGGCATTCCGGAAATTTTTCTTTTATCAAACGAAGAGTTTTTAGATATAATCCGTTTTCATTCCAACTTTCACTGGCCTGATTATCTTTGAGAGCATCTGAAATATGTGGGAAAATGGCAAATACTTTTAAATTTAAGTTTAAACATTCTTCAATTTCCTTTAAAATACTATTTATTGAAAATCTGTAAATGCCGGGCATTGAGGGAATTTCAAATTTATCTTTTACGCTATCACTTACAAATAAAGGGTAGATGAAGTCGTGAATTGTTAAGTTGGTTTCTTGTACTAAGTTTCTAATAACAGCATTTTTACGATTTCTTCTTGGTCTTCTGTGTAACATTTTTTTGAGCAAAAATAGGTAAAAACAAAAACATTATTTGAGGACATCAAAATCTTTGGGTAATCCTAAATTTTCTTTTAATTTAGCGTTATACTCATCTTTCATTTTAATTGCATCTTCCAAAGAAATAAAATGATCAGGATACGAAACATACGGTAGAAGTTTCATAAAGGTAAACGGCATTCCAACAAGAAAGCCACCCAGCCCAAAGAAAAAAACATTGACGGCAGTATCCGTAGTGAGAAATATAGGGACAAGAATTTCAATAAATCCCCAAACCATAAAGAGGATACCAAATAAAAATAAAGTGCCGCCCAAGTTCATCCACATTGATTTTTTCTTATTTTTCTTTTCAATTTTTTTATTTTCTTCATCAATCTGCTTTACTTTTTCATTTACATTTTGTAGATAAACTATATTAGATGTAAGGGTATTGTGTAATTTGATAAATTCTATTTCCTTCAACTTAACAGCCCCACCTTTGGCAAAAAACCAATCTGAAATTTCTTGTGTTGTTGTAACACTTTCACCAAAAGTAGCACCTGAATAATTTAAAGAGTAATAATTAGGAAACATTGGATTGTAGGAATAATGTTGTAAATTTACATCCGTTGTGGTAACGTATTGTTTGCTTATCATTACATCTACTTTTTCACGTTTGTATTTTTCTATTTCATCTGCTTTTGATTTTAATAATTTTTCTTCTACTTCTTTTGTTTTCTTTATCAAAATACTTTTGCTTTCATTTTCTTTAAAGGTAAGTATTTCACTAAATACAACAACATTATCGTAAGTTACTTTAATGTAATGGTCTTCACAACTTAAAGTATCTATAGCACTCACATTTTTTCCTAACAAATGATTATCAATGTATAAATAATAATCATCAATTTCAGTATATATTCTCAATTTGCACCTTTGTTGTGCTAATAAAGCAGTGCTGGTTAATGCAAACATTAAAAGTATTCTCTTCATAAAGAATTTTTTACGAAAATAGAGGTATTAAAGTTTGATAAATATGATGTAAATCATCTTTTGATATATTATTTTGTAATTTCTGAATTTGGATTTTCCAAAATCAAAAAATACTTTTGAGCAAGTTATGAAAAAATTTTTGACAAAAGAGGTGTTTTTACTAATAGCACCTTTGTTGTTTGTGGTGTTTTGGGTATTTCAGCCACTTCAGGGTTCTGATGAAATGAACAGAATGATGGGTATTGTTTTGTGGATGGCTATATGGTGGATGACAGAATGTGTGCATCTGGCGGTTACTTCTTTGCTACCTATAGTTTTATTGCCTGTTTCACAAATTTGTTCGGTAAAGGAAGTTACAAGAGAATATGGGGATAGTATTATTTTCTTATTTTTAGGGGGCTTTCTTATTTCTATTGCTATTGAAAAGTGGCATTTGCACAGTAGGATAGCTCGGTTTATTTTAAGTATTACCGGAAGTAGTGTTCGTGGGGTTTTAATTGGAATTATGGCTTCTACTTTTTTAATAAGTAATTGGATAAGTAATACCGCAACGGCCTTGATGATGTTTGGAGTAGTAATGGCTTTGGTCAAAACATTTCAAGAAAGTTTTAATCAACAAGAACGTCATTTAGTTGCAACAGCTCTATTACTGGGAATGGCTTATGCGGCAAGCATTGGCGGAATGGCCACACCGGTGGGCACACCACCCAATATGTATTTCTTCAAAATGTATCCAAAGTGGATGCCCGAAAATTTTCATATTTCATTTGCTCAATGGATAGGATATTTTTTTCCATTAAGTGTTTTAATTTTATCAGGATGTTATTTCATTTTACAAGTTTTATTTTTGAATAAAATCAGTAGTCAAATTAAGATCCGTCCCATAAAAGAAACTTTTCAGACCTCTCAAATGAGCTACGAAGAAAAAGTGATCTCAATAGTGTTTGGTATCACAATTATTTTATGGTTAACAAAAGATGGCTGGGATTTTGGATTTTTCAATATTCAAGGATGGAAGACATTATTTCGTCATTCAGATTATTTGGATGATTCGGTTGTGGCCATAGGAATGAGCGTGGTATTGTTTTTAATACCAAGTCAGCAAAATAAAGGAAAAAAAATTTTAGAATGGAATGATGTAAAACAATTGAAATATGAGATATTGTTATTATTTGGTGGAGGATTTGCTTTAGCTTATGGATTTGAAAAATCAGGGTTAATAAATTATTTAGTAAAACAATTAGAATTTGTAAAGACAATGTCACCTTTCTGGCTTGCTTTAATTATCTCAACTATTGTAGTAATTATTAGTGAATTTGCTTCTAACATTGCATCTATACAGCTGGCATTACCTGTCATTGTGGCTATGATTTCAAATTATCCGCTGGATATTCAAAGTAAGTTGTTATTTCCCACTGTATTATCGGCTTCGGTGGGTTTTATGTTACCTATTGCTACAGCGCCCAATACTATTACATTTGGCAGTGGCTATGTTTCTTTGAGAAGTTTTGTGAAAGCAGGATTTTGGCTGGATATATTTTGTATTTTTGTCATCTCACTATATTGTTATTTTATATTATGATTATTGCAGAAAATATCTATAAAAAAATTGGAGATACCGAGATTTTAAAAGGTATTTCGTTGCAGGTTCATAAGTCCGAAGTCGTTAGTTTAGTAGGGCCTTCTGGTGCAGGAAAATCAACGCTTTTAAGTATACTCGGAACATTAGACAAACCAACAAGTGGAAGCGTGATTATGGATGGTGAAGATGTGTTTACTTTTAATGAAAAAAAAATTGCGCATTTTAGAAATCAAAACATCGGATTTGTTTTTCAATTTCATCATTTGTTGCCTGAATTTACAGCATTAGAAAATGTATTTATTCCTGCATTGATTAAGGGTGAAAAGCAAAGCACAGCAGAAAAAAGAGCGAAAGAACTTTTAGAAAAAGTTGGATTATCGCATCGTTTACATCACAAACCATCGGAATTATCGGGTGGCGAACAGCAGAGAGTGGCTGTTGCACGGGCGCTCATCAATCATCCGAAAGTTATTTTTGCAGATGAACCAACAGGAAATTTAGATAGCCATAACGCCGAAGCCCTGCATCACTTATTTTTTGAATTGAAAAAAGAATTTCATCAAACCTTTGTCATCGTAACACACAATGAACATTTAGCACAAATGGCAGATAGAGTTATTCACATAGTAGATGGTAAAATTACAGAGCCACTATCAGAATGAGTTGTTACAGACAAACGTCAAACTACCGAAAAAGTTTATCCTAAATAGTATCCTTTATAGCAGAAGTGATAAGTAAAATGAAACAGTGGATTTTGTTTCATTGACAATAAAATTATTCGTTAAGCAATTTATAATCGTGTATGAGTTTGAGCACATACTCAAGTTGTTGTTCTCTATCCAGATCAGTTGTATCTACTACAACCGCATCGTGCGCTTTTATCAAGGGGTTTTCTTTTCTGCTAATATCCATCTGATCTCTTTCCAACAAATTTTTTCTGACTTCTTCTTCTGTAACATATATTCCTTTACTATGCAGTTCATCTAATCGTCTCTTTACCCGCACTTCCAGATC
Source organism: uncultured Flavobacteriaceae bacterium (assembly GCA_964576565.1). Lineage (GTDB taxonomy): Bacteria > Bacteroidota > Bacteroidia > B-17B0 > Aurantibacillaceae > BPGX01. The sequence continues at coordinate 6,931 of CAZNVL010000070.1, read as the reverse complement.
GGTGATGACAAATAATTTTAGTTCTGCGTCCGGGAATACATTCGTACCAATATCTCGCCCATCCATCACAATGCCTCTGTTTTTTCCGTATTCTCTCTGTTTTTCCACTAAAAATTTCCGGACTTCTTTTATGCTGCTGATTTTACTAACAATAGAAGATATTTCCGGGGTTCGTATCATTTTCTCAACATTCTCACCATTCAAGTAGGTTTCTGAAGAATACGTCACAGGATTAAATATAAACTGAATATCCAGAGACGGAAGATGATGAATGATGGGCTCTAACAAAATCGTATTGTCCTGAATCCAATTGTTTTTCAACGTATAATAAGCCACTGCCCGGTACATTGCCCCTGAATCAATATACAGATAGGCCAGTTTCTTAGCCAATCCTTTTGCCAACGTGCTTTTGCCGGTAGCCGAATAACCATCAATGGCAATGATTATTTTTTTCACTTAATCTAAATTTCTTTAATAGTTAGCAGATAGTTCAGATTTCAACATTTCCAACACTTCTTCTACCCAAACAGAAGTATCTTTTGATAATGGCAATGCCTGCTCTATCCATTCAATGGCCTGCCGAACATCTTTTTCTAAAAACGGCTTAGATAATCCCATAATAGCACTATATGCTTCTAAAACAACAGACATATCAGAAGATAATAAGAATGGAATAAATACTAATAAGTCCGTCGGTTCGTTGAATCCGGCTTCCCAATAGGCAGCAATTAATTTAGAAAGTATTATTGCTTCTTTACATTGTTTTATCTGGTCCAGAAGTAAAGTTCTATAATTATTTTGCTTTAACCATAAAAGTAAATCGTTTTTATCTGATGGATTTGAATACTGCTCTATAAATTTTTGCACATCCAATACCGGAGCGCTATTCGATGCTTGTGAATGATTGGTTTGGATAAGAAGTGTGTTGAAATTTTTTTCATTGAATAGAAATTCCTGAGTGAGTTCTTTACCTCCGTTCAATGCTTCTTTTTGTTCATCTGAACTTAAATCCCAGTCGTTGTTTACTTTCATAATCTTTTATAATTTAATTTGCTCAATCAGTTGTTGGATGATTTCTTGTACTTTGATGTTTTCTGCTTCTGCTTTGTAGCTTAATACCAAACGGTGTTGCAAAACAGCCACTGCCACCGCCTTGACGTCTTCAATATCGGGACTAAATTTCCCATTCAACAGAGCGTGGCATTTGGCACCTAATATTAAATTTTGTGACGCTCTTGGGCCGGCGCCCCATTCAATGAAATTTTTAGTGAGCGGATTGTTTTTATCTCTGGTCAGGTGAGCAAGTTTAACCGCATATTCCACCACAAAATCTGTTACCGGTACTTTTCTGATGATTTGTTGATATGCTTCAATTTTCTCTTTGGATATAACAGATTCTATCTGGCTATCGTAATCTGAGGTAGTTTGTTTGACGATTTGAATTTCTTCTTCAGGGCTTGGGTAGGTCAATTGAATGCTCAACATAAATCGATCCAATTGTGCTTCTGGTAAAGGATAAGTGCCTTCCTGTTCAATAGGATTTTGAGTAGCTAAAACGAAAAAGGGTTGTGGCAATGTATACAGTTTACCGGCAATGGTAACTTGTTGTTCCTGCATAGCTTCTAATAATGCAGATTGTGTTTTGGGCGGCGTACGGTTAATTTCATCTGCCAGAATAATGTTTGCAAAAACGGGCCCTTTGATGAATTGAAATTGTTTTTGTTCGTTTAATATCTCCGAACCAATAATATCACTGGGCATTAAATCGGGTGTAAACTGAATACGGCTAAATTGTAGTCCTAATGCATCAGCGATGGTTTTAACCAACAATGTTTTGGCTAAGCCCGGCACTCCAATCAGCAAACAATGACCTTTTGAAAACACAGAAATCAAGGTTTGTTGGATTACCAGATCCTGACCAACTATTTTTTTTGCAATTTCTGTTCGTAATAACTGATAGTCCTTGTGAAGTTGAGTCACCATTTCTTTTTCTGAAACCACATTCGTCATAAGTCATTATTTAAGGTTTTAATTATTAAAAAGTTTCCAATAAGCTGAAAACTTACAATTGTACAATTCATTATCAATTTTAATATAGGTTATAGCACTTTTTTGTGCAATCCATTTTTTAATCAGCCGTTTTTGTTTATCTAATTGTGCCAGTTGAGCCAGTTTTTGGTAATCCTCTTTTAAGTTCGCTCTGTGTGGTTCTGTAAGATGATTCAGTCGAATAATTTTAAATGCCGGTTTATTGTCCGATGTAAGGTGTTGTATGGGCTTTGTGATTTCACCACTTTTCATTTTTTCAAACACGACTACTAAATTAGGATCTATTCTTGAAATATCTTCTATAGACCATTTTACGGAAGAAGTATTAGGATTAATCATCACCCCGTTGTTTTGTTTGGTATCTTTGTCATTACTGAACAGTTGGGCGGCTTTTTCAAAAGTCATCGATCCGTTTTGAATAGATGTATAAATACTATCGGCTTTTTGTTTTGCCTTAAATATATCTGTATTTTGAATTTTTGGAATAACGAGTAGGTGTCTTAAATCTACCAATTCACCTTTTCGGGCAATCAGTTGAATAAAATGATAACCATACGGTGATTCAAATACTTCGGACACTTCGCCGGGCTTTAATTTGAATGCTACTGCTTCAAACTCCGGAACCATCATACCTCTTGCCACATTATCATAACGACCGCCATTTTTGGCAGAGCCCGGGTCTTCGCTATACAATGCTGCCAATACGCTCATACTCTCGCCATTAAGAACCCGCTTACGATAGGACTCTATTTGTTCTCTTGCCAGCATTTTGGCTTCCATTGAAATTTCGGGTTGTATCAAAATCTGTGCCCATTCGTATTCCATTGGGATAAGGGGCAAACTATCGGGCGGGATACTTTTATAGAACAATTGGACTTCAGAAGGCGAAACTTTAATATCGCCTATTATTTTTTGTTGCATTTTTTGAACAATCAATTGATCTTTCACTTCCGGTCTGACTTCATCTTTGAAAGCATTTATTTTTTTACCATAAAATTCTTCAAATTTTTCCTGACTGCCGAACATATTTATGTAATACGCTAATCGTCTGCCGATTTCCGCGTCCACTTCGTTATCGGTAACAGTAACACTGTCTTTTTCTGCCTGCATCAATAGTAATTTTTGAAACATTAACTCTTCTAAAATACTACACTTAGTAGCAGTTGAATCTTCTGCCAGTTTTTCTCTGTAAGCAATTTCAACTTGAGAAAGTAATATCGGATATTTTCCAACCATAGCTACCACTTTATCTACCAGTGTTTGTGCAGATAAATAATAGAACGACGCTATTATGATAAAAAAAAGAAACTGTTTCATTGCCGCATTATATTGGGCGAAAATAATAAAATATCTGCACACTTAATTGGGTAATACTACACATTTATTTACTCATCCGTTTTTTTAAGATGCTTGCAAATCTTTGCGGTAAATGTGGTTGATGACTTCTTTATATTTTTCAAGAATATACTTTCTTTTTAAACTCATTTTAGGCGTTAGTTCGCCGCTTTCTACGCTCCATTGTGCATCGAGAATTTTTGGGTTTCGTATTTGTTCGTGTGGTGCCAGTTGTTTGTTCAGTTGTTGAATAAACCGATGGATTTCATGGTTTATTTCTTTATCTTCAGATAATTGTTGAAGTGAATAATTGGCTTTGGATGGGAATTTGTGTGTAATCGCATGGACATTCAGAACAATCAAAGCCGATGGAAATTTTTCATTCGAACCGATGACCATACATTGTTCAATGAAGGCATGTTCTTTTAATTTATTTTCAATATAAGATGGGGCGATGTATTTTCCGGCAGAAGTTTTAAAGAGTTCTTTTTTTCTATCTGTAATTTTTAAAAATTTACCATTTACCCATTCCCCCATATCGCCCGTATGAAACCAAGCTTCTTTATCAATGCTTTCGTGCGTTGCGGCGTCATTTTTATAATATCCTAACATCACACCAGGACCTTTTACCAAAATTTCTCCATCTTCTGCAATTTTCACCTGCGTATTCGGAATCACTAAGCCAACAGTTCCAATACATTTCCCTTTTGGTTCAAAAGAATTGACGGATACAACCGGCGACGTTTCAGTTAATCCGTACCCTTGCATACAGTTTATCTTCGCACATAAAAATAAACGTTCCATTTTGGGATTGAGTGCTGCACCGCCTGAAATCATACATTGTAAATTCCCACCCAACGCTTCACGCCATTTTTTATACACTAATTTATCTGCTATAAATCGTTGTATTTCATACCACCCGCCATTCTTGCCGTTTAATTCATACTTTTCGCCTAACTGAATAGCCCATGCTAAAATATGTTTTTTTATACCTTTTAATTCGTCTCTGGCAGAAGTGATTTTTTGATAAACCCGTTCTAATAAACGCGGCACCGAAACAAAAACATGGGGCTTTATCTCTTTGATATTATCTACTACTTTTTCAATACTTTCGGCATAATAAATAGATAATCCTTTGTATATAAAAAGCGTATTCACCATTCTTTCATAAACATGATTTAAAGGTAAAAAACTTAATGCTTTCCAATACTCTTTAAATGGTGCAATGTGCTGACAGTTCAAAACGTTGGATAATAAATTAGTGTGCGAAAGCATAACCCCTTTCGGTTGTCCCGATGTGCCCGAAGTGTATAAAATAGTCAGCACATCAGAAGGTGCAACAGATTTATAAACATTTAAAATTCTTTCTTCTGTATCTTCAATGGTAATACTTTCTATGAGATCGTAGAGATATTTTACATCCTCTATTTTAGAAAAAGTAATGATATTTTGATGCACATATTTCTCAAATAAGGATTGGTATTTTTTGTAAAGTGTTGAATTGGATACAAATACGAGTTTAGGTTCTGCATTTTCAAAGATAAAAGATAAATCATTATGTGAGATATTGGGGAAAACAGGCACCGTAATGACCCCTAATAATTGACAGGCAAAATCCACTATGTTCCATTCAGGGCAATTTTCAGCCATTAATAAAACTTTATCCGTTTTTACTAATCCTTGCTTATTCATATACGCTGCCAACCGAACGACATAATTGTAAAACTGTTTTCCGGACATACTTTGCCACTTGCCTTTCACTTTTTTATTTAATAAAACATCTTTCTTCTGAACGTTTTCTAAAAACAAAATATCGGCAACTTTTTGCATATTTTTGGCAGAATAATACTAATTTTTTAATAAACAGAATACCCTCTGATGTATTCCTTTGCTTCCGGTCCCAAATTAAAAATGAGATCCAAAATGCTTAAATTGGGTTGAAATGAAAATCTGTCTGAAAATACCTGATAATAAGCCGTTTTGATGGCATTCGGCAATTCTGTTTTTTCAGTAAAAAAATTTCTATAATCTTTTAAATAATCTGAACGATAACTGGTAGTGATAGCAATGTGCACCGGTATCTCCAGCCATTTTAAAATTTTAATTATTACATTTAAATTAAATTGAAAAAGATTTTTTTCCTGCGGACACTTTAGAATACTCAGCAATTCATCCGCATAAAATTCAAAATAAGGTGCATTTTTGTAAGCCGACACAATAGCCGTATAATGCTTCTTGTACCACTTTTCCCTGAAAGAAATTTCTTTATCGCACATTTTCTCCTTAGAAGAATGATGTATCACCGGAATTATTAACGGCAAGGTGCCATTGGCTGATAAAATATATTGCCTGTTACGAAGTGTTTGTTTCACATAATACTCCTGTGCTTCAAAAAAAATTTCCCTGTATTTACTAATCTCATAATAAAAATAAATGTTTCCATAATATTGAACAGAAAAAACCGGAATATCACTCTTTGCCATTACCATACTCTCAAAGATTCTAATTAAAACACATAAAAAACAATACCAACAATATCCTTTCTTTTAATAGGTCCTAAATACCGACTATCCACTGCATTATCTCTATTATCGCCCATTACAAAATAATAATCGTTTTTAAATTCGTATTCATTCATGTATTGATTATTAATAAACAAACTATCATTCTGAACATTAGCCGATTTTTCTTCTTCCTGAATCAGCGGCCAATAAATCCATAAATTGTTCTTCGTTAAGGAGATCTTATCTCCTTTTTTAGGTAAATACATTGGTCCCCAAAAATGTTTATTCCATTTTAGATTTTCTGAATACGGATAAATGTTGTCTTCAAACACAAATGGTTGTTCTAATTGAAAAGAAATCGCTAAAACATTCGTATCTTTCTTTAGAACAATATACTCTGTAAAACTTGCACTCACAGCATATTCCAAATTTTTAGAAATCAAAACACTCTCGTCTGATAGCGACTTTAATGATGAAATTCTCTCAATACTATCTGTCAATTGAATAATATAATTTTTTTGATAAGTGTCCAACGCTTTTTCTGATTTACCATTAATATAAACATTGCCACTGTCAATTAAAATACTATCTCCCGGCACTCCTATTACTCTCTGTACAAACCAATATCTGGCATCTACCGATGAGTCCTGCCCTTCAAAATAATCACTTCTGTAAATAACAATATCATGATGATTGGGATAAAGCAAAAATTTTCTGTACAACAAAACCTTTGATTTTTCGAATGTATCCTTCATATCTTCTGCTGGCATACGATAAATACCAATTAAACTATACAAAATCGCAAATAACACAAAACCTAACAAACTGTACAACACTCTTTTCTTCATGAAAAAACTTTCTATTCTTCACAAAAATACAAAATACACACAATCTTAATCAATTACTCCCCTAAATATTCTGGAAATGTTTTTTCGTATAAATTCTTATATTTACTAATCTCTCCAATTTTTTTTCCATCTATCATTACTTCTCCTGCAGTCACTTTTCCTACTTTGTACACTGGCACTTTCCATTTGGTGCAT
>CAZNVL010000069.1:0-11958 GCA_964576565.1 uncultured Flavobacteriaceae bacterium | reverse complement strand
CCACCGGGTTGTAACCAGGAATACGACACATTCACTGTAGGATTAGAGGTTCCTGTAAATGTGCCGGCTGAACCCGTACATGGAATATTCAACGAATTAGGCGATACGGTTACTGTAGGTACAGTCGTAAATATACCCACCGCAAAAGTATTTGTATAAATACATCCGGTAGAGGGATCGGATGCCAGCACAGTATATGTCCCCGGCATGCTCACTGTATAAGGATTACCGGCAAAGGTACCGCTTGACACACTGGTAAACGTGTAGCTCGGCGATGCTACATCGGTATTCGTATTGACAGCCGTTGCGTTGACAGTGGGTTGATTACAGGTCAATGTATCATCCGATAATGAGATAGTAAATGTTGGTATAGATGGAGCAGAATTTACGATAAAAGTATTAGAAGCCGTGCAACCTACTTGATCAATTACCGTGACAGTGTTCGTTCCTGGCACTAAACCCGAAGCTGAAAAAGTATTGGCTGTAACTGTAGCGGAAGAAGCGGGTGTAGGAGACCATACCACATTATAGGTACCCGTTCCTAAGGAGGTAGTAGCAGATGCAGTCGCTGTAGGGTTATTACAATCTGGCTGATTGATGGTTGATTGTATAGCCGGTGCCGGAGTGATGGTCACTGTAATAATTTTCACGATTGGACTACAAGAACCGGGAGGATTCATTGTTAAAGTATAATCACCCGTAATGTTGGTGGTAACAGTTTGAACAGTTTGTGTTGGGAAACCGGCAGGACCTTGCCATGTATAAGGACCTAATCCCGGAGGGGCAGTAATAGTAGCATTGGACGAACCACAAGTTGGCAAAACAATAGAAGGCGTACCTGCCGGGAATGTATTGCCATTACCAATAATGTCCATCGGAGAGCATAAGCAATCTAAAATCACATACCCCCAATGAGCAGTATATATACAATCCCCAACCGTAAACTCAATAGTAATACAAGAACCTATGTAGGAAGTCAAGTCAATAGATATAATATTCCAAGAAGTAGTGTAGTACGTAATACCCGAATTTACCCAGTTAGAAAAGGAAGATGAGCAAGATGAAGAAGGAGGAGTTATATCAATTGCAGGACACGACAATTGAGTAGGAGCGCCGCTACATGAAGATGAATAGGATAATCGTACTTTAAAATAAGGTTGTTCGCAGCAAGGATGACCGCCAGATTGAAGCGCTACCATGAAAGCAAATTGAAATAAGGCATTAGATGGGGTAACATTAAAGGTTTTGGAGATCCGCACTGCTTTTCCCCCACCAGTGATATTATTTAATACCGCTACTTTATTACCACCAAGCGGGGAATTCGGGATAGTTCCCATCGTACCATAAGGATCAGGTGCCGGAGTGGTTAATATCATGACTGGTGGTGAACCTGGCGAACAACACCCTGACATCGTACAGGAATTATTATTATTTCCATCCCAGACATTCCATCCTGTAAAATTACCTAATTCAAAATCTTCATTGTTACACGCTGTTGTTTGGATAGTAGGTGGATGAGTGTTTTTATTTGACCACGATAGATAATCGGTGGGCTCAAATCTTTGTAAATTATACTTTTGAATGATGAACTCTCTTTTCTTTTTATATAAAAAATATTTTAACTCTGTAGATGTACAATTATGCTCTATACCTTCTTTGATGGCCATTTCTTCATTAAATCCATACAAGGAATCTTTATCAAATGGGTAGGAAATCAGTTGTTGAATATCTATTTGGGCTTTTACTGGATGAACAAATGCTATCAGCAGTAATACAATTGAACCTAAAAAATAATTTAATTTTTTCATAACTTAAATTTTTGGGTAAATGTAATAAAAAATTTAATGTCCAATTATAAAATAAAGATTATACCAAAATTTGTTAAATTTTACTTTTCTTATGCTTCCATCGTTTGTGTGTCCATAACCAAGTTGAAGGATACTCCCTTATTTTCTCTTCAAGTTTTTTCATAAAATTTTGCATCACAGGATAATGCTGCTCTAAATTTACTTTTTCTGCTACCAAAGCGTCAACCAAATAATGTCCACGTTTTTTATTCGGATGCGGCAGTACAAAAACAAAAACAGGAACTGCATTTATTTTTTTCAATATTTTTTCCGGACCGTAATAAACAGCCGTTTCTTGATTTAAAAAATTCATCCAAAAAGCATTTTCAACAGACGGACATTGATCAGCAATAAAGGTATAAACATTATTTATTTTATTATTGGAAATAATATACTTGTACGCCGAATGCATTGGCAATAATTTTGTTCCAAAACGACTTCTAATTTTTATCATTATTCTATCAAACACTTTATTGGACAACGGATGATACAACACCAACAAATTTTGTTGAAAATATAAATTAAATGCTGCCCCCGACCACTCCCAATTTCCTAAATGTCCCATCAACACTAATACATTTTTTTCCTGTTCAAAATACTTATTAAAAATTTCCTGAAATTGTTCAGAAAACTCACACCTTTCTTTGAGATCTTTTTCGGAAATGGACATTAATTTCATCGTTTCAAAAATCCATTGCATAAAAAAACGATAAAATTTTTTTTCTATAACAATAATATCTTTCAAAGTTTTTTCAGGAAATGCATTACATAAATTTTTCCGCACCACTTCTCTTCTATACCTAATTACATAATAAAGTAAAAACGCAAAAACATCTGAAATAAAATACAACATTGGCAGTGGTAATAATGAAACAACATATAAAACGCCATATATCAGGTAATACAAAAGCATCAAATAAATTTACACTTTCTACTGGCAAATGCACACATTTTTAATAAAATCCAGCCGTGCTTAAAGCGAGAGATGTTTGTCGTGCCATACACTCTTTCTCTATAACGAATGGGCACTTCCACAATTTTCAAATTCAATTTATGCGCCCCAAACAACAAATCAAAATCTCCGAAAGGATCAAAATTCCCAAAATAATCTCTGTTTTTCATCAACTTCTCATAATCTGTTCTGAAAATTACTTTTGTCCCACAAAGCGTGTCGTTAAATTTTTGCTCTAATAAAAAAGAAAACAGCCAACTAAAAAAATGATTACCTAAATAATTCAAAAAACGCATTGCTTGTTTTTCCATTGGATAAACCAATCGTGTGCCATTGATAAAATCACCTTTTCCACTGGCAATAGCATCGTAAAACTTTGGCAAATCTTCTGGCGGCACGGTCAAATCTGCATCTAATATCATCAAAATATCTCCCGAAGCGTGTTGAAATCCTTCTCTTACAGCATCGGCTTTGCCTTTCCCTTTTTGCTGAAAGCATTTTATGTCCCACTCGTTTTTATATTTCTCAGCTACTTCTTTAATTTTTGCCCAAGTATCATCGGTGCTATTTCCTTCCACATAAATAATTTCTGTGTGTTTTCCTAATTTAGACATTCTCAAAATAGCATTTTCAATATTACCGCTTTCATTTCTGGCGGGAATAATCACACTCACACTATACTCCTTTTGAGTTTTCTGACACGGCAAAGGTCTTGCAAAAGAATAATGATTTAAATTCAAACGTCTAATCAAAGGTAACTTTGCTAAATAACGGTTGATAAGCGTTGAAAATACTGGAATATAAAAAGGGAATAACATCTGTCGTGTATTTCTATACACTTCAAATCCTGCTAAATACAATAAGTTATTCACATCATCGCTGGTTAGCCAATTTTGAACAGGCGATGGTTTCTTGATTCTCAACCATTCTGCTAATTTGATAAACGGCTCCCAAAATGAATTGTAATACTGAACAATAATTTTTGTCCTCTCGTGCGAAACATTTTGTAATTGCTGAAATACCTTTTGAATGTCTTCTAAAAATCCAATAACATTTGAGATAATAATCAAATCGTATTTTTTGTCTAATTTCAAACCATTGGCATCCATTACCAAAAACTCTATATTGTCCAGATGTCCATATTTTTCTTTTGCCCATTTGATTTGTTCTTCTGCAAAGTCAATTCCTGTTTTGTGTTTACCTTTTATATGAGCCAATAAATCGCCCGTGCCACATCCTATTTCCAATACAGCATCATAATCGTGTGTAAAATATTCAATGTAACGAGTAATTTCATCCCAATAATACTTATTAATGCCCTTTTGTTTTCTTTTTCGGGCTAAATCATTAAAATATGTTTGTATATCTATCTTCATTGTTTTTCAATAATAATGGTGTGAAATAAGGCCGTAAATCTCTGAAAAGGTTTTATACATTTTTCAAAAAAATAAACCCAACTAAACATAAACGTTGGCACAAAAGGATAATACGAGACACCGCCACTCAACAAATACAAGAATGTAGTATGATAACGAATACTCAAAATTTTTAATTGCGAAAAATTTTCTTGAAAGTATTTTTTTTCCCGGATAAAATAAATATATGGCAATGCCTGATTAGAGTGGCTCAAAGGCCTTCCTGATTCAATGCTCAAATCACCATTTTCATCAAAGGGCTCGTGATGAAAAGTTTTGTATATCCATCCTGAAAAAAAAGTATTAGCGGGCTCTATCATTACGATTTTCCCTTTGGATTTTAAGGCACGTTGGGCTTCTTGCAAAAATAAATATGGTCTTGGAATGTGATGAAATACATTCAATAAAAAAATTCCATCCAATGAATTGTCCTCAAATGGCAATTGCTCGGCATTAATTTGTTTGTCCACATAACTCAATGGTAATATATCCGACGTGATAACATTTGGTAAAACTTCTTTCAAAAATCCTCCGCCTGAACCTAATTCTAAATACACACCCGAATAATTTTCTTTCACAACCCTTTCAAATTCTTGATACCAAATTAAATACACTTTCTTTAAAAAGGGCGTTTCCAAAATAATTTGCCTGTGCAACTCTGTTGTTCTTGGATCGTCTAATGAATAAGGTATGTGCCGCTTTTTAATCATTCTTACAAAGGATATTAAAATAATACTGTTCAGAAACCGGTAATTCTTTCAGTCCCTCTGCTGTTAGTTCTGATAATGTTTTATCTTTCAGCAAATAAATTTTTGAAAAATATACTTTCAATTCTGAAAAATACTTTTCTGCACTGCTACCGGCTTTTAATAAGCCATACGGCCAAAATTCTGATAATAATTGAATATCTTTATTTTGTTGAATAATTTTTTTCATTCCTTCCAAAGCAAAGGGCTCAAAGCCCTGAATATCCATTTTGATAAAACTTATTGAAGGAATAGTTGTAAAGTATTCCTCCAAACGCACACAAGGTATTTCAATACACTTTGCTTTTTCATTCAATGGATACGTCCGATGATCGACATTCAAATCCGATAAATATAATTTTATTTTTCCCGTATGCTCAGCAATGGCAAGGTTTTCAATTACCACATTTTTCAAATGCTTGGTATTATTTTTTAATTTTTGAAAATTCTTCTTATCAGGTTCAAAGGCATATACTTTTCCGGATTCACCAACAATGTCCGCTAATATCTTCGTGTAAAATCCAATGTTAGCACCAATATCTATCACCACACTTCCTTTCTTAATACTTTGTCTTAAAATGTCTATTTCAAATTTTTCAGTATATTTTTTGTATGCAAAATAAAATGGCAAATACACAGGATAAGCATAGTCATACATCCATTGACCTAATTTTAATGCCACAGACGCCATAAACTACTTTAAATTTTCAGGATAAACAAATTCGTAAACATAACAGGGCTCTGTATCGCCTTCTGTATGCACTAACTTTAATGCAGATGGATATTTTTCTTGAATGGGCTCAAGTATATTGTGAATAGTATTAATCACCTGACCTGTATTTTTTGTTGGATCAATTCTCAAACTCGCTAATAAAATGTGTGTGACTTTATTTTGCTTAAAAAACACCAAGGCACTATCAGGATTCGATTGATTGGTCTCTGGATCTTTTTTAATTACACTATAAATGGGGAAAAATTTGCGCTTGCCATAAATAAAGCTCATCGGTGCTTTGCGGCTTGCTACCAGTGTGTTTTCTGGTAAATTCTTTCCGCACCATTCGCTGGCTTTTAGAAAATTCACCCAATCTGGCGTATAACCATAATACACATCACCTTGCAAATTTTTCAACACAATCGGTACATTCTTCACCCCACGTTTAATACTCGAAATCAGCATTGAACCAATAAATGCAAAAATCAAAATAACATACATCATCTTAAAAAAAGAACTCTTGAAACTTTTGTGTAAAAAATAAAAATAATTTACAATCAACACCGGCATTGCTACCATAATGATTCTTGGCTGATCCCACCTTGCCTGTAAAATCACAAAAGATAAAACAATCAAAGCCAATGTGTAAAATGAAACAAACAACAAAACGTGTTTTCTCTCTTTATACAATTTCCAAATTCCCAATAAAAACAACACCCACATCATCAGAGCAACAAAAGAATAAGTATTGCTATTCTGCTCGTGCATCCATCCAATAATTTGATAAAATCGTTTGCTCAAATACAAATTACTATTATCAAAAAATCGTTGGATAAATCCTGAAATATCTTCTTGTCCTAATGATACATCGTAAGGATCTTTCTGCAACAATATCTTTGATTGATTAGAATACTGACTCACATTTCCAAAAACCAATCTCAGAAATAATTTATAAGGAATAAAATAAACTAAAAACGCTAATGCAGATGCAATAGTCAATCGCTTATCTTTCAAAATCACCCCAAAATAAAATAACAGTACGGGCAGTATCACAATAGCACCACTTCTTGTAACAATCATCAAAAACACCGCTAATCCAAATAATAATAAAGTCCTGCTGTGTTGTTTCCAATTCTTTACTCCCTCTGAATGCAAACCCAATACTTTACCCACACTATAAAACATCAATCCCTGCCAACACATAAACATAGCTTCGGTAAACGTCATAGACGAAAAATAAAGAATATGATGATTGAAAGATACAAAAGCCATTAAAGGTAAAAACACTACAAAAGGCAACCTATCATAAAACGCCTTAAAGAAAAAATACACCGAGAAAAGTTGAAATAAGACATTAAACAATTTGAAAACAATCAATTTAAACCCAAATAACTTCATTAAAACCGCTAAAAACATTGGATAAAACGGCGCATTGGCTGTATAAAAATAATGTGGAAACTCCGTAACAAAACGATATGCCGCTTCAATATACAAAGCATCATCGTGTGCTTCGCTGATACGAGCATTAAAATTAAGAAGCCCCATTATGAGCGAAAGAAGTATGAAAAACAACAAAACAAATCGTTCGCTGTATTTATTCTTTAAATTTTCAATTTTATCCAACAAACTGATAGAAGTTTGATTACTATTTACTTTTTTCTGAAACCGATGAGATTTTTGTTCTTGTTTTTTTGCCATAGTTTGCAAAAGTACAATTTCATTTTATCTTAATCAAAAAAGCCACCGTCCCAAAAATTCTCACTATCCCAACTTATCTAACAATGAACACCCTGTTTTAAATCCTTTTCTCTAAAAACAATCAACCCTTGTATTTTAGAATACAAGGTCTCTATACGATTCAGACAATTCTACATTTAAAGAAACATTAGAACTATCCCATCCTTTCAAAAACACCTCTACAATTTTACCCACCAATGCTTCCTCATACAACATACTTACTTTGATATAATTATCTGTCCATCCAAGCATTTTTCCATTTTTTTCGGTATCCTCCCAAAGTACTTTTCTAGTACTACCTATATTTTGTTGATAAAAATACCATTGCTTTTTTTGTGACAATTGCCGTAAAATAGCATTGCGTTCTTTACGCACTTCTATCGGTACTTTACCAGACATTTGCTCGGCCAGTGTATTTTTTCGTTCACTATATGTAAACACGTGAAAATACGATACATCTAATGCTTTCAGAAATTCCAATGTTTCATTGAATAATACCTCCGTCTCCCCCGGGAAACCCACAATAACATCCACTCCAATACACGCGTGAGGCATTAAAGATTTAATTTTTTCAACTCGTTCAGCATACAGTTCTCTTTTGTAACGTCTTTGCATTTTAGCCAAAATCGTGTTGCTACCCGACTGCAACGGAATATGAAAATGCGGCATAATATGTTTGGACGAAGCCGCCAGTTCAATAATTTTATCATTCAACAAATTAGGTTCAATAGACGAAATTCTTAACCGGAACTCTTGTTCTATTTTTTCGATTTCTTGTAATAAATCATATAACGAAAAACTTCTCTTTTTCCTGCCCTGTTCCGGAACCTCTGTAAAACCTACATCACCTACATTCACACCAGTTAATACAATTTCTTTTACCCCTTTATCTAAAATTTGATGAATGGTATTGAGAATGCCTTGCATCGTATCGCTTCTGCTTTCGCCACGCGCCAAAGGAATAGTACAATACGTACAAGTATAATCACAACCATCCTGAATTTTCAGAAAAGTCCTTGTTCGCTCGCCCAAAGAATAAGAAGCATTGAAATGATAGGCGTTTTCAATATCCGAATAAAATGCCCTTGCCTCTTTGTCATTAAGATACTTTAAATACTCTATAATTTTAAATTTTTCATTGGTACCTAATACTAATTGAACACCCGGAATGTTTAATATCTCCTGCGGTTTTAATTGAGCAAAACACCCCACTACAATAATTTTACAATCCTCATTCTTGGACAATGCTTTTCGGACAATGCTCTTACATTCTCTATCTGCATTTTCAGTAACACTGCAGGTATTTACCACGCATATATCCGCCGGTTGTTCAAAGTCCACAACAGAATAGCCACGAGATTGAAACAGTTGAGCAATAGAAGAAGTTTCTGAAAAATTCAGTTTGCATCCCAAAGTATAAAAACTTACCCGTTTCATAATTCTACCGCGTTTTCACTTCTTACTTCTCTCACAATATCCGGCAACATTTTCTTTAACAACCCTTCTATTCCTGCTTTCAAAGTGAGCATACTACTTGGGCAACCACTGCACGCCCCACGCATTTTAAGATAAACCACCCCTTCTTCATATTTTTCAAATGTAATAAACCCACCATCTTGCGATACAGCAGGCAAAATGTATTCATTTAATATATCAATAATTTTTTGTTCTGCTTCCGACTGCGGAACATTATGCTGAATAGCCACTTCCTCTATTACAGTTCTTTCCTTTTCTCTGTTATCGGATACTAATTTATCAATTACATCGTAATCCACCACACTTTTTCCACTATTCAAATACTCATAAATATAATCTCTTAATTCTAATAAAATATCCTCCCACGAAACAAATGCTTGCTTAGTAATACTGATATAATTATCGGCTATTAACACATTCTTGATAAATGGAAAACCCAATAGTGCATTTGCAATGGGTGCCATTTCAGAATTTTTCACAGTTTCAAAAGATAACACTTTCCCGGCGGGCAACAATACATGATTGGTAATAAACTTTATCGTTTCAGGATTAGGCGTTTGCTCCATTAGTATTGTATAGTGTAATTGAGTAGTCATACAATCATTTTTTGCAAAAATAAGAATAAATACCTCATCACTCCCATCTTAAAATTTCAGACGGCAACATTTTACTAATTAAATACGTCGGCACATACATACACATCAGACAAACCAAGACAGTCCCGATATTGAGTGATAACCACTCCATAAAACTCCATTCTACAGGTATATAATCTACATAATAAGCATCCGGATCTAAGGTGAAAATATGAAAGTATTGCTGAAGTAAAATGAGTCCAACAGATAAAACATTACCATACAACAAACCCCTAAATAGTATCTTTAAAGAAAGAAACAAAAAAATATTCTTTATGTTCCAATTATTCATCCCGAGCGCCTTTAAGATGCCGATAAGAGATACTTTTTCAAGTATCAGTATAATCAGAGCAGACACCATATTGACAGAAGCAACAATCAACATCAACACAATAATAATCACTGCATTGACATCAATCATTTCCAGCCAGTTAAAGATATTAGAATACAATTCTTCTACCCGTACCAATTGATAATTGTAAGGAATTTTATCAATAAGATGTTCAATGATAGCATCAGAAGAAGCAGATTCTTTAGCATACAATTCTATCTGAGAAAATTGATTAGCTTCCCAATTATTAACACGTTGTATCACCTTCACATCTCCATACAGCAGTTGATTATCCAATTCACCTAACTGCGGATGAATGATTCCTTTAACATACAAATCTCTGGACCGATATTCTATCTTTTCTCTACCCTCTTCATCCACTAGTTTATTAATAAAATAAACAATAATTTTTTGATTCAATTTAAGTTTCATTCTATCTGCCAGTTTTTTAGAAATCACCACCTCTTTACTGACGAAAGTATCTGAATAATTTGGGAAAGTGCCTTCCACCAAATAATCCTTCAATAAATCCCAGGGATAGTTCTGCATAACACCTTTGAAAAGAATACCTTCATTTTCCTCCCTGATTTTCAGTATTCCGTTTTTTATACAAACCGGCTCTACATACTTTAAAATTGAAATCTGTTGAATAGAATGCAATGTATCTTCACGAACACTTATCGGGCGGGATGTAATATCACCCTCATTCTGATAAGGCATTATCACTACATCAGAAGTCAAATTTCGTAATTTATTGTTAATCTGTTGTTTAAACCCTCGAATCACCGCCACCGACAAAACCATTATAGTAATACCTAAACCAACAGCAATAGCCCCAATATTCACCGCCGGCGATGAAATGGATCGATGCAAAGTGTTAGATCGACTTATTTTTTTAGATATAAAAAGAATAAAATTCATACACACTTGCAAATATCCATATTTTCTGATTAAATAACTGAAAGAAAAAATACGTTTCACAATGTTTTACCCGTTCTTTACATAATTTCTACTACCTTCGAAAACGTCTTACTTTCTTTAGAAAGTATTCATCCACCGTACATTCACAAAAACAATCCAGATAATTTATAAAAAAAGGTTTCCAAAACATTTTGGAAACCTTTTCAGTAAAAATTGAAAAAATCAAACAATTTTACTTCACTTTTTCTACAATGCTCTTAAATGTCTCTGGATGATTCATTGCCAAATCGGCCAAAACTTTACGATTCAAATCAATATTGCTGTTTTTTAATTTACTAATAAATTGACTGTACGACAAACCATATTGCCGAACAGCAGCGTTAATTCTTTGAATCCAAAGCCCACGTATTTCACGTTTCTTAAGCTTGCGATGCTTATAGGCATACGTTAAACCTTTTTCAAAGGTATTTTTTGCAATGGTCCATACATTTTTTCTGGCACCCCAATACCCTTTAGTTTGTTTCAAGATTTTTTTTCTTCTTGCTTTACTTGCTGCATGATTGACTGATCTTGCCATAGTTGTAATTTTTTTTGAGTGGCAGCGGCTTACATATTGAGCACTTTTTGCTGAACACTCTGGTTAACGATATATTATTTACAGAGCAGATATTTTACATTATTTAAATCTGCGTGATGCACTTCAGCCATTCTCACCAAACGACGCTTTCTGTCCTTTTCTTTTTTGGTTAAGATATGGTTTTTATAGGCCTTTTTTCTCATTATTTTTCCAGTAGCAGTAATTTTGAATCTTTTTTTAGCACCGGAATTGGTTTTCATCTTTGGCATAAAAATAATTTTAAGGGGTGCAAATGTAAAAAATAAAAAATGATTTTTCAAAAAAATAAATAAAATGCAGATTCAACTTTCAAGTTTGACACATTAGAAAAATATCCCAATAAATCGTGATTACAGAAATTTATCATAGGGAAAAATTTTCAGGCAACTTGTAAGGGAAACCCTTCCACAAAAGTGGAAGGGCACCTTGTTTGAAAAAACCCTACCCTTCCACTTCCGTGGAAGGGTAGGGTTATCAGCATTTAAAGTGTAAAACTTGTAAATTGAACCTACATCAAATAAAAAAATCGTATTTTTGCCAACTCTATTTATGAAAAAAATACTTATTTTA
>CAZNVL010000068.1:3306-12071 GCA_964576565.1 uncultured Flavobacteriaceae bacterium | reverse complement strand
TTTGACTTAGACAATACGCTAATTGATCAAAATCAACTCGTACTTGAACGGCTAAAATTGTTATACGAGAATCATCTTAAAACTCATATTCAAGATTTTAATGCTTATATTCAATATGTTTTATATTTGATCGAACATTGTAAGTTAGAAAATTTAATAGATTTATTAATAGAAAAATTTAAACTATCAATCTCAAAGGAAGAATTGATAAAAGCGTATAGAAAAGCATTCCCTGATAAAATTAATACATTTTCAGAAGTTTTTCCAATTCTCAACTACCTCAAATCAAAAAAATATAAGATATTTATTTTAACAGATAATCCTACTTACAGTCAAATAGAGAAAATCAAAAGAAGTAATTTATCTGGTGTATTTGATGATATTTTTATTAGTGAGATGTATCAAACATCAAAAAAGGAAACTAAATTTTTTAATCTCATTGGTCAAAAACATCATATAAATAATGAAAATATGGTAATGGTAGGGGATGATTTTACATTAGACATATTACCAGCACTCAATGTTGGTTTTCAATATGGCTTTTACTTAAACAAAAATAAAAAGATAGAAAGTGTTTTAGATACTATTATCGCTAATAATAGTAAAATAATTAAAATTCCCTCATTAAGCGATTTAAAAAATTACTTATGAAAGATTTCATAACTTTCAATCGCCCTCACCTCACCGGAAAAGAAGTACACTACATTTATGATGCCGTGTTTAATAAACAACTTTCCGGTAATGGTAAATATACCAAACTTTGCCACCAATTTTTTCAAAACAAATATGGCTTCAAAAAAGTATTACTCACCTCTTCTTGCACAGACGCTCTGGAAATGGCAGCGCTTCTCATCAATATCCAACCGAATGACGAAGTCATTATGCCTTCTTATACTTTTGTCAGTACCGCTAATGCCTTCGTTTTGAGAGGGGCTAAAATTATCTTTGCAGATAGTTATGACGACCATCCTAATATGGATGTAGATAAAATAGAATCACTTATTACGCCCAAAACTAAAGCCATTGTGGTGATGCATTACGCCGGTGTAGCCAACGATATGAAAAAAATCCTTGAACTTTCTAAAAAATATAATTTATTCGTAATAGAAGACGCGGCACAATGTATAGATAGTTATTATATGGATAATGGCTTAAAGAAACCATTAGGGAGTATCGGGCATTTATCGGCTTTCTCTTTTCATGAGACAAAAAATATCATATCCGGAGAAGGAGGAATGTTAGTTGTAAACGATGCGCAATTTGAAAAACGTGCAGAAATCATTTGGGAAAAAGGCACCAACCGCTCGGCTTTCTTCAGAGGCGAAGTCAACAAATACGGCTGGGTAGATATTGGTTCATCTTTTTTACCTTCTGAATTGAATGCGGCATTTTTGTATGCTCAATTGGAACATTTAGAACAAATTCAACAAAAACGACTGTTCATCTGGAATTATTATTACCAACATTTGAAAGAATTAGAAGATAAAGGATGTATTCAATTGCCTTACATTCCTTCGTATGCCACGAACAATGCACACATGTTTTACATTCTGTGTCGCTCTTTAGAAGAACGAACGAAGTTGATAGAATACCTGAAAAATCAAGGTATACAGGCCGTCTTTCATTATCTATCATTACACCAATCGGATTTTTACAAAGACAAACACGATGGAAGAGAATTGCCCAACGCAGATAAATTTTCAGATATTTTGTTACGTTTACCGTTTTATTTTGATTTAAATGAATCGGATTTAGATTACATCATAACACACATAAAAAAATTTTTTAATGAATAAATCTTTTGAAATCATTGATGAATTCAAATGTTATGCACCAGAACTGGCGAGAGAAAACGAAGGATTCCCGCCGGATATGTTTGATTTATTAGCACGATTAGAAGAAAATAACTTTTGGTTCAAAGCGAGAAATAAAATTTTAGTAAGGTTATTTAGAAAGTTTGTAGGAGAAAACAATCATAAAAAGGTTTTAGAAATTGGATGTGGCAATGGATTTGTATTAAAAGCATTGTATTCGTTGAATTATCAATTAATAGGTTCAGAGATCTATTTAGATGGATTAAAGAATGTTAGAAAACGCTTGCCGGATGTAGAATTAGTGCAGTTGGACGCCTTGAATATGCCATTTTTTGAAGAGTTGGATGCCATTGGGGCGTTTGATGTTATTGAACATATTGAAGAAGATGTGGCTGTGATGAAAAACGTCTTTCAGGCCTTAAAGCCCAATGGTTATTTTTTTATTACTGTTCCGCAATATCAATGGATGTGGAGTTATTTAGACGATTATGCCAAGCATAAAAGAAGATATACTTCAAAAGAACTAAAATCAAAATTACAATCTGTTGGTTTTGAAGTGGTGTTCCTTTCTTCTTTTGTAACAATACTATTTCCTTTTGTTGTTATTTCCAGAATGATGAAGAAAAATAAACCACTTGAACAAGTTACAATAGATGATGTGATACAAGAATTCAAAATACCCGATTGGATGAATGCACTATTTTACAAATTAATGTTATTAGATGCGTGGTTTATCAAACAAGGTTTTCAATTGCCTTTTGGAAATAGCATCGTCGTTGTGGCCAGAAAAAAGTAATTTTCAAAAAACAAGTGAGTAATTTTATCCCAAAAAATTTTTATGAACATTGCTATAATTGGGTACGGGAAAATGGGCAAAATGATAGAAGAAGTGGCTATCAGCCGAAAACATACCATTGTATTAAAACTCACTTCTAAAGACCATTGGGATAGTGGTACATTAAAGAATGCTAATGTAGATGTGGCAATAGAATTTACTCAACCACAAGCCGTTGTAGATAATATCAAAAAATGTTTTGAGGCGAATATCCCAGTAGTAGTGGGCACTACAGGATGGTACGAACATTTGGATGAGATAAAAAAGTTATGTCTTGAATCCAATCGGTCGCTGTTATATGCTTCTAATTTCAGCATTGGCGTCAATCTTTTCTTTAAAATCAATCAACTCGTTGCTTCGCTTTTAAAAAAATATCCGGAATATGATGTCAGTATAACAGAAGTACATCATACACAAAAAAAAGACGCACCAAGCGGAACAGCCATTTCTCTGGCAGAACAAATCCTTCAACATTATCCATCAAAACGTCAATGGAGTTTACAAAAGCGTGATGCGGCTTTGTTCATTCAAGCCCATCGTGCTGGAGATGAAAAGGGCTTTCATCAAATAACCTATCAGAGCGGTATTGATGCAATTTCAATAAGCCATCATGCTTATTCCCGCAAGGGATTTGCAGTAGGGGCTGTATTGGCCGCAGAATTTTTAAAAGATAAAAAGGGCATTTTTCAAATGAAAGATGTTTTAAACATGATTTGATTATATAATAATCAGCCAATTTATTCGTTTCCATAAATTCATTTATTTTAGCCCTTGATGAAGCAAATGAGAATAACAATAATACAATCCTTTATTTTAATTTTTTTTATTGGGTTTAAATTTTTATTTGCTCAAAATCTTTCATCCTTAAAAGGCATCGTAAAAGATACGGCGGGGATTACTATACCTGATGTGCAAGTGGTTGTGCTGGAAGATCCTAAATACCAAACCATTACTAATTCTAAAGGAGAATATTTTTTACAAGTACCATCCAATAAAAAACTCACGATTGTTTTTTACAACATCAATTACAAAAAAACACAACGAACTATTTTTATTCGTGAAGATGAAACAAAAACACTAAACATAGAATTGCAATTTTCAAATATCATCACTGATGTGAATGTTGTATATCAAAATCAACCTACTGAAATGCAGAGCATCTCACCACAGTTGTTTTTCAAATTACCAACTACCACCGGTAACATTGAAGATATTATTAAAACCCAAATGGGGGTTACCAGCAATAATGAACTTTCTTCTGCTTATTCGGTGCGTGGCGGAAATTATGATGAAAACTTAACTTACATCAATGATATTGAAATTTATCGTCCTTTTCTTGTAAGAAGCGGAATGCAGGAAGGTTTGAGTTTGCCAAATCCGGAGATGGTGCAAAGCATACAATTTTCTGCTGGTGGCTTTGAAGCAAAATATGGGGATAAATTATCTTCTGTATTAGACATTCAGTATCGTCGGCCTACGAGCTTTAAAGGCAGTGTTTCTGCGGGCTTATTGGTAAATAATCTGCATCTGGAAGGAATTACAAAAAATCATTTAATGAGTTGGTCGTTCGGTGCGCGGTATAAATCCAATCAATATCTTTTGAAAACACTGGACACAAAAGGCGACTACCGCCCTACATTCTGGGATGCACAACTATTTTTAAACTTTAACTTTTCACCACAATTTTCTGCTGAAGTTTTAAGTATTTATTCCGACAATCTTTTTTTGGTTATTCCCACTACTCGTGAAACAGATTTTGGAACAGTTAATAATGCTTTACGCCTTACCGTGTATTTTGATGGACAATCAAAGATGCATTACCAAACATTGGTAAATGCCGCAAGTTTGATATTTAAGCCATCTGACAAATTAAAAATCAAATGGATTAATTCTCATTATTTTACAAATGAAAATGAATTATACACTGTTCAAGGACAATATCTGATTGACCAATTAGAAGCGGATCCTGCCAGTGAAAACTTTGCACAAGTAGCATTTAACCGGGGAGTTGGGACGTACATTGAAAATGGCAGAAATAAACTAAATGCACAAGTTGCTTCTTCCGAAATAAAATCTACTTACCAATACAGCTCTAAAATTCAAATTCTCAACGGCCTTCGGTTTCAGTACGAACAAATAGAAGATAAACTAAACGAATGGAGATACAATGATTCTGCAGGTTACAGTTTGCCATATCATACAGATTTCATTCAACTCAATGATGTGTACAAAACAAAAAATAGTTTGTCTTCTTTTCGTTTTATGCATTATCATCAGATTAATTGGGAAAATACCAATGATGAAAACAAATGGTACCTTACCTTTGGAGTGCGTGGAAATTATTGGACGGTCAATCAACAATATGTTTTTTCACCACGAATGACCTTGGCGTACAAACCCGATTTATTTAGTCCTTGGTTGATTAAGTTTTCTACAGGTTTTTATTATCAGCCACCGTTTTACAGAGAGTTGAGAGATATTCAAGGTGCATTACATCTTAATGTCAAAACACAACAATCCGTCCACTTTGTGCTATCAGCCGATAAAGATATTAAATTGTGGAATCGGCCTTTCAAATTAAGTATGGCCGCGTATTACAAATATCTGAATCAATTAATTCCTTATGAAATTGACAATGTTCGTATTCGTTATTTTGCCAACAACAATGCTTTGGGTTATGCCACTGGTGCAGATTTCAGAATAACAGGAGAATTTGTAAAAGGATTAGAAAGCTGGCTATCTGTGGGATTATTACGCACGATGGAAAAAAGCCCTGATTACATTCATTATATATACTACAATAAAGATGGTCAGCAAATCATACCGGGCTATACTTTAGACCAAACTAAAACGGACAGTGTAAAAATAGATCCGGGCTATATTCCAAGACCCACCGATAAACTCCTAACATTTAATTTATTTTTTCAGGATTATTTACCCAAACTACCCAACTTTAAGATGAATATGAATCTGGTGTTTGGAACGGGCTTACCTTTTGGACCACCTAATCACAAGCGTTGGGAACAAACTCAAAGAATGCCTTTTTACAGAAGAGTAGATATTGGCTTTGCTTATCAATTTATTAAGCCGGATCGTGAGAAAAAAACTAAAAATATCTTTAATCATGTGAATAATGCCTGGTTGTTTGTAGAAGTGTTTAATTTATTGCAAGTAAATAATACAGTTTCCTATACATGGTTAAAAGATGTAACAGGCAGATCGTACGCTGTGCCTAATTATTTGACAAACAGACAGTTGAACGTTCGTTTGTATTTTCAGTTTTAAGCTGAAGAATTTTTTCCCTGAAGAAAAGTTCTTAAAAAAATATAAAAAACATATTTACATATTGACATATACAGATATTTATATGTATATTTGTGCCATAAAATTAAAATGTATGGTCACAAAAACAAAAGCCCCTTATTTAGAAAAAGAATGGATAGAAACCGCAGAAAAAATTAAAGCTCTGGCTCATCCCATTCGCCTCTACATTATTGCTTTATTAAAGCACAAAAAAGAAATGAATGTAACTGAATTGCAAGAAGAATTACAATTAGAACAAGCAGTAGTTTCTCATCATTTAAGCATTTTAAAAAGTCGTGGTGTTTTAAATTGTAGAAAAGAAGGGAAAAACATGATTTATTCATTAAAGAGTAAAAAGTTTTTGAATGTTTTAAGTTGTATTGAAACCTCATTTGAATAAGATGCTAACAATTGGATACATATTGGGGATATTAATAGGTGTAGTCCTTGGCTTGTTTGGGTCTGGAGGGGCTATCATTGCTTTTCCGGTGCTGGTTTATTTTATAGGCATTAATCCTGAACAGGCCAGTGCCTATTCTTTAATTATTGTTGGAATAGCGTCATTAACTGGAATTGTAAAACAAATTCAAAACGGCCTAATAGACCTTACCGTTACATTAAAATTTATTCCGCCAGTGCTAATTAGCTTTTATGTTACAAAATATCTTATTTTACCCAACTTACCCGATGTTATATTCAAACTACAAAATGTTGTTATTAAAAAAAGCCATTTGATTATGCTTTTATTCCTGACTGTTTTAACTGTAATTATTATCAATATGCTGAAAGGATTAAACCGTTCTTATTCAACTGAAAACATAACTGGTGTTCATACTAATGCCAATTTTTTTCAATACATAATAAAATCTTTCTTTGTAGGAATTCTTGCTGCTGCAATAGGGGCGGGCGGTGGTTTTATCATTGTACCTGCTCTTATGAAAATATTCAATATGCCTATAAAAAATGCAACCGCTACTTCACTTCTAATAATATTCATCAATGCATTATTTGGAACTCTCGTTAGTTTTTCTACTTTTGATTCTCAACATTATAGTATTATTTTATTATTCTCTCTTCTTTCTATCTTAGGGATTTTTATTGGAACCTATCTGAACAAAATTATAAATTCAATTGCATTAAAAAAATCTTATGCTTATTTTTTAATCATCATTTTACTCAGCACGCTCACCACCGAAATTTATAAACTCACTACTCAAAACTAACCACTCAAAACTCAACACTCAAAACTAACCACTATGAAACACTATGTAGAACAAATGTATACGGGCTGCTTGGCAGAAGCCGCTTATTACATTGAATCCAACGGCGAAGCCGCCATCATTGATCCATTGCGTGAAGTAGAACCGTATATTCAAAAAGCAAAAGAACGTGGCACACAAATCAAGTACGTTTTTGAAACCCACTTTCATGCCGATTTTGTAAGTGGACATCTTGATCTGGCAAAAAAATCAGGTGCTCAAATTGTATACGGTCCTACTGCAGAGCCCAATTTTGATGCCTACATTGCTAAAGATGGTGAAGAATTCAAAATTGGTGATATTGTAATTAAAGTCCTGCACACACCAGGACATACATTAGAATCCACAACTTATTTGCTTCTTGATGAAGAACGCAAACAACGATACATCTTCACAGGAGATACCTTATTCATTGGAGATGTTGGAAGACCTGATCTTGCAGTAAAAGGAAATTTAACCGAAAAAGAATTGGCCGGCTTATTGTATGATTCTTTGAGAAATAAAATTATGCCGTTACCGGATGACGTAACTGTATATCCCGGACATGGCGCTGGCTCTGCTTGTGGAAAAAATATCGGCAAGGAAACTTATGATACCTTAGGCAATCAAAAGAAAAAGAACTGGGCTTTGCAAAACATCTCCAAAGAGCAATTTATCAAAGAAGCAACAACTGGTTTATTGCCACCACCGCAGTATTTCCCCAAAAATGCTTTGCTTAATAAATTAGGATACGAAAGCATTGATAATATCATTGAACGAGAATATATTCCGCTCGGAGTAAATGAATTTAAGGAAAAAATGAACGACGGTGCTTTAGTGCTTGACACGCGTTCTCCACAAGAATTTGCTACGGCCCATATTGCGGGATCAATAAATATCGGATTAGATGGTGGTCCTTTTGCTGTATGGGTAGGTGCGCTGATTGAAGATTTGAAAACACCAATTTTATTAATTACGCCAGAAGGAAGAGAACGAGAAGCAATCATTCGTCTGGCACGTGTAGGATATGAAAATTGTTTAGGTTATTTGGATGGAGGAATATCCGCATGGCAAAATGCAGGTGAAAAAATTGCAGATATTCATCAAATAGATGCGGCTGAATTTTCTAAAAGATATAAAGCAGAAAATATTAATGTAATAGATGTGAGAAAGCCAACGGAATATGAAAAATCACATTTAGAAAAAGCTAAAAATATCCCATTGGATTTTATTCAAAAACATTTAAATGAATTTTCAAAACAAAATCAATATTATATTCATTGTGCAGGTGGTTACAGAAGTATGATTGCCTGCAGCATTTTGAAAAAAAATGGAATTGAAAATATCATTGATGTAAAAGGTGGATATTCGGCTATTTCACAACAAGAAGGATTACCAATTGTTGAAATAGCATGCTCCTGCTAAAAACGCATTCCAAAAAGATATTCAATCAACAATCAATTTAATACTTAACCAACCACTCAATACTCAACACTAATAACTCAACACTCAAAACTAACCACTCAAAACTAATCACTCAAAATTCAAAAACTATGTACAAAGAACTCACTTCAT
>CAZNVL010000068.1:0-3206 GCA_964576565.1 uncultured Flavobacteriaceae bacterium | reverse complement strand
CACTCAAAACTAATCACTCAAAATTCAAAAACTATGTACAAAGAACTCACTTCATCAGAATTTGAAAACGCAATCAAAAACAATCCCAATGCAGTCATTGTAGATGTTAGAACCTCCGGAGAATTTCAATCCGGACACATCCCTAATGCCATCAACATTGATATTTCATCTGCAGAATTTCCAGACAAAATCAATGCGCTGGACAGAAACAAAGAATATTATGTCTATTGCAGAAGCGGTGGAAGAAGTACTACCGCTTGTCAATATATGACCAGCTTGGGCTTTAAAAATGTCAACAATCTTTACGGCGGTGTATTGTCGTATGATGGTGAATTAGTTTAATCAAAAAAAATACAATTATGAATTTTATTAAAAAATTGTTTGGACTTAAAACAAAAGAAGATTTTAAGAAAATGCTTGAAAATGGTGGCACAATAATTGATGTTAGAACTCCTGCAGAATTTCATGCAGGACATCCTAAAAATGCCATCAACATTCCACTTCAAAATCTCGAATCAAAAATTAAAGACATCAAAAAAATGAAGCAACCCATTTTGCTATGTTGTGCTTCTGGTATGAGAAGCGCTTCGGCCAAAGCAGTACTTGAAAAACATGGATTGGAAGTACATAATGCCGGATCATGGCACAACCTGAATTTCTAATAACCTTAAATTTACTACTATGAAAACAAAAACCTTAAGCATCTTTTCAGTAATTGCATTGGCAGGCACATTCTTATTCGCTTGCGCTCAAAATGCTAATTTCAAAACAGTAAGTCCTTCGGAGTTTCAAAAACTGATGAATGATAAAAACACTATTGTACTGGATGTTCGTACATCAGAAGAAGTAAGTGAAGGTAAAATTCCCGGTGCTATCAATATAGATTTTTATTCCAACGATTTTGAAAAACAAATTTCAAAATTAGACAAATCTAAAACAGTTCTTGTGTATTGCAGAAGTGGAAGAAGAAGCGCAGGTGCTGCCGAAGTGCTAACGAAAAAGGGATATAAAGTCATCAATCTGGATGGTGGTATTACAAACTGGCAATCACAAGGGCTTCCCATTCAAAAATAACTTTAACTTACTATGAGCAGAGCCGTGCGGATAGTTATTTCATCTGCCTTGTTCTTCTACCAATGTCAACATACTGAACCTAACGCCAAAGATACAATTCAACAGAGTGCTTATTATCCTGTTGTTTCAAAAGACAGTGTAGTTTATATCAATGAAGGCATTAAACTGGCTAAGCAAATGTATGCAGGTATTCTTCAGCGTCTGAAAACGGCGTTAGACCAACAGGGCTATTATGAAGCCGTAAAATACTGTAATCATAAGGCCTTACCACTTACCGATTCGCTTGCTATTCATTATGGAATCAAAGCAAAGCGCACTTCCTTAAAATTAAGAAATCCCGCTAATGCTCCGGATGAACTTGAAAAACAAGTACTCGAAATGTATCAAAAAACTTTATCAAAGCAGCCTACGGTCTATAAAACGAGTGAAGGTATTCGCTTTTTTACACCAATTTATGTGGCTGAATTTTGTTTGAATTGTCATGGAAAACCTTATGAAAATATTCCTGATGTAACAATGCGAGCCATACAAGAGTTATATCCTAATGACGAAGCAAAAAATTATGAAATATACGATATAAGGGGAATCTGGAGTATTACATTTCCAGAAAATTATCCATCAAAACTAAATACTAACAATCCATAAAACACACAAACTTATGAGCGATACTACAAATTTTCATCAACTAATTAACGAAGAAACACCTGTATTAGTGGACTTTTCAGCAGAATGGTGCGGACCCTGCAAAATGATGGCACCTATTCTGAAAGAAGTAGCACAACACTTTGGCGACAAAGTCAAAGTGATTAAAGTAGATGTGGATAAAAATCCACTGACTGCTTCTTATTACAATATTCAGGGTGTACCCACACTTATTTTATTTAAAAGTGGAATGATACTCTGGCGTCAATCTGGCGTGGCACCTACACCTTATTTAATCCAAATTGTTGAATCCAAAATCGGAGAGAAGGTGTAACCTAAGATCGTTGCAAAACCCACTTCTTCAAGAGTTTTGCAATATTCCACCATCATCCTAATAAAGTTGAGTTTAATTCATTGTGCTTTTCAGTAAACGCTTTAATCAACAAAACTCATTATTTAATATCGTTTGCATGCAGCTATATCATTGGGGGTTATTATTTAATACTTGGTTTATCAATTCTATGATTTTGTTATTGCTGAGTTGAGTTTTAAATACAATTTTGAGTTGATCACCAAAAAATTTTTCTGCATGTTTAATTTTTGACTTTTCTTCTTCACTTAATCCGCTTTCATTGAGATAGTTTTTGGTCTCTACTATAAAATGTAGTTTTTGTTCTCCGTCTTTAAACTTTAACACATAAGCAAAATCGGGTGAATACGATTTCCCGCCAGCCACCGGAACCTTAATGGAGTTTTTTGGAATTTTAGTAAACACAATCACTTCTTCAATTTCTGTTGTGATATTTGTTTTCTCAAGTTCAGAATCGTAATATAACTCCTTAAAAAGATATGATTCCGCAACTTTTTCTTCTGAAAACAATACACCAATATCAGAAGCGGAAATTTCTGTAAGCACATTTCCATTTTCGTTTGTTAGTTTGGTGGGGTGAATGCAGTTTGATACCTTTTTATATTCAATTGAATATTTGTCAAAGGCCTTAGTCATTAAGAAAAAGTCAAAGTTTTGTTTAATGATTCTAATGGTTGTTGGGTTGAGATACTTGTTTATATTAACCTCTGCATCCTTGATTGATTCATGTAATGTCTTTATATTGATATTCAGAATTTTCGCAAGTTCCTTCAAAAACTCGCTGTATTTCATTGTGGATATACTGGCTATATTATGATTGTACACGGACTCTGGTTCATTGACTATGGCTTTGTTATCCTTTATTTCTACTTTTGAAACGCGCTCGTTAATTCCTTCAATAGTGAAATTGTCTTTTTGTGCTTTCAGAAATTCAGTAAATAGCGTTTTGAAAGTTGCTTCCTCGTCAAACTTGTATTCAAGAATGACCTTTTCGTTGAGTTTTTCCCAAAGTTCTTTTAGTTCATTGTATTTGCAAGTTCTGATGGTAACCTTTTTCTTTTCATCTGTGGCTTTACGAACTTTGTTTGAATTAACGCCTTCAAAAATCAGTGGATAACTC
>CAZNVL010000067.1:0-12165 GCA_964576565.1 uncultured Flavobacteriaceae bacterium | reverse complement strand
TAAACTCGCTCAACGAACTGCACAGCAGATTGCCATACTTTCCAGTAAAGTAGTAGAAAAAACATAGTCGGGATGACAGGACTCGAACCTGCGGCCCCCACGTCCCGAACGTGGTGCGCTACCAACTGCGCTACATCCCGATTTCAAGCAATACCGGACAATGATCACTATGCACTACATCTGCTAAAATAGAAGAATGTTTTAAGTATTTTTTCATTTCTTCCGTTACAATATGATAATCAATCCGCCAACCCAAATTTTTACTCCTTGCTCCTGCTCTGTAACTCCACCATGTATAGTGATGTGGTAAGGAATTAAACACTCTGAAGGCATCTACATAACCATAACTTAAATACTTGTCAAACCAAGATCTTTCTTCTGGTAAAAAGCCCGACATGTGCTCGTGTTTTTCGGGGCTGTGAATGTCAATCGGTTTATGACAAATGTTGTAATCGCCACTGAGAATTAGATTGGGTTGTTGACGCTTTAATTGATTAACGTAATCTAAAAAATATTCCAACCATTGCATTTTGAATGCTTGCCGTTCTTCGCCGCTGCTGCCACTCGGATGATAAGCATTAATCAATGAAAAGTTTTCAAAATCCAATTTCATGAATCTTCCTTCTACATCATATAAAGAATTGTCGCAACCATATTGAACATTTTGGGGCTTTATTTTGCTAAATACCGCCACACCACTATACCCGGGTTTTTTAGCAGGAAACCAGTAATGATGATACCCCAGTGTTTCCAATTCTAATGTACCTATATCTTCTCTTTTGGCTTTAATTTCCTGAAGTGCAATAATATCGGGGTTTGTTTGTTTTAACCATTCCATAAATCCCTTGGCAATCGCAGATCGCAAGCCATTTACATTGTAAGTAATAATTTTCATTCTCTTAGAAAACGAGTGCAAATTTACGAAATTGAAATGTAATGTACTTTAAAATTTAAAACCTAATCCAATTCCCAATGTAGACATTAATTGAACTCTTGGACCATAAATATCATTGGGATGATCAAATTTTCCATCTTTATTCCAATCTATTATTATCTTAACATCATCATCATAAAGCATTTGATTGAGAATGCTGATAGTAAATATCTTGGATAATTTAATTGTAATTAAATTATTAAATACAATGTCCATATTTTGTGGATTGTGAAAGTAGTTGCTAAAAATATCCAGATAACTGTCCCATAAAATTATCTTGTTGAAATCTTTCTTGAAACGAATGGTTAAGCGTCCACCATACTCTATTCTGACTTTTTTCCCGGGTGTAATTATTTGACCAGTATTCGGATCATACACTGCTTTTTCTACTCCAAATGCACCTGCATCTGCCAGATATTGCCTATTTACAATCGTTGTTTTTCCGGATAAGGGGGATAAAGTGATTGAAAAATAATTTACTGGTTTATAGTCCATACCCAATGCCAATTGAATGTATGCTGGTGAAAAGAAGTCGGATGTGGCTCTGCCAATGATTGAATCGCCTTTGTAATTATATCCGGGTACAAATTGTGTTCTGAAATCCAACATAGCAGAATAGAAAAAATATTTGAAAGGTGTTTTGGTATCCAATTTTGAAACGAATAATAATTGATCTAAGTTTTTCTTAAACAATTTATCATCCCCCGGTCTATTGAGCCCATATTGTGCATCTAATTTATTTGTCCATCTAATGATACCTTTTGAATATTCAATGTTGTAATTAAAAATAGAATTGATAGAAAGATTATTTTGTCCGCCGCCTTGCCAGTTACTTAACGCCGTTTGACTATAATTCAATCCAATAAAGCCAGAAGATTTCCAATGCTTAATGGTATCTTGATTTTGAGCGTTCATAAATTGAAGAGTAGAAGTGAATGCAATTAGCACGTAAAAAATACTTTTATTCATAGTACTAAAAATTTAATATAAATGAGAAGATTACTTCTGATGGTTTTTCAGAATATCACGAATTTCAGTTAATAACACTTCTTCTTTGGAAGGAGAAGGTGGTGTGGCTGGTTTTACTTCCTCTTGTTTTTTATTAAACCTATTAATCATTTTAATTACAATGAATAACGCAAATGCTACAATAATGAAAGTAATCACATTGGATAAAAACATTCCATATTTAATACCTGTACCAGGTATTACCAACTCTTGTATGTTGGTAAGACTGGCTGCTTTTAGTGCAGGAGAAAGGATAGCAGGTGTAATAATATCTTCTACTAAAGAAGAAACAATTTTTCCAAACGCACCACCAATAACTACACCCACTGCCATATCCAACACATTACCTCTTAAAGCAAAAGCTTTGAATTCTGAAAGTAATGACATAACTTTTTTGAGCGATAAAGATAGCTATTTAATAATTCAACAGCATTATATTTCAATAAAATTTTTGTATTCCCCTATTCTCCAGCCCGTGAAGCGTTCCAACTCGTGCAGTAATTTTTCTTTTAAAGGCAATTTAATTTTACTTTTATCATAATCAAAATGCCAGTTGTATTTAGTTATTCTTTCTTTCATTACAGATGGATGTGTACCAGAAAATTTTTCTAAAATATCGTTTACTTCATAGTTCATAATTTTTTGTTCATTGATGTTTTGATGCAGCCATTCATCGTCGTGCCAGTATTTATGAAATTGTTTTTGCTTTTCAAGTTGAGCAAAAGGATGCCGCACCCAACCATAATGATAAATAAAAGCATTGGTATTTTTAACTTTCAATTTTTGGTTATTAATTTTTCTAAACCCTTGTGCGTCTTTGTATGAAACAATATCCGAGCGATTGCGTATGATGCGAATTTCTTTTCTGTACCATTTTCTGGAAACAGCCACATAATCATAATTACCAAAAAAATGATGATAATGAAATAATAATCCTTCTACCTTGTTGTCATTTAAATGCTTTTGCATAGAAGAATAAATTTTATCGTAGTCCTGTTCGTGAATCACTTCATCGCTTTGAATATAAAAACACCAATCTATGTCATCGGAAATGTGCGATTTGGCTTTATTCGTTTCAATAGAAAGTACTTTTCCACCTTCACGTAAGTTATCATCCCAAGTTGAATGCACAATTTTAATTTTATCAGAAGGAATAGAACGAATAATTTGCTCTGTATTATCCTCGCTTTGTCCAATTGAAACAATAAAAATATCTACCAAAGGAAGCACTGATAAAATAGATTCTCTTACAGGATAATCAAATTTTTCAGCGTTGCGAATAATCGTAAATCCCGCTACTTTCATATTATTCTGGATAAAACAAGGGATTGACGGATGTGGAATAAAGCAGTGCTACAGCATACGCATTAATCCCCTGAAGCGATCCTACATATCCCAAACCTTCGTTGGTAGTTGCTTTAATAGATACTTGTTGTTCTGTGAGGTGCAAAGTTTTGGCAATGTTATTTTTCATTTCTGGAATGTAAGGTTTAATTTTTGGGGCTTCCATTACTAATGTAGCATCAATGTTTGAAATGGCATATTGGTGTTCTAATAACAATTCTCCCACTTTTTGCAATAATATTATACTGGAAATGTTTTTATATTTTTCATCGGTATTGGGAAAGTGCCAGCCAATATCACCTAATGCGGCTGCACCCAACAAAGCATCGCAGATAGCATGTAATAGTACATCGGCATCGCTGTGTCCTTCCAAACCAAAATCTGCCGTTTCAATTTTTACACCACCTAAAATGAGTGGCTTATTTTTTACAATGGGATGCACATCATATCCAAATCCTATTCTAAATTTCATATTCATAGTTTTTATCTATTAAAACAAACTTTATCATAAATTTTATTTATAATCCGATTTTATTTCGACGCCCCACAAAAGTGCTTTAAGGATTTCCACTTCTTCGGCTGGAATCAAAGTTCCTCTTATATCCAGATATTCTAAATTTTTAAGTTCAGAGATGCTCTCGGGCAATTTTGTTATTTTGGTATTTCTAAAAGAAAGGATGCGTAAGTTTTTCAAACGATAGATATTCCAAGGTATTTTGTTTATTGGATTATTTTCAATGACTAAGGTTTCAAGATTTTCTGCTGAATAAAGATTGTCGGGCAAAGCAAAAGTATTGGTTTTATTAAGTACTAAAGTTTTTAAATTTGTGTTCCTAAATAAAACTTTTGGACAACTATCCAATACAGTGTTTTCAATGATGATTTCAGAAAGTTTCTTTAAATACTTGATGTTTTTATGGATTTTCAAAGTATCTTCGTTATTGTAAATTTTCAATGTTTTGAGATATTGACAAGCGATGATGCTGTATGGAATACTGTCTATTTGGGCATTCCCCATTTCAAGATATTGAAGATTAGGGAAGCTAAAATAAGAGCACGGTATTTTAATTGGATTATTTAAAGATGATAAATAAACAAGATTATGTAAATCACAAAAAGATTCAGGTAATTGAGAAATACCATTAGAGTTG
Organism: uncultured Flavobacteriaceae bacterium; assembly: GCA_964576565.1. Lineage (GTDB taxonomy): Bacteria > Bacteroidota > Bacteroidia > B-17B0 > Aurantibacillaceae > BPGX01. Next base: position 7,728 of record CAZNVL010000067.1, on the reverse strand, counting down.
AGTTGAAGGTTCATTAAGTTTTTGAGTTGATTGATTTTATTAAAAAGTTTTGGGTCAATGGTTTGATAACTTAAATCCAATTTGTAAACCTGATGGGCTTGTTTCAGCGATGTTTTTAAATCTTTGAAAACTTCAGCATTAAAAGGACCGTAAATATCAAAGGGCTGTTGAGAATAAAAAGATTTTTGTATAAACAATAAGCATAAGAAAATACAAAATTTAAAAATTACCCTTTTCAATTCTACAAATTTATCGGCTTAAATGTAAATACTTCAACGAAATAAAAAGTAACATTAAATTGCAACATTTTAGTTTTATTTTATCCTTCTTCTATGCTCTCACCTATTAATGTGGTGCTGGTACAATGAGTAGCAAGTACTTTTACATACTCTCCTTTTTGATGGTGTTTTTTGGGAAACACTACTACTACATTTTGAGAGTTTCTGCCCATCCACATTTCAGATGATTTTCTTGAATCTCCTTCAATTAAAACTTCGTGAATTTTTCCAACTTGTTGTTGTACTTTTTCGGCACTGTGTTGTTGTTGTAATGCAATAATTTCATTTAACCTGTTTTTCTTTACTTCTTCTGGCACATCGTCTTTGTATTTTCTTTCTGCTAATGTTTTAGGGCGTTCGCTATACATAAACATATAAGCAAAGTCAAATTTTACAGCATTCATCAAGTCCAACGTGGCTTGATGGTCGGCTTCCGTTTCTCCACAAAAACCCGCTATAATATCGGTAGAGATCGCACAATCAGGCATATAGCGGCGAATGGCTTCAATACGACTTAAATACCACTCCGCAGTATATCCTCTGTTCATTCGTTCTAATACTGGATTACTTCCGCTCTGCACTGGCAAGTGAATATATTTGCAAATGTTAGGATACTGCGCCATTACTTCTAACACTTCATCGGTCATATCTTTGGGATGCGAAGTAGAAAAACGAATGCGCAATTGAGTATCCGCTTCTGCTACCATTTTCAGCAGTTTGGCAAAAGTGATAGCGTTTTTATCTTGTCCTTTTTTAAGTAAGTCCTTTTTAGCACCATCGCCGTTCCAATAATAAGAATCTACATTTTGCCCGAGTAGTGTAACTTCTTTATATCCTTGCTTCAAAAGATCTTCCACTTCTTTCAAAATGGAATAAGGATTTCGGCTTCTTTCTCTTCCTCTGGTAAAAGGCACTACACAAAAACTACACATATTATCACAGCCCCGCATAATGCTGATAAATGCGGTAACACCATTGGAATTCAAACGTACAGGGGAAATATCAGCGTAGGTTTCTTCTTTACTGAGAATGACATTCACGGCTTTTTTGCCATCTTCTGCTTCTTCTACTAAATCGGGCAAAGAGCGATACGCATCCGGTCCAGCCACAATATCCACGAGTTGCTCTTCTTCCAGCAATTGATTTTTCAATCGTTCTGCCATACAACCCAATACACCAACAATGGTATTTTTTTGCTTTTTCAGTTGTTTCAGTTCACGCAAGCGATAACGAATTTTTTGCTCTGCATTGTCCCGAATAGCACAGGTATTAAGTAATATAAGGTCTGCCTGTTCTGCTTTTTGTGCTAATTGAAATCCTTTTTCGGACAAAATAGCACCAACAATTTCGCTATCCGACACATTCATTTGACAACCATAAGATTCTATGTAAAACGTTTTTTGAGGCATAACTAAATAAAATTTTACTCCACCGTTACACTTTTAGCGAGATTGCGAGGTTGATCCACATTGCACCCTCTTAATACTGCAATATGATAAGCCAACAGTTGCAATGGAATGACTGAAATTAACGGGCTTAATGCTTCATCGGTTTCTGGAATTTCAATTAAGTGGTCAGCAAATGGCTTGACGTGTTTATCACCCGCCGTTACGATCGCAATGATTTTTCCTTTGCGGGCTTTTACCTCCTGAATGTTACTCAGTACTTTCTCATAATTAGGCCCTTTGTTGGCTAAAAATACTACAGGCATATTTTCATCAATCAACGCAATAGGTCCGTGCTTCATTTCGGCAGCAGGGTAACCTTCCGCATGAATGTAAGAAATCTCTTTGAGTTTTAATGCCCCTTCCAAAGCAATCGGGTAGCCATATCCACGACCTAAGTACAAAAAGTTTCTGGCATCTTTGTAGATTTTAGCAATATCCTGAATGTAAGCATCACTTTCCAATACTTGTTCTATTTTTTGAGGAATGGCTTCTAATTCATATAAAAGCGAACGAAAGCGATTAACAGGCAATGATTTTTTCAATTGAGCAATGTGTAAAGCCATTAAACTTAATACCGTCACCTGTGCTGTGAATGCCTTCGTAGAGGCCACACCAATTTCAGGCCCAGCGTGTGTATAACTACCTGCATGCGTTGCACGTGCAATAGAAGATCCCACTACATTACAAATTCCTAATACTGTAGCGCCTTTTTGCTTTGCTATCTCAATTGCTGCCAATGTATCAGCCGTTTCACCGCTTTGTGAAATAGCAATTACTACATCATCCGGATAAATGATGGGATTTCTGTAACGAAATTCGGATCCATATTCTACTTCTACAGGTATTCTTGTAAAATCTTCCAGCAAGTATTCTCCAATCAAGCCCGCATGATAAGATGTCCCACAACCTACAATGATTATTCGTCGGGCTTTTGTCAAGGTATCTTCATAATCTTTAATACCCCCTAAAAATACTTTTCCTTCATTGGCATTGATTCTACCTCGCATGCTGTCCTTAACGGACTTGGGTTGTTCAAAAATTTCTTTGAGCATGAAATGTTCGTAACCACCCTTTTCAATGGCTTCTAATTCTAAAGTTAATTCTTCAATGTAAGGAGTAATTTCTTTTCTATCTTTTAAGTTGATAATTTTAATATCCTCGCTTTTTTTAATCACTGCTACGGTTTCATCTTCTAAATATACTACATTTCTGGTATGTTCTATAATAGGGGAAGCATCGGAAGCTATAACATATTCATTTTTACCGATGCCAATGACCATAGGACTACTCTTTTTGGCGACAATCAAAGTGTCCGGATTTTCCTTATCTAAAATCACTATAGCATAAGCCCCAATGACCTGATTCAGTGCCGCAATTACGGCATCTTCAAGAGATAATTTATCGTGTTGTTGAATATCTTCTATCAAGTGTACCAACACTTCTGTGTCTGTTTCAGATAAAAATTGATGTCCTCGCTTTTTTAATCCTTCTTTGAGTGAAGAGTAATTTTCAATAATACCATTGTGAATGATGGCTAATTTTTTATTTTGAGACAAATGAGGATGGGCATTGACATCATTCGGTTCGCCGTGTGTCGCCCATCTGGTGTGAGCAATGCCAATTGTGCCGGATAGGTCTTTATCTCTGCAAAAAGCATCTAACTCCGATACTTTTCCTTTCTTTTTGTAGATATTAAGTTCGCCTTTTTTATTTAATAATGCTACTCCGGCGCTATCGTATCCTCTGTATTCAAGGCGGTACAGTCCTTTTATCAGAACTGGAAAGGCGTTTTTATCGCCAACATATCCTACAATACCACACATAAACTTTTTGCTGTAAAGATACGAAACAAATTTTAGCCGATTATAGCCATACCTTAATTTTTTTGTATCAAAATTTTTTCTTTAAACTGAAGATGATTATTTGTGTTTTTCCATTCAATAAAATAAAAACCACTTTCGTATGTATCCACATTTAACACTGCTTCAGAAGAAAAAGTAGAGGTTTCTAAAATTTTTCTCCCATTAATGTCGTAGAGAGAGAGTTCGGATTTGCCTTGTATTTTCGGGAAAATAGCAACTTGAATTTTTTTATCGGCAGGATTAGGGTATACTATCATCTGAGGGGAATGAGGCAGATGCGATGTTGTAAATTCTTTTACAGATACAGTCATTAAACTATCAATGTTAAGATTTTCATCACCGGGTTGATAGATAGTAAACATAAATGAATCAAAAAACATTTCATCGGATGTTTGATAACCGGCGTACATATTTTGTGGTGGATTGTTTGGGTTGTAGAGATTAGATGTAGTATTATCATAAGTATGAATACCCAGCCATTTGTAATTAGCCGGAATAATAACAGGTTTTTTGTAAAAATAGTAACCTTGCCAATTAAAATTCCAATTGTTGATGCGAATTAATTTTACAGTGTCTGTAAATGTAGGCGATACAGCAAAATTGACAATGGTTTTACCTATAAGGTGTTGGTGAGGATTAGCAGATAAAACGGTGATAGGCAAATAAAATTTACAATTATTGAATATACCGGAGGTGGGACATTCATTCGTGTACGTTTGCACAGTGTTTGCTGGTATATTTAATGACCAGTTCTGTAACAAAGGAGCAGTGTAAACTTCTCTGATGTTTGTTTCTCCGGATGGATATAAATAAATACGCACTTTAGTAGAGTCAAGCTGGCCTATGGTTCCTTTAGGATAATGAATTTGAAAAACAATGTTACAATTGGGATACAGGGGTATACCAAATTTGGCCGGTGTAACAGAAGGTAAAATCACTGGCCCTGACCCTGGATCATAACCCGCTAAACCAAATTGACCAGTAACGTTGTAACAATTAGTATAAGTAGTGGTAACCGTTGGTTTTGAACTGCTGGTATCGGCTGTAACAATGACGTGATGCACAATAGATGGATTGCCCGGAACAATTTCAACGGCTTTTACATACCGCAATGTGGGGTTATTGAGGGGGATAGAAAAACAAACATATTCATCGTAAGTAGTGGCTTGTGAGACATAATTGGGAATTTTTACTTCAATGTCCGGTGTACCGGGTAACTGATAAACATTGGTATAAGTAGGAGGAGCAGGGGCATTAGCCATATTCCCTTGTGGCGTGCCATTATTAACCCAATCGATTATTTTTTGTACTTCTGTTTGAGTGAGTATTCTTTCTTCCACAAATCTGGTATAACTTGTATCAGGTGGCCAGGGCGGCATAATACCATTTTGAACATCGTACTTAATAATTGATTTATATGCTACGGCTGTAGTGTAATTTATCAATGAAAAAGGCGCAATTCCGCCATCGTGATGGCATTTGGTGCATTTATTGTAAAAGATCGGTGCAATATCATCAGCCCAGTTAGGGGTTTGAGAAAATGTGCTGAATGGCAATGATAACAGTGATAAAGAAATGCTTAAAAGTGTTTTCATAGCATATTATTTTATGCAAAAGTAGATATTTTTTACTTAAGAAAAAAGACGTTGTTTCTTTCTTATTTATTTTTGTTTAGTACCACAATATTCTCAACATGCGTAGTATGCGGAAACATATCTACTGGTTGAACTTTTTGAATGCTGTATAAATCCGATAAAAAACTAATATCCCGTGCTTGTGAGGGCGGACTACAACTGACATAAATAATTTTCTGTGGAGCAATTTTGCGAATCTGATGTATCACATCTTTGTGCATACCTGCTCGTGGCGGGTCGGTAATGATTACATCTGGTTTTCCATTCTGAATAATGAAATCATTGGATAATAATTCTTTTATATCCCCTGCAAAAAAATCTATATTATTTATTCCGTTCAACTGAGCATTTGCTTTGGCATCTTCTACAGCGGCTTGCACATATTCAATGCCAATGACCTTTTGGGATTTATCGGCTACATATAATCCAATTGTTCCAGTCCCGCAATACAAATCATACACCAATTCATTACCAGACAATTGCGTATATTCTTTGATAACATCGTACATTCTTTTGGCCTGCAAAGAATTAGTTTGAAAAAAAGAATTCGGACTAATCTTAAACTTCAAATGTCCTAATTGCTCTACAATGTAATCTCTTCCTTTGTAGAGAAATAATTTTCCATTCGATAAACTTTCATTGGCCATAAATAAATGGGCGTACATCAAAGATTGAATAAACGGGAATTTTTGATAAATGGCATCCAACATTGGAAAAATAATTTCTTCTTTGATTTCATAAACTCCTAAAATGACCATCCACTCATTTAATGTAGTGTTTCGTATAGTCAGCGTGCGCAATAATCCCTGATGATTTTTTATATCAAAAAATGGAATGTTATTTTTCAACGCATACTCACGGACAAAATTTCGGATTGGATTAGAAATATCGTTTTGCAAATAACATTGATGAATGTCTAATACTTTATCAAATGCTCCGGATTTGTGAAAGCCCAGTGCAGGCGTAATTTCAGATTTTTCTTTACTAAAAAATTCTGGTTCTATCCAACGTTTGTTTGAAAACGTAAATTCTAATTTATTTCTGTAAAACTGACTCTGCGGGCTTTTGAGCGGTTCTTCAATAGAAGGATAATTCAGATTACCAATTCTCTTTAAGGCATCTTCAATAAATTTTTTCTTAAATAATAATTGTGCTTCATAAGATAAATGCTGCCATTTGCAGCCCCCACAATATCCAAAATGCTTACAAAATGCGGATACTCTATAGGGCGATGGATGTAATATTTTATCTGCTTCTGCTATTACATAACTCCCTTTTACTTTGGTAATCCTAACATTGGCAATATCTTTTGGTACAATAGATTCTGTAAATACAACAACATTGTCCTGTGTTCTTCCAATGCCCATTCCTTCTGCAGAAATATCGTGAAATTCAACCTTTTCAAGTAGGTCTCCTTTTTTAAATTTTTCTTTGAGATGTGCCATAACATTAAAAATGTTTCCAACCTTGTGCGACAATGGGATGTACCGTGCCTGACTTTGAAATTAAATTGTATTTTCTGGAAGGTTCTGTAATATAGCCAATCACACTAAAATCGGGGTGATGTTTAATTTTATCGTATTCGCTTGATGGGAGGGTAAACAATAGTTCATAATCTTCGCCGCCATTCATCGCACAGGTGGTAGGGTCTAAATTAAACTCTCTGGCACGTTGATACGTTTGTATATCTATAGGAATTTTTTCTTCATAAATCTCGCAACCAACATTGGATTGCTTGCAGATGTGTATAATTTCGGATGCCAAACCATCGCTGATATCAATCATTGATGTGGGTTGAATATTCAAGCGTTGGAACTCTTCAATAATATCTTTTCTGGCTTCGGGCTTGAGTTGTCGTTCTAAAATGTAGTCATGGTTTTCTAAATCGGGCTGTATCTTGGGATTTTCAAGGAAGACGGCTTTTTCTCGTTCTAAAATTTTTAATCCCATAAACGCACCGCCCAAATCGCCTGTAACAACAATGAGATCTTTTTCTTTGGCACCATTTCGGTAAACAATTTTAGTTTTTTCTACTTCACCAATGGCGGTGATGTTGATGATCATTCCTTTGTGAATAGTAGATGTATCGCCACCGACAAGGTCTATTTGATATTTTTCACAAGCCAATAAAATGCCAGAATAAAGTTCTTCAATGGCTTCTAATGTAAAGCGATTGGAAACGGCTAAGGAGAGTACAATTTGTTTGGGGGTGCCATTCATAGCGTAAATATCGCTAAGGTTGACAACAACGGATTTGTAGCCCAGATGTTTCAAGGGTGTATAGATTAAGTCAAAGTGAATGCCTTCTACTAAAATATCGGTAGTTACGAGTGTGTAGTGTGTTTCGTTTTTTTCAATGACGGCAGCGTCATCGCCGATGCCTTTGATGGTTTGAGAATGGTAGTGCTTTACATTTTTCTGAATGTGTGCAATAAGACCAAATTCGCCTAATTCTGAAAGCGGCGTAAGATTTTTGTTTTGAAAATTGTCCGACATAAAAAAACTT
>CAZNVL010000066.1:0-12193 GCA_964576565.1 uncultured Flavobacteriaceae bacterium | reverse complement strand
TTCTTCACTGTTTTCAGGTTTAATAAATTCATTGGATTGAGTGTCAGACCGGTAACTTTTGGATTGACTAACCTAATTACTTCATCATAGAATAGTGGGATAATGGGCGCTTCATCTATGAGTATTTTATCCATTTCCTGATAGATTTTTATTTTTTCTTTTTCATCAATGGTACGCAGGGCTTTTTCATACAGCAAATCAAAGTCCACATTTTTGAAGTGAGTGTAGTTAAAGCCAGTAGGGGCAAAGTTTTTACTGTAAAACAAAGAGAAAAAGTTTTCTTCATCAATATAATCTACTACCCAATTTTTTTTGAACATTTCATATTGAAATAAAAAGGTGGCTTGCCGAAAAACAGAAGGTTGTTCAATGGAGATTTTGATGGGGATATTAAATTCTTTCCATTGAGATTGTAAAAAGGCGGCATGTTCTTTGTAATCTTCTGTGATGTGAAAAGTAATTTCAGGAAGCCCGTTACCGTCGGGGTATCCGGCTTCTTTTAAGAGTTGTTTTACTTTATCTGGATTGTAATGATATCCTTTTACAATATTCGTGTCGAAAGATTTAAATCCTTTGGGGATAAAGCCCGCAGTTGCAGGCATTCCAACGCCGTTTCTGAAATATTTTACCAAACGCTCTCTGTCAATGGCATAATTCAATGCTTGTCGGAAGGACTTTTTAAGTAATGGAGAGTTTTTATTGGCTTTTTCATCCACTAAGAGTCCGATGTAGTCGGTTTTCAAATAATTTCCTTTTTGTAAATAACATTTAGAAGCATAGTTTTTGTTAAGCATTCCGCTTTTATCTAATACTTCGTTGATATTCATAGCATCGGCACCGCTTATCATATCTAATTTTCCGTTCAGAAATTCTATGAAGGCAGTTTCTTTGTCACGAATAAAAGAAATAGAAACGGCGTCCAGATAGGGCAGGCGATGACCTTCTTCATCTTTTTCAAAGTAATTGGGATTTTTTACAAGGATGAGTTTATTACCTTCTTCCCATTGCTTGAGCATAAAGGGGCCTGTGCCAACGGCATGCGTATGAAAAGATTTTTTGTAATAATCAATGGCTTCATAAGGGATGACGGAGAAGTATTTCATGGTTAGAATGTTTAGAAAAGCACTATAGGGTTGTTTTAGATAAATGATAAAGGTAGAATCGTTGATGGATTGAAAAGGGCGAAAATTGGTGCGTTCGCTTCGGTCAATGTAAGAAAGTAAAGATGTGGCAGTAGAGTTGGGTGTGATGAGCAAACGGTTGAAGGAGAATTCAAAATCATAAGCAGTTACTTTTCTGCCTTTGCCATTGGGGAAGCAGGGATTATCATGAAAGTACACGTCGGTTCTTAAATAGAACGTGTATTTTGTTCCATCTTCGGAAATTTCCCAATATCTGGCGATGCAGGGCAGGATATTTAAAGAGTCATCTAATTGGACAAGGCCATTGTAAAGTTGATGGCATATCCAGATATGAGGTGTGTTGTTGCTTTCAGCGGGATCTAATGAAGAGATGCCGTCTTTTTCATTGTAATAAAAGACCATTTTGTCTTGTTGTTCTTTAGATTGTTTTTGAGAATCTGTACAACTTAAGAATAAAGACAATAAAGTAAATACGAATAGTTTTCTCATTGTTTATTTTTTGCAAAGATGAATAATGAAAGAATATTCTTAAAAACAAATTAAGTTTTTTTTTCCACATTATAGTGTGAAAAATTTATTTTACAGATTGTTTGAAATATTGAAAGATTAATTCTGCTTTTTTCATTCCGACTACTTTAGCAATATCGTGCAAAGATTGTTTTTTGAGTTGTTCTATTGAGCCGAATTGTTGTAGTAACTTAATTGCTAATTTTTCTCCAATGCCTTTGATATGGAGTAATTCGCTTTGAAAGGCCGATTGGGTGCGTCGTTTTCGGTGGTGCGTAATTCCAAAACGATGTACTTCATCCCGGATGTGTTGAATGACTTTGAGAGTGGGACTGCGTTTGTCAAGATAAAGTGGAAGTGGATCGTTTGGGAAAAAAATTTCTTCTAAACGTTTGGCGATTGAAATCACGTGAATTTTATCTTTTAATTGCAGAGTTTCCAAAGATTCTAAGGCGGCGTTGAGTTGGCCTTTTCCGCCGTCAATGACAATTAGGTCGGGGAGAGGTAAATTTTCTTCCAGCACTCGTTTGTATCGGCGATAGATCACTTCTTTCATGGTAGCAAAATCATCGGGCTTTCCTTCTTCTACAGTTTTGACATTAAAGTGTCGGTATTCTTTTTTAGCGGGCTTTCCGTCAATGAAAACGGCCATGGCACTGACGGCATTGGTGCCCTGTATATTAGAGTTGTCAAATGCTTCGATGCGGCGAGGTTCTTTGTTCATCCGCAGATCTTTCATCATCTGTTGCATGAGTTGGTTAGTATAAGTTTCAGGATCGATAATAGAGCGTTGTTTTTCTTTTTCATTCGCGTATTGGATTAAATTTTGCTCCAATAACTCTAATAGTTTTTTCTTGTCGCCAATTTTAGGAAGAGTGTATTGGATCTTGGGTATTTGAAATTCTGGTTCAAAAGGAACAATAATTTCTTTGGCATCGGAATGGAAGCGTTCGCGTAATTGAGTAATGATGGTGCTTAAAATTTCTGCATTGCTTTCGTCACTTTGAATGGTAATGTCAGAAATAAATGTTTGAATGATAAAACCATTGACAATTCTGAGAAAGCCAATGTATGTTTGTTGATTGTATTGGTATAAATGGAATACATCGGCCTCTTTGACATCGCTGACCACTTGAGATTTTGCCTGGTATTTTTGAAGTATTTCAATTTTTTCTTTGAGAATGGCGGCTTTTTCGAATTCTAAATTTTGTACGGCTTCTTTTTTTTGTTGTTCGAGATATTGTAGGACTTCTTTAATTTGGCCTTTGATGATGTTTTTTATTTGTGAGATATTTTTGTCGTATTCTTCTTTGGATTGTAGGCCAATACAGGGTGCTTTGCATTTTCCAATATGATAATCTAAGCACGGACGAAATTTTTTCTTTTCGATATTTTCTTGAGAAAGTAGATAATTGCAAGTGCGTAAGGGAAAAATTTCTTTTATTGTATCTAAAAGCGTTCGAACGGCAACAATGGAGGGATAAGGACCATAGTATTCAAAATGTGTGATATTTTTTTTTCGGGTATAAAATACTTTTGGGAAAGCTTCTTTTGTGATGACAATCCATGGATATGTTTTGTCGTCTTTGAGTTGGATGTTGTATTTGGGTTGTAAGCTTTTAATTAAAGTGTTTTCAAGAATGAGTGCATCGTATTCAGTAGGAACGGTGATGGTTTCGAGGTGATGAATTTTTTTGACTAATAATTTGAGGCGGAGTGTTTCGGGTTCTTTTTGAAAATAAGAGGAAACTCGTTTTTTAAGGTTTTTGGCTTTACCGATGTATAGTAATTGATTGTCTGCGCTGTAAAATTTATAAACGCCTGGTGTTTCGGGTAGAGTTTGTAATTGGAGGTCTATATTATTGAATTCTGACATTTTAATACAGATAGTGTTTGACGGATGGAGGATAGGATTCTTTGGGATTTTTGTTGTAAAATTTAAAGAGTTTTTGATTCAATTTTAAAACGTATTTTTCAAATTTAAGGATATTGTAACCATTGACCATGTAGGGAAAAGGATGTTTGAGTTGAAGATTGTATTTGTTTTTAAGGAGAATGGCGGCGGTTTTGTTGGCTGGTCCGGATTCAGAAGTTTTAGAAGCTACGGTATCTGGAAGGAGTGGAAGTTTGGATTCAATGACTGGTGCAAAGATGTCGGCGATGAGATAAAAATTTTCTTTTAGTGTGATGGTGGTGTCCATTTCTAAATTATCATTGAGAAAAATTTTTGATTTTTTGTTTTTTAAGAGTTCTGTAGTTGCATAATCGTAAATGAAATATACGGGTGAAAAGTTGTATTGTTTTTTAAAGGATTGTAGGATGATTTTGTTGTGGGTATTGGTTTCGTTTTGAATTTGTTTGATTGTTTGTTGTTGATTTTTTTCTTTAAGGATTTGAAGGAGTTTTTGATTGGATTTAAGACGGACAATAAGAGCGCCACTATCTTTGAGTTGATGAATTTGCCAGTTGGCTACTAAGTATCTTGTTTTTGAATAACGAAGTTTGTTTTCCGAAGAAGTTTGAGCATTTAAAAAGTTAGTAAATACTATTATAATGATTGTTTGCAGAGTGGATATAAGCGAGATTTTTGAATGAAGGTAGGTTGACATTAGGATTTATTTTTTAGGTTTAATAAATATCCTATTCCTCTTACAGATAAAAAGAATTTTGGATTTTTACTATCTTCTTCAAAGAGTTTACGAAAAGTGACGATAAAGTTATCAATGGTTCTGTATGAACCTTCTTCTGCTTTATCTGCCCAAATGGCCTCTAAAATTTGTTGTCGGGATAAAGCAGTATTTTTATTGGCAATCAGATATTGCAGAAAGGTCGCTTCTTTTACAGACATTCTGTGTTGGGTGTTATTAGGTAATGTAATGGTCATAGAAGAAAAATCAATTTTTCTGTTGTTGAGAGTAAAGATGTTATCGGTTTCATATTTTTTTAATATTCGTTTTACTCTTAATAAAAGTTCTTCTAAGTCAAAAGGTTTTGTTAAGTAATCATCCGCACCCAATTTTAGTCCATGTATTCTGTCGTCTCGTTCATTACGGACTGTAAGAAAGAAAACAGGAAAGTTTTTATCGATATTTTTTATTTTTTGACACAGTTCAAATCCATTCATTTTAGGCATACTGACGTCTAATAGTGCAAGGTGTAGATGGTTTTTGTTTTCAATAAATAAATCCAATGCTTCTTGTCCATTTTTGGCCGTCAGTACTTTATATCCTTGTTGCTTTAAATTGAAAGATAGTATTTCACGAAGCTGATCTTCATCTTCTGCAAGAAGGATGTTATATTTTATTGGTAAAGACATAATGCATTATTCTCCTCCCCAGTTTTGGCGGTCTAAACTTCTGTAATGCACGGCTTCTGCAACGTGGGCGGCTTGTATGGTTTCAAAGTTTTCAAGATCTGCAATGGTTCTGGCTACTTTAAGAATTCTATCATAAGCACGGGCAGAGAGTTGAAGTTTTTCCATAGCATTTTTCAAAATAGCATTGCCTTTATCGTCCAGCACGCAGTATTTTTTAATCTCTTTGCTGCGCATTTGAGCATTGCAATAAATTCCATCTGTGTTTTTAAATCGTTCGGTTTGGATATTTCTGGCTTTTATAACGCGTTCCCGAATTTCTTTGCTGCTTTCAGAAGGAATGTTTCTGGACGATAATTCTTCGTAATTGACTGGGACTACTTCTACGTGCAAATCTATTCTATCCATTAGCGGACCGGATATTTTACTGAGATATTTTTGGACCATCGCGGGCGTGCACACGCATTCTTTTTGTGGATGGTTGTAATAACCACAAGGACAGGGATTCATACTGGCGACCAACATAAAACTGGCAGGATATTGAACGGAGAATTTCGCTCGGGAAATCGTTACCACTCTGTCTTCCAATGGCTGACGCAGCACTTCTAATACGGTTCGTTTGAACTCGGGGAGTTCATCTAAAAATAAAACGCCATTGTGTGCGAGCGATATTTCGCCGGGTTGAGGATGGTTGCCACCGCCGACTAGAGCGACATCACTAATAGTATGGTGCGGACTGCGAAAGGGACGTTGTGTAATCAGCCCGGTGTTTTTCCCAACTTTTCCTGCAACGCTGTGTATTTTAGTGGTTTCCAATGCTTCTTCCAAAGTAAGTGGTGGAAGGATAGAGGGGAGTCGTTTGCTGAGCATTGTTTTACCGGCGCCGGGTGGGCCGATTAAAATGACATTGTGTCCGCCGGCTGCGGCAATTTCCAATGCTCTTTTAATGTTTTGTTGTCCTTTTACATCGGCAAAGTCCAATTCATAATCGTTTAATTTTTTAAGAAAAAGATCATGTATATCTATTTTGAGTGGTTGTAGTGTTTGTTTATTATCCAGATGGTTTATTAGTTCTTTGATGTGAGCAATGGGATAAACTTCCAATTCATTGACAATAGCGGCTTCGTGTGCATTTTCAGAGGGTAAGTAAATTTTTTTGAAACCATCTTTTTGAGCTTTAAGTGCAATGGGTAAAGCGCCCTTGATGGGTCTTAAGGAGCCGTCCAGGGCCAATTCGCCCATTATGACACTGTCTTCCAGAGGATTTGTTTGAATTTGTTCTGATGCAGCGAGGATGCCTATTGCAATGGTCAGGTCGTAAGCGGAACCTTCTTTGCGAATGTCTGCCGGCGCCATGTTGATAGTGATTTGTTTGCCTGGCATTCTGTAATCTATGTTTTTCAGTGCTGCTTGAATGCGCTGTTGACTTTCTTTTACGGCACTATCCGGAAGACCTACCAGAAAAAAATTTACACCTTGTGCAATGTTTGTTTCTATAGTAATTTTTATAGCATCAATTCCGTTTACGGCGTAGCCGTATGTTTTGAAAAGCATGTTTTTTTGGATACAAAGATGAGGATTTTTTTGTAAAACTTAATATCTTATTGACAGTTCCGGATGTCTTCAAAGATTTGATGTTTGAGTTGTTCTAATGACTCAAATTTTTTTTCATTACGAATTTTTTTGTGGAAAAAGATTTGAATGGTTTGGTTGTAAATTTCTTCATGGAAGTTTAATAAATGTACTTCAATTTTTTCTTTGTTGTCCGAATCTGTTGTGGGATTGTATCCAATGTTGATCGCAGATTTATAGAATTTATTTTTTACTTTTGTTTGTCCGCAATAGACGCCGTGAGCGGGAGTGAGTTTGTCTGGATCTTCTATGAAGATGTTGGCGGTTGGGACATTGATTTGTCTTCCCAGTTGTTTGCCTTTAATGACTTTACCAGTGATAAAATAATGGTATCCCAATAATTCGTTAGCGTGTTCAATTTCACCTGCTGATAAAAATTGTCTTATTTTAGTTGAGCTTACATTAATATTGTCAATTGTTTCTGCGGGAATTTGTTCCACTTCAAAATTATATAAAGATTTGAGTTGAATGAAAGTGTTAATATCTCCTTGTCTGTCTTTTCCAAAGCGATGGTCGTATCCGATAATAATATGTTTGACATTTAATGTTTGTGCAAGATAAGTGACAAAGTTTTCAGGTGGCTGATTGGCAAATTCTTTTGTAAAAGGACAAAAAATGAGATAGTCAATATCGTAGTTTTGAAGGAGTTCTATTTTTTCTTCTTTGGTGGTTAGAAATTTTATAGGGGGTAATTGCTTTGTAGAATGAAGGATTTTTCTGGGATGTGGATAAAAGGTAAAAACAATGCTTTTCAGATTTTTTTGTTGCTTAATTTCTGCCAATCGTTTTAAAATGATTTGATGACCTTTGTGTACGCCATCAAATGTACCGATGGTAATTACAGTGGATTTAGCGTCAATAAATGTGGGGCATTCGTTAAGAATGATCATTTTTTTAGATTGGTAAATACTGATATGGTGAATTAAGCTTTAGTGTACAAAAAAGAATTACGCATTAGAATCCTTTTCATTTACTGGTTTTATGCTTCCAAGATCTCTGTCAAATAGGTAGAATCCCATTTTATCGTTACCAATCAGTTTAAGTTTGTCGTTAATTTGTCTGGCCAGTGCTTCTTCTTCTAATTGTTCGCTGACATACCATTGTAAAAAGTGGTGAGTGGTGAAGTCCTTTTCTTTTAATGTAATTTCAACTAATTTATTGATTTCGTTTGTCACATTAATTTCATGTTCTAAAATGTTCTGGAAAATTTCAATTAAATTTTTGTAGTTATCTTTTGGTTGCTGGATAGAGGGGATAATTGCAATGCCTTCTCGTTCATTGATAAAGCGAATGAGTTTGAGCATGTGAATACGTTCTTCATCGGAATGTTGGTATAAAAAGTTTGCCACACCTTGGTAGCCGTTTCTTTCAGCCCATGAAGCCATTGCTAAATAGATATGCGAAGATTCTGCTTCTAATGTTACTTGTTTATTTAAGGCCTCGTTGATGTTTTTTTTCATAAGATAAAAAATTTAGGGTTAATGTTTTATGTTTTCTTTTTATTCTTAAAAAATCCAATTATCTCTTTTCTGAAGAAAAAAGCCATTAAAATATAGGGAATGACCATTAAAAATAAAATTCCGGAGTTAATGCCCTTTGCAACGGAATTAGGATTGTTTTGTAAATCGCTTTCGGCAGCGGCTTTACACATCGCGCATTGCGCCATTACGGCATAAGATAAGAAAAATAGTGTGCTGAGTGAAATAAGTATTTTTTTCATTCTTCAAATTTTTTAAAATCTTTTGGAATAGAGAAAACAGTGTCGTTTATTTTTTCGTAAGTTATTTTCACGGTTTCTAATTTGGAGAGTATTTTTCCTGTGCTGATTTGTTTTTCAATAGAAAGCATGGGCATTGATCCGACAGGTAAATTCTGAATTTTACTAAAGTAAACTGATTGTTTGTCTTTTCTGTTCCACAATTGTAAAAGCGGGATGAAGAAATTAAAATTACCATTATTCGTTATCCAGTAGGATATTTCTATATCTTCTTCTTTGTTTTTGACCACATATTCGGTACATTTTATATTGGCTATTGTTTTAGTATTTTGAGTTTTCAGTACTTCACAATTGCCTTTAATGACTGGGGGCACCGTACTTTTGTGAACATTCCAGAGTTTTCGTTTATGACTCAATAATTTGATTTCTTTGGTATTCAGATTAAACAAAAAACTACCTTCTAATGTTCCATCATTTTTTTTGGAATATTGGTCTAATCGTACCTGATGATCTTTCACAATATAAACATTTTTGGTGGTGTCTCTTTGATAGTACAAAAATTCAATTTTACCTTCAAAGTTTTTTTGGGAAAAGAGATGAACAGCGTAAATTCCAAAAATTAAAAAAAGAATGTTTTTTTTCATTTTACGCTTTTTGGCAAAGATAAGTTTTATTTTAAGTACTTTGAATGCTAAAATTTAATAATAATTTTACTGAAGAGGACTTAATCAATTTATTTATCTTTATAGATGACCAGATTAATTTGTCCTTTGTTGGGTATAGAAAAATCTGAAATAGAAACCACAAAAGGTCTTCGTTCACCTTGAACACAATTGTATACTACATATCCTTTATCTTCAATGGGGTCAGGTAATTTTTTTTGATAGTAATCTTTTAGTTCAGAAAATATTTGTGAGGAAATATCAGGATTATTGGTATAAATCCAGATATTAATTTCTTCTAAACTGTCATTGTGAGAAAGGTATTTTACTGTGTAAGACACCAAACTGTCAATTTGATACTGAAATTCAAGTGTATCTTTTTTTTCCAAAGAGGGTGTAGTATTTTCTATGTGCTTAATAATTTTTTGAGAAACATTAAGATTCAAACCACGAATGATGGAACTATCGGTTTTAACTATTTTTTCAAGGTATTCTGAATATTGTGGAAATATACGGGTTAAGACGGACTCTTCTTTGGCTTTTGAATCAGTATTACAATGTTCAAATAAAATCAGTAAAGCAATAGTGAATAATCCTAAAAATGTTTTTTTCATAAGGTTTCTTTTTCGGCGGTTTCTGTGATTTTTTCAGGACGCATTTGTGGGAACAGGATAACTTCCTGAATAGAATGTTGATTCGTTAAGAGCATTGTCAAGCGGTCAATGCCCACGCCCAATCCTGCTGTTGGCGGCATACCATATTCTAAAGCACGAATGAAATCATAATCCATATACATTGCTTCGTCATCGCCTTTTTGTTTGAGTTTTACCTGTTCTTCAAAACGATGGTATTGATCAATGGGGTCGTTTAATTCTGTGTAAGCATTGGCTATTTCTTGCCCATTGATGTATAATTCAAAACGTTCTACAAAGCCGGGCTTACTACGATGTTTTTTGGTAAGCGGTGAGGTCTCAATGGGATAGTCCATCACAAAGGTAGGTTGTATCCATTCTTTTTCGCAAAGGTTAGAAAATAATTCATCTATGAGTTTGCCTTTGCCCATGCTATCGTCTACTTCAATGTGGTGTTTTTTACACAATTGTCTTAATTCTTCTTCGGTAATGTTGGAAATATCTGCACCTGTTTTTTGTTTGATGGCATCTGTTATAGTAATTCTTTTGAATGGCGCTTTGAAGTCAATGTGTTTTCCTTCTACTTCTATTTCGGTTTTGTCGTATAAATCCATGACTACTTTTTCAATCATGGTTTCTGTAAACTGCATCATCCATTCGTAATCTTTGTAGGCCACATAAATTTCAAGTCCTGTAAATTCTGGGTTGTGTGTGCGGTCAATGCCTTCGTTGCGAAAGTTTTTAGCAAATTCATACACCCCGTCAAAGCCACCTACTATCAAACGTTTTAAGTATAATTCATTAGCAATTCTCAAATACAAAGGAATATCCAGTGCATTGTGATGTGTTACAAACGGTCGGGCGGTAGCCCCTCCGGGAATGGGTTGTAAGACAGGCGTTTCTACTTCAAGATAACCTTTGCTGTTAAAGTATTCACGAATAGATTGAATAATTTTAGAACGTTTGATAAAAATGTCTTTTACGTGCGGATTAATAATCAAGTCCACATATCTTTGGCGGTATCTGAATTCTGGATCGGTAACGGCATCGTGTGCTTTGCCGGATTCATCTACTTTAACTATCGGTAAAGGTCTTAATGCTTTTGTCAGAAGGTTTAATTCCAAAACGTGAATGGAAATTTCTCCGGTTTTAGTTGTAAATACATACCCTTTGACACCAATAATATCGCCAATGTCAATGAGTTTTTTCCAAACGATGTCGTAGAGTGTTTTATCTTCATTCGGACAAATTTCATCTCGTTTAATATAAAGCTGTATTTTTCCGGTGGCATCTTGTAATACGGCAAAGGCGGCTTTACCCATATCCCGAATACTCATGATTCTGCCGGCAATGGAAACGTCTTTGTAGTTTAACTTATCTCGTTCATAATTTTCTTTAATATCTTTTGCAGTGACATTAACGGAAAAACTTTCTGGTGGATAGGGATTAATTCCTAACTCCTGTAATTGTTGTAATTTTTGTCGTCTGATAATTTCTTGCTCGCTTAAATGTCTTTCCATAGGTCTTTATTGGATTTTAATAAAAATACTTTGCAAAGGTGCATAAAATTTTGATACTTAACAAAAGTGTGTTCTGTGCTGCTTTCTTACCACTGTTTCTTATATTAAAGAGAGAAATGTTTTTGAATATAAGTCAGAATAAAAATTTTAGAGCTACTTTTAAAGACTATTAAAACTCAAGGGAATCTGTAAAGGAATTTTGTTTTCCTGGGTTTTGGCAGAAAATAGTAATTCTACTTTAAAAATCTTTTTTTCTAATAAGGGATAAAAGAAAAATTATGTTTAAGAATATCCAGAGGAATAATGAAGTGTAAGAAATGAACGTTCCTAAGAAAGTATTAAAATACTTATTAAAAACGGCGCCTGTGTAGCCCATTAAGGCAGACACATCTAATTTTAAAAGAGTATTGATGCGGGATAAATCAATGGGATTCAAAATAGTTAGAATGATGGATAATTTTTCCAGAGGATAATCTTTGAATACAAGCAAGAGCATGAGTACAACCGCATCGTAAATTATTGTAAACATTAGTAACCACTGTTGTCCGATTAAATTGTTAAAATTAGGGCATCATTAACTAAAATCAACCTTTATGGCAAAAAGTATTTTTCAATCCGGTAACGCTGTTTTTCGGACAGCTGCTATCCCTTGTCTTTCCTGACCTCGTAGAAAGAGCAGCCCGCCAACATCAGGCAGATAGATATGTCAAAAAGTTTGACACCTTTACACACTTGTCTTGCATGCTCTTTGTGGTCCTATGGGGGCTGTTGGGCGAGGTGATAAAAATGGGAAACAAAAGGAAATAGCAAGGTGCACAAGAAGCGATGACAGGCGGGGTTATTTTTTAATTTTCTATAAAAATATTTTTTAAGGGGGGAGAATGAGAATGCGATTAAGATACAGATTTGGTGCGTGTTGATAGCGAATTTATTGTTAGAGGTCGTAAGGCGCAGAGTGAAAAAGCGTGTGTGGTTGTTTTCAAATTTAGTGAGTTTTTGTCGCATATAATTGTTGAGTTATATTGATTTAATGGTATTTTTGAATGAACCGAATAAAGATTGGGAGAG
>CAZNVL010000065.1:0-12244 GCA_964576565.1 uncultured Flavobacteriaceae bacterium | reverse complement strand
TTTATCAAGTATTATCCTATTATAGGATAGAATAGATGCTATTAAAAAAATATTTAATATAAAAGTTATGATTATCTTAAAATTCATATTTAAGTGCTCAAATATAATTAATATTTTTCCTTCTAATTTCAATCTGATTTTTTCTATAAACAACACCTAATAAATAGTTTTATTCATTTCTGAACTTTTTCTTATTTTTCACACTCATAACTTTAAATTTCTTCTTATGAAAAAAATTTATTGCTTATTCATTCTCTGTTTAACTTTATCCATGAGTGCCCAAACAACTATGAATAACGACCTTAAATGGGCTCTGCAATACTATCCTCAACACCCTTTACACCTTATCGTCCAGTCGCCCTCTGTGCCGAAACTTTACCAATATGCCCAACAATTCCCAAACTCTTTTAAAATCCTTTATTCTGCAAAAAATTTCGTCCGTTGTATCATCCATGATACCAGTGCTTTAATGACGCTCATTCGGAAAAATTACATTTCACGGGCTGAATTATTTCGTCCTAAAAAATTTCAACCACTAAATGATACCATGATTGTGAGAAATCGCATTTTACCTGTAAAACAAGGCATTTCGCCCTTAACACAAGGATACGATGGCACCGGGGTTTTGTTTGGCTTAATTGACAGTGGCATTGACTTTTCGCATCCGGACTTCAAAGACGCTAATGGAAAAACACGCATTCTCTATATCTGGGATCAAACGGTCACCACTCCCACGAATGTCCCTGCTCCATTTGGATACGGACAAGAATGGGATTCTACCAGTATTAACAATGGCACCTGCACGCATAGTGATTTAAACTATTGGGGACACGGGACACACGTAGCCGGCATTGCAGCGGGCAATGGCTCTGCCAACGGTACGCATCAGGGCTGTGCCCCTAAATCCACGATTATAGCAGTTGCCCTTGATTTTAACGCCTCTACACCAGTTATTGCCGATGCCGTGCAATACCTTGTGAACAAAGCCACTGCGCTTGGTATGCCCATTTCCATTAACGCCAGTGTAGGCGATTATTACGGAAGCCACGACGCTACGGACTTACAATCTCAAATGATCATGGCGTTAATTTCCAATACTCCCGGACGCCTGATGAGTGCGGCTGCCGGAAACGCCGGCAATGTCAAGTTTCATACACATACTATTTGTACTAATCCCACTGACACTTTGTTTACATGGTTAGAAAACAATTCTATCAATACATTTGACTACTGGTTGTATGCCGATACGAATGATATAAAAAATGTACAAGTGAGTGTAGGTTGTCATCGCACAAATTAT
This sequence comes from uncultured Flavobacteriaceae bacterium, assembly GCA_964576565.1. Classification (GTDB taxonomy): domain Bacteria; phylum Bacteroidota; class Bacteroidia; order B-17B0; family Aurantibacillaceae; genus BPGX01. The sequence continues at coordinate 10,944 of CAZNVL010000065.1, read as the reverse complement.
TCTTACATAGGAAACATTGGTTTTAAACCTTACAATTACGCTTTATCTTCTATTCAACACGACACATTAAAAAACAGCAATAATCAGAGAATAGGCCTCATTCACACCTCTGCAAGTATTAATTCTTTTGGTGTGTATGAATTGTATGTTCAAATCAATGCAGATAGTATGGGCTATTTGTGGAGCATTGAAAGCAAAGGCATTGGACAACATCAAGCATGGAATTTTGATTTTAAAAGTAACAACCTACCGACCGTTTCTCAGTATCCGAAAATACAACACTATGTTATGCCTGACACCGTATCTTCTATTGTCAGCGGATTTCAATGTAGTGCTGAAATTATCACGGTGGGAAATTACGTTAATCTCAAACAATACTACGACTATAACAATACCTTACAAACCACATCAGAAACAGCAAGCCAACTCGCCTATCACAGCAGTGCCGGACCAACACGTACAGGATTGCTAAAGCCAGACATCACAGCTTCCGGAAACAGCATTTTTTCTTGTGTGGCTATGGGAATGCAAGCGAATTTAATTGCGAATTATCCAAATTATTTAGCACCGGGCGGGTATCACGTTTTAGGTGGAGGAACATCTGCGGCTTCGCCGGTAGTAGCTGGGCTGGGATTGTTGTATTTACAAGCATTTCCAAATGCTACCAATCAACAATTTAAGAATGCTGTTACGAATTGCGCCTATTCTGATAGTTTTACTGGCACTTCATTGCCGAATAATAAATGGGGCTATGGAAAATTAGATGGTTTTGCTACTTTTACTTGCTCGCCCTTATTTTCTCAAACCTTGCAAACATCTTCTACTCATGAAGAGTGTATAGTTTATCCTAATCCTACAGAAGATGACGAAATTTATTTAAGGACAAATTTTGCAATTCAAGGTTTACAATGTTATGACATTACTGGTAGATTAATCAAAATAAAATGGTACGAAATTAATCAAGGGAAAATTTGCATTACCAATATACCAGAGGGATTTTATTTTCTAAACATTGAAGGAAAAGAAAAAAAATTTATACGATCTATTATTCGACAATAATAAATTGATATTGTTGCATTATATTCACTGTTGTTCTTTTTATGAATATTACTTGAAGATTAATGACAGGTTTAATCCTTTTTAGATTTATCTTATTATTTAAAAAATTTATTTTTAACTGGGTAAGGCATTAAGAAAAATTTTATGTATATTAATCCTCCAATAAAATTTAATTGTTTACTCAAAATTATTAAAAAAATTCAAAATTAATCCTTTAAGGAATATTCAAACATTTCTAATTTAAATAAATTTTAGTTTATGAAACAATACGAACAGGTTATTAATGTAATGGAAAAAAATGGTGGTTTTGCCACTTTAGGCTATTTGTATAGCCATGTAGATTTTTCGAAATGGGGTACTAAAACTCCCTTTGCTTCCATTAGACGCATTGTTCAAGATTCAAGATTTTTTTTCAAAATAAGACCTGGCTTGTGGGCTTTAAAGGACAAACAAAAGGAAGTTTTAAATTTACTTCAAATTGACTTAAAGTCCATTGATAAAAATGAAATATTTAATCACACTTACTATCAAGGTTTACTTGTTGAAATAGGCAATTTAAGAAACAATATAGAAACATACATTCCTTCACAAGATAAAAATCAACTTTATTTAAACAAGCCACTTAGTTCGTATGCTAAATTAAGCGAAGTACCACAATTTTCTTATACTAAATTTGTACAGCGTGCTCAAACTGTAGATGTAATCTGGTTCAATGAACGTAAAATGCCTGCATATTTTTTTGAAGTGGAATACACAACAAACTTTAATGGAGCATTACTTAAGTTTCTTGATTTAAGAGATTTTTATTCAGAATTTTTTATTGTGAGTGATAAAAAAAGAAGAGGAGAGTATGAGGAAAAATTGAAATCAAGTGCATTCAAAGAAATCGGTAATAGAGTAAAATTTTTAGATTACGACAGTATTAGTAAATTGTATGAGTATGAACATAAACTACAAGAAATTCGGAAGTTTGTGAATATTTAAAATTTTGTTGTTAATCCGCATTTTTTAGAGTAACATAAAAGTTATTTTCTGTATCTGTAATGTCTGTGTGGTATTTAATTTATTTTAATTACTCCTCTCATTCCACTCTTCATACATCCTACTCTTGCAAAAAAAACTGTACTTTTGCCTGTATAATTCTCTCATCTATGATTACTGCTACCACGCCTGTTAAATACGACCGAAAAAAATTTTCGGATCAACAACTCATTGATTTGTATAAAAAAATTTTGAAGCCACGCTTAGTGGAAGAAAAAATGTTGATTCTCCTGCGGCAAGGGAAGTTAGCCAAATGGTTTAGTGGGATTGGACAAGAAGCTATTGCCGTGGGCGTTGCAGCAGCGATGCATCCGGATGAGTATATACTCCCGATGCATCGAAATCTGGGCGTCTTTACCACACGAAATATTCCTTTACATCGGCTTTTTTCTCAATTTACCGGAAGGCCGGGTGGCTTTACAAAAGGACGCGACCGCTCGTTTCACTTTGGAACACAAGAATACAAGATCATCGGAATGATTTCGCACCTTGGCCCACAAATGGGCGTGGCGGATGGTATTGCGTTGGCTCATAAGTTAAGAAAAGAAAACAAATGTACAGCAGTATTTACAGGAGAAGGCGCCACGAGTGAAGGCGACTTTCACGAAAGTATTAATGTAGCGGCCGTGTGGGACTTGCCGGTGCTCTTTATCATTGAAAATAACGGCTATGGATTAAGTACACCAACATCCGAACAATATCGTTGTAAACAATTGTCCGACCGAGCCATCGGATACGGCATTGAAGGCATTACCATTGATGGAAACAATATCCTCAAAGTGTATGAAACCATTCATTATTATGCAGAAGAAATTCGCAAAAATCCGCGACCGGTTTTGATTGAATGTGTTACCTTCCGAATGCGTGGGCACGAAGAAGCGTCGGGTACGAAATATGTATCACAAAATCTTTTTGAAATATGGGGCAAAAAAGATCCGGTTTTAAACTTTGAAAAATTTTTGTTGGAAGAATGTGTCATAACTGAAACAGATGTTCAAACGATTCGTCAGCAATTCAAAGAAGAAATAGAAGAACATCTCAAAATCACCTTTAGTGAAGAATTCCCGGAAGTTGATACCAACAAGGAATTAAACGATGTGTACAAGTCCTTTCATTTTGTAGAAAAGCAAGCAGAAAGCAATAAGGTTTCAAAAAAACGTTTCATTGATGCGGTTTCTGATGCGTTGAAATTGGCTATGGACAAGCATCCACAATTGATATTGATGGGACAAGACATTGCGGAATATGGCGGCGCATTCAAAATTACCGAAGGTTTTGTCCAAAAATATGGCAAAGAGAGAGTACGAAATACGCCTTTGTGTGAAAGTGCCATTGTAGGTACGGCGTTTGGGTATTCGATAAATGGCGGCAAAGCCATGGTAGAAATGCAATTTGCGGACTTTGTGAGCGAAGCGATGACGCAGATTGTCAATAATCTGGCTAAGTCCCATTATCGTTGGGGACAACACGCCGATGTGGTGGTTAGAATGCCTACTGGTGCTGGTACTGGCGCAGGTCCCTTTCATTCTCAAAGTAATGAAGCGTGGTTTTTTCATACACCGGGCTTAAAGATGGTATATCCCGCATTTCCGTATGATGCGAAGGGCTTGTTATTGACAGCATTTGAAGATCCCAATCCGGTCATGTATTTTGAACATAAGTATTTGTACAGAACAATTGATCAGGAGATTCCAGACGATTATTATACAATACCATTTGGAAAAGCATCGGTAGTGAAAGAAGGGAACAATATCTCTGTGATTACGTATGGGCTTGGGGTGCATTGGGCATTAGAAGCCGCCAATGAATATCCGGAATTAGATTTGGAAATCATTGATTTGAGAACACTTTTGCCACTGGATAAAGAAACTATTTTTGATTCTGTGAGAAAAAATGGAAAAGTGATGGTTTTGAATGAAGACACCTTAACAGGCAGCATCAGTGCTGAAATTGCTGCTTTAATCAGTGAATATTGTTTTGAATATTTAGATGCGCCGGTATTTCGTGAAGGAGCGTTAGATACGCCCGTTCCAATGAATAAAGAGCTGGAAGAAAATTTTTTGCCGAAACAAAGGTTCAAAGAAAAACTTTTACAACTGCATCGTTATTGATTTTCTTTTAAAGTATAATGGAAAATTTGTTGTCTGCTTTGTTTTATTGTTTGATAGGACTGGTGATTTATTCGTATGTTGGGTATGGAATATTGTTATGGATTTTAGTACATATAAAAAATTTTTTATATAAAAAAAATGTTGAAAATGAAGATTATATTTTACCAAGAGTAACTTTGGTAATTCCGGCTTACAACGAAAGATCATACATTGATTGGAAAATGCAAAATACATTTCGTATAGATTATCCGGAAGATAATCTAAAAATTTATTGGATAACCGATGGAAGTAATGATGGTAGTGAAAAATATCTACAAGAAAATTATGTTGAAAAGAAAGGAAAATTTGAAGTAAAAGTATTTCATCAGGCAGAGCGAAAAGGTAAATCGGCAGCCATAAACAGAGTGATGTCGTTTGTTGATACAGAGATTGCAGTGTTTTGTGATGCGAATACTTTATTAAACAAAGAATGTATTTTAAGCACCATTCGGCATTTTCAGGACAATCAAGTGGGGTGTGTGGCAGGAGAGAAAAGGGTTTTACAGAATGAAACAACAGCAGGTGATGGAGAAAGTTTGTATTGGAAATACGAGTCGTGGTTGAAAAAATTAAACTCTGATTTTCGTTATTGCATTGGAGCAGTGGGAGAATTTATTGCGTTCAGAAAATCATTATTTGAGCCCATTCCGGAAGATACAATACTAGATGATTTTGTGATTTCAATGCAAATAGCCCACAAAGGATTTAGAGTTGTTTATGAGCCGAATGCTTATGCACAGGAAGCCCCGTCTGCCAACGAAAAAGAAGAGATGAAGCGAAAAGTAAGAATTGCTTCTGGTGCTTTTCAGGCATTATTTCGTTATCCTGAGTGGTTGAATTTTTTACAGCATCCGATTTTAAGTTTTCAATATTTCTCACATAAAGTAACACGATGGTTAGTAGTGCCATTTTCGTTGATCTTAATTTTCTTCATCAATATCATTTTATTCTTTCAAAATGCACAAAATAATTTTTATTCAACAACTTTGTTTTTACAATTGTGTTTTTATTGTATTTGTGTAATACAACAGTTTGCTCATTTACCATCCAAATTATTTCGTGTTCCGTATTATGTTGCAATGATGAATTGGGCAATGGTAAAGGGTTTTTTCAGATATGTATTGAATCAACAGCCAGCGGCCTGGGAAAAAGTAAAAAGATTACATTAGTTTAATGTACGAAGCGTTTCAAGGATAACGCCTTCTTTAAGAGAATAAAAAGACACCATAAAATTTTTTATATCAAATTTTGTAATCACATAATCTATCAGCAATAGAGACATTGTTATCATATCGGCTCGCATTTCAATAAGTCCGGGAAATTGAAGCCGTTCTTTCAATGATAAAGGTAAAATTTTATGGAAGATAGTATAAAAATCATTTTTGGAAATAACACAACATTGCTCGTTTTTTGATAAAGGATGAATGTTTGCTTCAATCATTTCTACAATAGAATCAAACACACCGGATGAACCAATTAAGGTTTGAGATGGATAATGTTGTAACGCAGAATGCAAATCTTGTAAATGTTGGTCTAAATAATTTTTAAGTTTTTGAACATCATCTGAAGAAAGTGGATCTTGTGGTTGGAGTTCATCCATTAATCTGGCCATTCCCAGCAAAAAACTTTGTTTCCAAACGGCCGTATTTTTATCAAATATAATAAACTCAGTACTACCACCACCAATGTCCATAATTAAAAAATGTTTATCATTCAAAGATTGGATGCAGGATTGAGCCGCATAGCAGTTAGCAATGTAAATCAAGTCGGCTTCGCGCTCTCCATCAATTACTTGAACATCTAAGTTGAATTGCTGCTTAATGATTTGTATAACTTCATTTTGATTTTTAGCGGTGCGAATAGAAGATGTCGCAATGGCAAGCGTTTTGTCAACAGAATAAGTATTTATAATATCTAAAAATTTTTGTATGACCTTTACTATTCTTTGAATGCTGTCGGCAGAAAGAGTGTGCTGTCCTTTTAGTTTTTGTCCAAGTTTGACAGCTTCTTTAGTGGAATAAAGAGTATGAAAAGAAGGTGGAAAAATTTCGGCAATAAGTAAATTAAATGTATTGGTGCCCATGTCAATGACTGCCAGACGCATAAAGGAAAGTTATGGGCAAATAATAAGAAAAAATTATTTGATAAATAAGGGCTGAATGATTTTCGTTTTTTCGGATTCTGATAATATATTTTTTAATACACCAATGATATGATCGTATAATAAGTTAATGAGATATTCTTTAATAAACAATTTGTTTTGCACAATGCTAACTTCTCTGGAAGGGACAGGGCTTTCAAATGGCACAACGTTTTTCAATTGTTGTTTGGTGAGATACTTCAAAACCAACTCAGGTATGATAGTTGTACCGCCGTTAAAATCAATGAGTTTGATGAGAGTATCCAGATTTCCGGCTACAAATTGAATCGGAGTGTCAGCGATTGATTGACAAATGTCCAATACTTGATTTCTTAAACAATGTCCTTCTCTTAAAAGTAACAATTCAGCACTTTTGATTGCTCTGGCGTTTATGTGTTTTTGTTTTTGTAAATGTTTTTCAGAGGTGTATAAGTAAAATTTTTCTATGAATAATTTTTTTTCAATCAACTCTTTTTCGTGCAAAGGTGTGGCTAAAATACCAATATCAATAAGCCCTTTGTGAAGTTGTTCAATGATTTCTGTAGTGGTAATTTCAAAAATTTCCAAATGGATTTCAGGATAAGATTTTACAAAAGATTTCAAAAACAGAGGCAGCAGATATGGCGCAATAGTAGGGAGGATGCCGATTTTCAACTTTCCTTGATGCTTGTTTTTACTGCTTTTAGCCAGATATTTCATTTCTTCAATTTCATTGAGAATTTTTTGTGCTTTTTGAATGATGAGCAATCCTTCTTCGGTAGGTTCTAAAGGATTTTTATTTCTGTCAAAAATAACAACATCCAGTTCTTCTTCTAATTTTTTTATCATCATTGAAAGCGTGGGCTGGGTTACAAAACATTTTTCGGCTGCTTTAGCAAAATTCCCGTATTGATAAAGCGACACAATGTATTCTAATTGTTGAATATTCATAGATAAAATTTATATTTCATGCAAAAATAATAAATAAAATCTATAATACGAAAAAATCTCTGTTCTGTGTAATATGCCCCTATACTTCCACTACTATCAGGTAGAATCTTATTTTGAATTATACTCGTTTAAAGCTATTTTAAGACACTCCACGGCATTTTGTAAATCTTCCTTTTTCAAAACATACGCTATTCTTACCTGATTTTTTCCTTCATTCGGCGTAGAATAAAAGCCCGTGGCAGGGGCAAGCATGACCGTTTGATTGTTGTAATTAAATTTTTCCAATAACCATTGACAAAATTTATCCGCATCATCAATCGGCAATTCTGCGATGCAATAAAATGCACCTCCCGGCATCGGACATCTTACACCCGGGATTTTATTCAGTGCATTCACAATAAAATTTCTCCGTTCTGTATATTCCTTTACCACCTCATCAAAATATTCTTTTCCCAAAGACAAAGCCGCTTCAGCACCTATTTGACCAAAAGTAGGCGGACTTAAACGTGCCTGTGCAAACTTTAAAGCAGAAGCCATCAATACTTTATTCTTGCTCACCAATGCTCCGATTCTTGCGCCGCAGGCACTATATCGCTTTGAAATAGAATCTAACATTATAATATGCTCCTCTGCACCTTTTAAGTGCATAACAGAATTATACGGCTTTCCATCATAACAAAACTCTCTGTATACCTCATCGCTTAATAAAAATAAATTGTATTTAATCGCTAGTTCCTTCAATGCTTCTAACTCTTGTTTTGTGTAAAGATACCCTGTTGGATTGCCCGGATTACAAATCATAATACCCTTGGTTCTAGGGCCTATTAGCTTTTCAAATTCGCTAATGGACGGAAGAGCAAAACCATCCTCAATGACACTTTTAATGGGTCGTATCACCACATCTGCGGCTCTTGAAAAACCAATATAATTGGCATAAAACGGCTCAGGAATAATAATTTCATCACCAGCATTAAAGCAGGTCATCATCGCAATTTCAATGGCTTCACTTCCACCTACCGTAATAATAATGTCCGAATAATCTACCTCTATATTATATCTTTTGTAATACTCTACCAACTTTTTTCTATAACTCTCTACACCAGCACTGTGCGTGTATTCTAAAATCTGAATGTTGGCTTTTTTTATCCCTTCAAAAAAAACAGGCGGTGTGGGTAAGTCCGGTTGTCCGATATTGAGATGATAAATTTTAATTCCTCTTTTCTTCGCTGCTTCTGCATAAGGCACCAATTTACGAATGGGGGAAGCAGGCATTTGTATAGCTTTTTCAGAGATGTTTGGCATAATGCTTTTGGGGCAAAATAGCAGAAAAATTAGCAAACAATCAAGGAAAGTTGTTACCACTAAAAATAGAACATGCAGAATAAAAAATGGTTTTAAACCGTAATTATACCCACACATTTTTTGTCAGTAGTTCAAACAACTCTCTCATTCCTTCTGTAGCTTTTTTCTTTATATGTATAACTTCCTTTAATATACTTTCTGAAAACTCTCCGGGATCAATTAGGTACTTTGGAATATCTGCTGGTGCATAATACAACAAGCCCGCCGCCGGATAAACGACTAAGGAACTCCCCACTACAATAAAAATATCTGCTGTTTTCGTGTGTTCAATAGCCAACGACATCATTGGCACCGGCTCGCCGAACCAAACAATGTGCGGCCGCAATTGTGATCCTTTTTCACATGTTTCTCCTAATTCCAGATTCCATTTTTGGATTGGATAAATTAAACTTTCATCCACACTGCTTCTTACTTTCATAATTTCTCCATGTAAATGAAGAACCTTCGTACTACCCGCCCTTTCGTGCAAATCATCAATATTTTGTGTTATCACTGTTACATTATATTTTTTTTCTAATGCTGCTATCAATTTGTGCGCATCATTGGGTTGTGCTTCCATGCATTGCTTACGACGCATGTTGTAAAATTCAAGAACCCGTTTGGGATTTTTCTTCCACGCTTCTGGTGTGGCAACTTCTTCTATCGGATAATTTTCCCACAATCCGTCGCTGTCACGAAATGTTTTCAAACCACTTTCGGCACTGATACCAGCGCCTGTAAATACTACAATATGTTTGGACATTTTTTTCGCAAAAATAATGCTTTTCTGTGAAAACTAAAAGATAGTACCTTTGTCCCAAAACACTATGTATCTAAATACTTTTATTCGTTTATCAGAAGAACTACATAAGTACCTGACCAATCAAAATACACCGTATAAAGAATTAATAGACCAAAGTATTGAACAAGCAGAGCTTCAAAACCCATGGTTTATTAAAAAATTTGTTCTAACCATGCTGGCACATATTCAATCTTTATGTTCAAAAGAAAGTTTAGAACAATATGTGGCCGATATTCCAACATTAAAGCATTCCAAAAAAATACTGGTCATTGCAGCTGGCAATATCCCTATGGTTTCTTTCAGAGATGTTATGGACGTACTTTTATCCGGCCATGATTTAGTATTCAAGCCCTCTTCAAAAGATACTATTTTGATGAAAACACTCCTTACCATCTTACAGGATATACAAGCTTCATTGAGAGAAAAAATAGTCATTTTAGAATCTAATATCAAACGTTCAGAAATCGAGGCAGTAATAGCTACCGGCACGAATAATACAGCCATGCACATTCATCACTACTTCGCTCAGCTTCCAAAAATTGTACGACATAACCGAACTTCTGTTGCCATTATCACACAAAATACAACCGATGAAGATTTAAAAAATCTAACACACGATATTTTACTCTATTTTGGACTGGGCTGCAGAAATGTTTCAAAAATTTTTCTTCCGAAAAATTTTGATATTCAACGACTATTTAAAGCGCTGATAGATTATAGTTTTTTAATGCAACATCATAAATATATGAATAATTACGACTATTACAGAAGTATTTATCTTTTGAATAAAGAATCATTTTTAGAAAATAATTTCATGATATTAAAAGAAAGCACCGCCTTACATGCTCCGGTAGCCAATTTATTTTATGAGTATTATGACTCTATAAAAGAAGTACACAACTATATAGAAAACCACCGCCATGAAATTCAAACCATTGTAGGAGAAAATCAGGTTCCTTTTGGAAAAGCTCAATATCCTTCTCTACACGATTTTGATGATGGAATAAATACCAAATTATTTTTGACAGGTGCACTGGTGTAATTTTGCTCCCACCTGCTCCTTTTTGAACCTGTTGCTTTATTCAGCGACACGGATACTTCTGAAGTTGTACCTTTAACTGAAAATTTTTTGCTGAACGCATATAAGGATGAAGGGTATGATGACTTCCAGTAAGGAAATCAATACTCACCGGGATGAATACGGCCAAACCACCAATAACAGGATTAATAAACGACAATACCCCCCCTACACTATCCAGAATATAAAACCAACCACCGGAATTAGAATTTTGTGGGATAAGATAAATGTCTTTGTGTATACAACTATCGTTTTCAAGATGTATAATATAATTTCGGGATCGTTTCAAATTTAAAACTACAGAATCTTTACCTACAAGTTCCTGATTACAATAGATTCTTGAGTTTAGTGGCGATACACATATTTTTACTTTTTGATACGGCGTGTGAACAATTGTTGCACA
>CAZNVL010000064.1:0-12543 GCA_964576565.1 uncultured Flavobacteriaceae bacterium | reverse complement strand
AAGGAGTTCATGAATATACTTCCAATGTTACGTTCATTAAGGTAAAGTTTTTTTGATTGTAACATTTTCAGTATATTTCCCAAACTAAAAAATTAAATTTATGTTAGGTATTTTACCTCCTATCAATTTTATGCAATGGATTGAAGAGAACAAAGAATACTTAAAACCTCCCGTAAATAATAGGGTAGTGTATAGAAATACAGAGTTTATCATCATGGTAGTAGGTGGACCTAACTCCCGAAAAGATTATCATTACAACGAAGGCGAAGAATTTTTTTATCAGATTAAAGGCGATATTATTGTCAAAATTCAGGAAAATGGGAAAGCACGGGAAGTGCCTATAAAAGAAGGCGAAATTTTTTTGTTACCACCTCGTATACCACACAATCCCATCCGATTCAAAGATACTATTGGACTTGTCATTGAACGCAAACGAAAAGAAAATGAAAAAGACGGATTATTATGGTTTTGCGAAAAATGTAATCACAAACTTTATGAAGAATATTTTCAATTGACCGACATTACTACTCAATTTCAAAAAGTATTTGAAAAGTTTTATAATTCCTTAGAATTAAGAACCTGTAAACATTGTGGGGCTGTTTTAGAGCCACCCCCTGTGATTGCCTAACCCTATAAATATGAAAAAATTATTGACCTATTTTTTTCAGGGACTTGTTGTTTTAGTGCCTGTTATTATTACTTTGTATCTTATTCTCAAAATCATTTCTATTTTTGTTGATTTTTTTATCTGGATTGGTATCACTGGAAATCTTATTTTAGATGTTTTAATTGGATTAGTGGTGATGGTAACGTTGATAGTTGGAATAGGCGTGATGGCTTCCAATTATTTTTTCAGCAATGTGATGCAGTTTTTTGAACAGCAGTTTGAAAAATTACCATTGATTCGGCATATTTACTCACCTATAAAAGATTTTACAGAGGCCTTTGTAGGCAATAAAAAGAAATTTAAATATCCTGTTTTAGTTCAGATTTCTCAACAAAATAATTTCAAAGAAATTGGATTTATTACCCAACAAGATTTATCACAATATGGATTAAACGATTATATTGCTGTGTATTTACCTTTTTCGTATTCTTTTGCCGGCCGTATGATTTTAGTAAAAAAAGAATGTGTAGAACCCTTTTCTCTAAATCCCACTGATACAATGAAATTCGTGATTTCAGGAGGCATTTATGAGATAGAAAAAAAGAATTTGTAACTCATTTTATTTAGTGCGTTTCCTGTTAGTTTTTCATTATTTTTACCGCCTAAAAATTAAATGAAAGACGAAAGTATCACGTCCGTCTTAATCATTGGTAGCGGACCCATTATCATCGGACAGGCCTGTGAATTTGATTATTCAGGTTCTCAAGCAGCCAGAAGTTTAAGAGAAGAAGGTATAGAAGTTACACTTATCAATAGTAATCCTGCGACCATAATGACTGATTCTGTAACGGCAGATCATGTGTATCTATGGCCATTAGAACCAAAGTATATTGAAAAAATTTTACAGGAAAGAAAAATTGATGCTGTGTTACCTACTATGGGTGGGCAAACGGCTTTAAACCTGGCTATGAAATGTGAAGAGTTGGGAATATGGCAAAAGTACCATGTCCGAATGATTGGCGTAGATATTAACGCTATAAAAATTACAGAAGATAGAGAACTCTTTCGTGCCAGAATGGAAGAAATTGGTATTCCAATGGCACCCAGTAAAATTGCACGTTCGTTTTTAGAAGGGAAAACCATTGCACAGGAATTTGGTTTTCCGTTAGTTATTCGTCCTTCGTTTACGCTGGGCGGAAGCGGCGGTAGTGTGGTGTATAGCAAAGAAGAATTTGATGCGGCCTTAAATCGTGGATTACAAACATCCCCCATTCATGAAGTGTTGATAGATAAAGCCGTGATTGGTTGGAAAGAATTTGAATTAGAATTATTGCGGGATAAAAATGATAATGTAACGATTATCTGCTCTATTGAGAATTTTGACCCAATGGGAGTACATACAGGAGATAGCATTACGGTAGCCCCTGCCATGACTTTGAGCGACAGAACGTATCAGAAAATGCGGGATATGGCCATTAAGATGATGCGTAGCATTGGAAATTTTGCAGGGGGATGTAATGTGCAATTTGCTGTAAGCCCTGATGAAAAAGAAGAAATCATCGCGGTAGAAATCAATCCCCGTGTATCACGCTCATCAGCGCTGGCATCCAAAGCAACTGGTTATCCCATTGCAAGAATAGCAAGTAAATTAGCAATTGGTTATACATTAGATGAAATTCAAAATCAAATTACAAAATCAACCTCTGCTTTTTTTGAACCTACATTAGATTATGTGATTGTAAAAATTCCAAGATGGAATTTTGATAAATTTAAAGGGGCTAATCGTGAACTGGGCTTTCAAATGAAATCTGTTGGAGAAGCCATGGGCATCGGACGATGCTTTCAGGAAGCACTACAAAAAGCCGCACAGAGTTTGGAAATCAAACGTAATGGGCTGGGCGCCGATGGAAGAGAAATTACCGACCAAAAAATACTTTTAGAAGCATTGCAAAAGCCCAGCTGGAATAGATTGTTCATGATTTATGATGCTATAAAACTTGGCATTTCTATTCATACCATTCATAAACTAACCCACATAGACCTCTGGTTTTTGAAACAAATTGAAGAACTCATTGCATTAGAACAGGAAATTCAAAAATATACATTAGACACCATCCCTAAAGAGTTGCTTTTAGAAGCCAAGCAAAAAGGTTATGCCGACAGGCAAATTGCCCATTTATTAAGATGTTTAGAAAGTGAAGTACATAAAAAAAGAAAACAATTAGGCATAGGAAGAGTGTTTAAATTAGTAGATACTTGTGCGGCAGAGTTTGAAGCCCAAACACCTTATTATTACTCCACCTTTGAACAAGAAAACGAAAGTATTGTTTCAGATAAAAAGAAAGTCATTATTTTAGGAAGCGGACCCAATCGAATAGGACAAGGTATTGAGTTTGACTATGCTTGTGTGCACGGCGTATTAGCGGCACAGGAATGCGGCTACGAAGCCATTATGATTAATTGCAATCCTGAAACCGTTTCCACCGATTTTAGCGTGGCAGACAAGTTATATTTTGAACCCGTTTTCTGGGAACACATTTACGATATTATTCAACACGAAAAACCGGAAGGCGTGATTGTACAATTAGGTGGGCAAACCGCTCTAAAACTGGCAGAAAAATTGGATAGATACGGCATTAAAATTTTTGGAACGCAATTTAAATCTTTAGATTTAGCAGAAGACAGAGGAAGTTTTTCAACACTTTTGAAAAATTGTAATATCCCGTATCCTAAGTTTGGTGTGGCCGAAGATGCTGACCAAGCCCTGAAAGTAGCCAAAGAACTGGGCTATCCATTGTTAGTAAGACCGAGCTATGTATTAGGTGGACAAAGCATGAAAATTGTGATAAACGATGAAGAACTAGAACAACACATTGTCAAATTATTACAAGATATTCCGGGTAATAAGATATTGTTAGATCATTTTTTAGAAGGCGCTATTGAAGCCGAAGCCGATGCTATTTGTGATGGAGAAGATATTTACATTATTGGAATAATGGAACATATAGAACCGGCGGGCATTCACAGTGGCGATAGTTATGCGGTGTTACCACCATTTGATTTAAGCGATGAAGTGCTTAAAACAATTGAAAAATACACTCGCATCATTGCATTGGAATTGAAAACGGTAGGACTCATCAACATTCAGTTTGCCATCAAAGACGGAGTAGTGTATGTGATAGAAGCCAATCCACGTGCCAGCCGCACAGTGCCTTTTATAGCCAAGGCCTATCAGGAGCCGTATATTAACTATGCTACAAAGATCATGTTAGGACATAATAAATTGAAAGATTTTAAGTTTAATCCCAGAAAGAAGGGGTACGCGATTAAAATTCCGGTATTTAGTTTTGAGAAATTTCCGGATATACAAAAAGAATTGGGACCAGAGATGAAAAGCACCGGCGAAGCCATTTATTTTATTGATGACTTACACGATGAATATTTTCAGAAAGTATATTCAGAACGGAATTTGTATTTGAGTAGATAGGAAAGGCAGAGTTTTGCAACGGTTCCGGTAAGGGAAAACCTTCCATAAAAGTGGAAAGTCCCCTTGTTTGAAAAAAATAGATTTTATCGGCATTTGAAGTGTAAAAGTTGAAAATTAAATCTCCAGAAGAAATTGGAGGAAAAAATTTTACCTAAACTGTCAAATTTAAAAGTTGGATATGCATCTTATTCTCTCCTGTAAGTTTTTTTACTCTCCCCACACCCTATCAATTACCCGATTGATTTTCTCCTCGTATGTTTTAATAAGCTCGCGGCAGCCATCGATGACTTTGTGCTCGGCTTCGATGCGATCCACAATGCGCTGCTGAACTTCAAGGGGCGGAAGGGGGATTTTGAGGTTTTTAATTATAGTTTGTGAAATATTGGGTTGAGCTCCACCACCTGCTAAGCTAACCATTGTATCTTTTTGTGATTTTAATATTTGATAAATAAATTCTGGTAAAAATTTATCATTTGGCAATATGCCGCAAATAGCTTGGTTTGTTGTAGATTCAAATTTCAACAAACCAACTTGTCCGGCTGTAGCACCATACATTGCAACTAATACTGTATTTTTAGGTAATAATTTAGCTGATGAATGTTTTAATCCGAGTTCTGTAATAAAGTACTCTGAATTATAAATTTCTCCCTTTACTTCACCACTTCGCAGCCATGGAATCCTACCATTTTCGTAATATTCTTTTTTAGATTTTAACGGTGTCCCACCAGATGTAGTTTTACACACCTCCCCCAATCTCACCATCGGCCACCCATTGGCGAGTTCTTCTTTTTTGTCGGGATGTTCGGTAAGGTATTGCTTTAACTCCTCATCCAGATAGCCCTCAATATCGGGCTTCCAGTTATCAATAACCTGACGACAGCCGTCAATAAGTTTCTGATAACCCTCGATTTCGGCAACAATCTCGCGCTGAACTTCAAGGGGCGGAAGGGGGATGATATAATTTAATAAAATTTTTGAACTTAAATTATTGATATTAACACCACTAATTTCTCTTCTTAAATATTCGTTAAATTTGTAATCTCTTAGTTGTAAAAAAATATATTTAGAAAGTGCTTTGTCTTTTTCATTTATTCGAATAGCTCCCATAAATGCACCAAAGTAATAATCAATATCCTTTTCAATAAAAGCAACTTTTCCAATATGTTCTTTACTTCCACTTGCCAAACAAATAAAAATATCGTTCTTTTTTAGTTTTCTATCTTCACTCAAATTTATCTTCTTCGATATTTGTTTTATTTCATCAAAGTTAAGAGTTCCATCCAGGTTAATATTGTTTGCTCTGAGTACCATAAACCCATTTTCCGCAACTTCATCATCCTTGTTATAAGTAATACCTCTTATAATCTCACACACCTCCCCCAATCTCACCATTGGCCATTTCTGGTGCTTCCTTACCTCAACCGTCCTGTATCTATCGCCGGTCAGGTTATACTCGCCATTTTCTGCCAGTTTCTCTTTTTTTACCAGCAATGCGGAGCAGGGTTTTCCTTCGGTGGTAAAGCCATCGGGTTTTCCGTTGCGTAAAGCAGTAATGTATTCCTTTACTATATTTAAGGCATCGGGCAGGTCGTTTTTATCAATGGGTCGGCGCTGGGCACCGAGGTCAAAACCGTCGTTTTCAATTTTTACAAACAGGATGGCATCGGTTTTCTTTGCCAGTTGCTTATCCATCAATAAAATGGAAGTTTTTACTCCTGAATAGGGTTGAAAAACTCCAGCTGGAAGGGAAACCACTGCATAGAGGTGGTTTTCAACCAGCATTTTGCGAAGTTGCTTATACGCATTGTCACTCCGAAAAATAATGCCTTCCGGCACAATAACTGCTGCCCGTCCGGTTGGTGTCAAATGTTCGGCAATATAATCAACAAAGAGCACCTCGCTACGTTTACTCTGCACACTGAATCGCTTATGCGGCTTTATTCCACCCTTTGGCGTCATAAATGGCGGATTGGCAAGGATTACATCGGCATACTCATTCCAGCGATCTTCGCTGGTAAGCGTGTCGTATTCGTAAATCTGGGGTTGCACAAAACCATGCAGGTACATGTTTACAAGGGAAAGTCGCACCATATCGGGCGAGATGTCGTAACCTTTGAAATTGGTAAGGAGAATTTTACGTTCTTCGGGTTTGAGTAAATCGCCACGATAATTACCATTACCGTTAGCGGTGCGATATTTTTCCGATGTGTTTTCGCGAAATATATACTTGTACGACGAGATTAAAAATCCGGCAGTTCCGCAGGCAGGGTCTAAAATGGTTTCGTGTTTCTGTGGTGCAACTATCTCAACCATAAAATCGATAATATGGCGTGGGGTGCGGAACTGTCCTGCATCGCCCTGACTGCCGAGTACCAAAAGGAGATACTCAAAGGCATCGCCCAGACGCTCGGAGTGATCGTAGGTGAACTCATTGATGGTTTTTAAGAAGAGCTTCAATGTTTCAGGGTCCCGGTACGGCAGATAAGCATTTTTAAAAATATCGCGAAAGAGTTGAGGCAGAGTCGGGTTCTGACTCATGCGGGTAATGGCCTCGGCATAGAGGTTAAGCACTTCGTGGCCGCCCATACGGGGGGCTAAAAGTTTACTCCATGCATAACGTTCGTAATCGCCGGTAAAAAAACCCGGTTTACCGCCAAGCTCAATCGCTTCTTTGTCCATGTCATCCATGAACTTATAGATAAGGGCAATGGTAATCTGCTCCACCTGGCTTTTGGGGTCTGGCACTTTGCCTACAAGTATGTCGCGGGCGGTGTCAATACGTCGTTTTGTTTCGTTGTCTAACATAGTTTAATCCTGTTGGATATGTCGAAATTTTTCTGTTTTTTCGACATAAAGTAAAAATATGTATAAATTTTTAAAAATTTTCATCATAATTTTTTTCTCGCTCTGTTAAATCAAAATTCTTAAAAAGCAAAAACAATGGTTCATTGATGTAATAATTTGATCTTCCAATTTTATCCATTTTTAAGAAACCACCTTCTACAAGTTGATCAAGATAATTGGTTGCAGTCTGACGGTGTATATTTAAGTCCTTTTGAAGAAAATCGATTTTTGTATAGGGGTGTTTAAAAAGATTGTTAAGCAAATCCTGAGAATAGAATTTATATTGTTTTCTGATTCTATGTTTATAGTCCTGCATCAACTTACGAATTTTTTCAATTAATTGAATTGTGTTATAAGAAGTAACTTCAACACCTTTAAGCATATACAAAATCCATTCTTCCCAGCTTTCATTATCTCTTACTTCCTGTAATAATCGGTAGTAGTCAGATTTGGTTTTAATAATATAGCTACTGAGGTACAGTATAGGTAAATCTAACAACTCTTTTAAAACAAGATAAAGAATATTAATAATTCTGCCAGTTCTTCCATTACCATCATAAAATGGATGTATTGATTCAAACTGGAAATGTATAATTGCCATTTTTATTAAAGGATCAATCCGATGCATAGAATCATCGTTAATATAGGCGATAATATTTTGCATTAAAGCAACTATATCGTCATTACTCTGCGGTGGAATATAAACTGTTTCACCGGTATTCATGTTTTTCAATTCTGTGCCAGGGAGTTTTCTGAAGCCAGCATCATTTCCAACAATTGTTCTTTGAATATTCAGAATTAGTTCTTCTGTAATTAATTGTTTTTTAACCAGAAAATGAAAACCTTCTCTGAGAGCCTGAGCATACATATGTATCTCTTTTGTTGCAGGATTTGAAATGAAACTTTCAAAAAGATTGTCTTTATAAATTTCGTCATGTGTGGTAATGATGTTTTCAATGGCTGAACTATCTTTTGCTTCAAGTAATGGTAAAGTGTATATTAAAATTTCCTCATTGGGAATAGTTTTTGCCACACCTTTTAATTCGGCAAGATACCTGTGTGAAGCAGAGAGCTGTTTAAGTATTGCTTTTGTTTCCAGCTCTTTTTCTGGAGGAAGCATTTTTAAAGTATAATTACTTTTCATGTTTATTTCCTTAAGCTACAAAATTATTCAATGGTACAAAATCTTTAATGTATTCTGGTATAACACTCTTCAATTCTGGTGGCAGCTTTTTATATGCCTCGCCGTAAGGAGAAACATTTAAAAGTGCAAAGTTTTTGTTGTCGATAATTGCTCTAAATTCGGCATCAAGAATGTACGCTTTAAAAACTGTTTTTGCATATTCAAAATATTCTTCTTTAGGTAAATAACGGCTATCAAACTTATCAAATTCTTCGTCGAGCAACTCATCTTTTGTTTTAAAGTAAGGAATCATGCCAAATATTTTTTCAATAATTTCTCTCATGGTAATACGACGGTCAATTTTGATAGAGGCACGTAGTTTTTCAAGTGTAAAATAATCCTCTGGTTTGTTAAGTATATTTTTCTCAATGTAATCAAGAAGTTCCTCCCACCTGCCTGCTTCGGCTTTCTCTTTAAGTGCTGGATGTTCAAGAACGGTTTGTTCAAATCTCTGGAAATACATTCTATCAATTTTCATTCCTTCAAAACCTATCACCGTTTCTTTAACCATAGAAATGCTGTCTGTTGTTGTAGACACATAAACATCTAGAGGTGGAGGAGGATCTGTCCCTCCATTTGAATTATAAATAGGTGGTAATTTTAGAACTTCATCGTAATTGAACTTTTCTTCAAAGTATTCACAGTTGGCAAAAAAGTCGAACATCTTGAAATTGACTTTCTGTTTTTCACCAACCTGAGCCTTCAATTGTGGATCGATAATATCTATAGCAAAGTTATACTTTCTGGTACCTCTTCCTTTTATCTGAATAAAATCAGTAGGTGAAAAGATGGGCCGCATCAGGCAAAGATTGAGAATATCAGGGCAATCATAACCGGTTGTCATCATTCCAACCGTCACACAGACACGGGTTTTACTTGTTTTATAGAATGGATTAAAATTTCCCGTTCCTGAAAGACGGTTATTGGTAAAATTGATGGTAAATTGCTGAGCACCGTCAATTCGGGAAGTAACCTGAATGGCAAAATCCGAATTATACTTGCCAGGGAACATCTGATGAGCCATTTCATTGAGTATCTGGGTGATTTTTGCCGCATGGTTTTGCGAAACACAAAAGACAATGGTTTTTCCAATCTCTCCGCTTATGGGGTCCCGATATGCATTTTCAAGAAAAGATCTGCAAAATGCCCTGTTGGTGTTTTCCGAGAAAAACTTTTTTTCAAAATCTTTATGCATAAAAGTTTCTTCTACTTCTTCGCCATCATCATTCTGGGTAGTTACAGAATACCCCTCTTCAGAAAGCAATTGTGTGGTAATTTCGGTTCTTGCATCCACCACCACTGGATTTACAAGAAATCCTTCCTTAACACCATCAACAAGTGAGTAGCGGAATGTTGGCTCACCATTTTCACAGCCGAATGTTTTGTAAGTATCTAAAAGCAATCGGCGTTCTAATTGTCTGGGATCATTTTCACCAAGTTCTGCGGTATTTATATGTTTCAGGTAATCTTTTGGTGTAGCTGTTAAACCAAGCTTATAGCCAATAAAGTATTCAAAAACCGCTCTGCTGTTTCCGCCTATACTGCGATGGGCTTCATCGGAAATCACAAGGTCAAAATCATCGGGTTTAAAAAGCCTTTTATACCTATTTTTTGAAAGAAAGGTCTGCACTGTGGATACCACAATCTCTGCTTTTCGCCAATCATCACGGTTTTCTTTGTAAATAACCGTTTTATAGTCGTTCTTAAGATATTCGACAAAAGCTTTATATGCCTGGTCTTCAAGTTCAAGTCGATCTACAAGAAATAAAACCCGGCGGGCATTTCCTGTACGAAGGAATAATTTAATAACTGCCGCAGATACAAGTGTCTTTCCTGTACCTGTAGCCATTTCAAAAAGGAATCGGTCTTTGCCTTCCCTGACAGCATTCTGAATTGAGTTAATGGCCCGAATCTGATATTTTCGTAAAAACCGCAATTTGTTTATTTCAATGTAATTTTTTCTGCTTTCTTCATTGATGTAAGATGGGTCATGTATATAATCTGGTTTCTGGGTAAGTACAATATAATCTTCATTTACTATTTCATTAATTAGTTTATTTCTATCCGGCTTAAAATCAGAATACCCTTTCACGGTTTCCGGCGAAGGGAAACGGCTTATAATATGCGGGTTACCTCTCTCCAGATCCCAGAAATAATGAATATTACCGTTTGATAGAATAATAAACCGGCAATTTTGAGAAATCGCATATCGCCGGGCTTGTTCTTTCCCGAACAGCGGATTTTTATCCTCAGCCTTTGCCTCTAATACAATAAATGGGAAGCCCTGTTCGTCGAGTAGCAAAAAGTCAATAAATCCATTGCTGGTTTTCTCGAAGTCCTCGCCGAACGCGTTCAATTTTTCTTTTGTGAGCTTGACATTATTTTCAAGAAGAACATTTGCTCTGCCAGATTCATTATCAAAAAAGCGCCATCCGGCTTCTTCCAGGAGTTTATTGATTTTTATTCGTGCTTTCGCTTCTTTTTCTGCCATAAGTCAAGCTTTGTCAATGTATATCATTTCTCTTTTCTTTAGCCCGCCGCGAATGCAGTTGTCCTTTGGGGCAGTGGTAAGAAAATCTTTTTCCATTATTTAATCCTTTCAAATTATATTAGCGTTCTGCCTTTCGTACAACAATTTTTTCCCGCCAATATATATCTTTTAATTCAAATTTTGAAACCATTGCAAAATTAACAGCTACGCTTTTTGAACATTTTTTCCTTAAACATTTCTGCTAAAATTGTTAATTATGAGTTTAATGACAATCTCAAATGACAATAATGATAATAATCAGCATTTTTTTATTGACTTTTAGAGTTTTAAGTAGTATATTTGCCGCCGATTTAAAAAAATGCGAATGTTAAAACAAATTTATTCTATTCTTTTTTTTATAATAATTTCTTTCTCTTTTGGGGCCAATGACAATCATCTTCCACAATCGGCTGCGCATTCAGAAAGTGAAAACGTAGATATTGCCAAAGTAGCATTTGAACACATTTTAGATTCTCATTACTGGCACTTTTGGGGCGAAGGGCATGAAGCAGTGTCTATACCGCTGCCTTGCATTGTATATTCTAACAAAAGAGGGTGGATGTTCTTTTCTGCTTCTGTTTTTGGACACGGAGAAAAAACTTATAATGACTTGAAATTAGAAGAAGACAAAATAATTCCATTAAATACGGAAGAAAAAATTTACGACTTTTCAATCACCAAAAATGTGGTACAGTTATTTTTAAGTGCTATCGTTTTAATACTCATTTTCACATCTGTTGCCAAGGCATATCGCACAAAGGGTGTTAATACCGCACCTAAGGGATTGCAATCTTTTTTAGAACCATTAATTATATTTATCCGAGATGAGGTGGCCAGAGAAAATATTCCGGTTGAAAAAGCAGATAGGTATGTTCCGTTTTTACTCACTCTTTTCTTTTTAATTTTGATTAATAACTTGTTTGGCTTGATACCTATCAGTGCTAATGTTACCGGAAACATTGCTTTTACTTTTACCTTAGCATTTATTGTATTGTTAGTAGTGAATATCAAAGCCAATGCCAATTACTGGAAACATATTCTTATGCCGCCTGCTCCCGTAGCCCTTTGGCCTATTCTTATTCCAATTGAAATCATCGGCATTTTTACAAAACCTTTTGCTTTGATGATTCGTCTTTTTGCCAACATCACAGCAGGGCATATTATAATTATCAGTTTAATTGGGCTAATTTTTATTTTTAAGACCCTGTTTATTGCTCCTATCTCTGTTGCCTTTGGTGTATTTATTGATATGTTGGAAACCTTTGTGGCATTTTTACAGGCCTATATTTTTACACTGCTTACCTCTTTATACATCGGCGGTGCTATAGAAGAACATCATGCAGAACATCATTAAAACTATCATCAACCATAAAAACCAACCACTATGACAGGAAGTATCTCTGTAATTGGTGCCGGACTAGCAGTCATCGGTGCCGGAATTGGAATCGGAATGATTGGCGGTAAAGCAATGGACGGCATTGCACGTCAACCCGAAGCTTTAAACAACATTCGAACAACTATGCTGATTGCCGCTGCCCTTGTGGAAGGGGTAGCACTTTTTGGTGTAGTTGTATCTTTAATGAAGTAAAAAGAAACCGCCTCTTAATGCTTGATTAAGAGGCGGCCTTCTTTGAAGAAAACAATAAAACACAAAATATGAAAACACTTCTTATTCTCAACGCACTCACAACTCCATCCGTTGGATTAATTTTCTGGACAAGCATCGTCTTTATTATACTCTTTTTTATTCTTTCCAAATTTGCATGGAAGCCCATACTTTCTGCTATAAAAAGCAGAGAACAAAAAATTGAATTAGCATTATCAGAAGCCGAAAAAGCCCGTGAAGAAATTCAAAAGTTAAAAGCCGATAATGAAAAACTATTAATGGAAGC
>CAZNVL010000063.1:7743-12712 GCA_964576565.1 uncultured Flavobacteriaceae bacterium | reverse complement strand
AGTATAGATTTAAACGATTGACTTCTCTCTTTATGTACTTTTAATAAAATGGTTTTGGTGATATTAGTAGGATTTCTGCGGTTGCCACAACTATCTAAAATGTAACCCTTGTAATAATAAGCGTTTTGAATGGTATTAATTTGTAAAGAATTATCGGTATAAAAATAAGAGGAAGTATTAGTATTTGTAGGGATTGTGGCAATAGTTTGAAAATTCACATTATCAACACTTCTTAATAATTCAATACCATTAGCCGTTTTGGATGTATCTACATAAAAAGCCAGTGCTATAGAATGCGTGTCTTTCACTGTAGCATAACGAATATAGGCAAAAGAAGGCACAGGAGCCCCATAAGCATTAAAACAAATTAAATTAGAGGAAACCGTAATGCCCGCTTGATTTTTAGCACGAATAAAGAAACAATAATTACTATTGTAGTTTAATTGAGAATAATTATATGACAAATTGATAGTGCTATCTATTAATGTATAAGGAGAGCCATTTTCGGAAGCATAAATAAGATAGTTTACACCACCACCTTGCAAAGAAACTTTATTCCATTGCAAATCCACACTATGAGCACATACATTGTAATTATATTTAAGAAACATCGTTGTTTGTGAGCCGCTTAAAATACTCACATTGTTACAACTATCAATGGCGGATACAATAAATTGTAAGGTATTTGTATTGGCTGCTGTATTCGTGTATGTATAAGAGGTGTTATTAAAGCCCCAGATGGTGTCAATGGGAACATTAATTCCACTGATCACCTGATAGATGATATACCCGGCCACATCCGGAGAAGGTGATGGATTCCAGCCCAGAACAGTTTGCCCATTTGGTAACACACTGGCAGAGTCAAGAGTAGGCACAAGGGGTGGTATGTTGTCAAGAAAACTACCATTAGCAATGTTGGATACAGATGAACAGCCCGAAGAATCTTTTAGTTCAATGTAATAGTAATAACTTACCCCATTACACAAACGAGCCACTGTGTCATTATATTTAGTTTGTGGAGTACCCACCAGATAATTGAATGGCAATATACCTGTAGTGCTCTTATAAATATCAAAATTAGGATACGATGTAGACAAATGTGGCACGTGAATATCGTTGTAAATAAGTTTAGCCACCCCACCACCAATACCGGTAAGAGAGAGAAAAATAGAATGTAAGGTGTCAGAAATCGCCGACGCCGTCATTCCACCGGGTCCCCAGCGGGTACGAATGAAATAATAGCGACTTTGTGTATTTCCACCGGCGCCTACATGGGTAAAAGAATTAACAGCAATGATATTAATTGTATTGATTAAAAGATAAGGACCAAGATTAGAATTGGACTGGAAAATTTCATAAGCATAGAATTGATTCAGTGGATCAATAGGTGGAATCCATTGAATCACAATATCTCCGGAAGAATTAATAACAGAAACGCATTTTAACTTTGCTGGGTAGGCCTGTGGAAAAACAAGTTCTTGCAAAAAAGCAAAGATAAAGATATGTACTATAAACCGTTTCATTACCTGCAAATATAACGAAAGATTATGAAATAAATTGTATGCTCCCTTATTTTATTATATCGTTCACATTACACAAAATGTGTTACACAAAATGTGAAATTATTTTTAAGGCACGAAGTGTTGAAAAAAGTACATTAAAAACTTATCATTTAATTCATAATAATTATTATTTATATCAAAGTAAACAAGTTCTTTATTAAGCAAAGAGCGAATCGCCCGGTTTACCATTGAAGGCGATCTAAGATGATATTTTTGAATAAACTTACTTGCAAAAATCTCATAGACCTTTTTCTCACACGCAATTGCTTTAAGAAGCTTCCATTGATAACTTGTTAGCAAGTTTTTCATCTGCATATAAATTTCAAAATTGTTATTACATATTTTTAATAATGCTTTATTAACCTCATGAGCATTTATATTTTTAATCTCCTCTGCATATAATTCATGGCACAAAAACTGAGTATAATATGTATGTGTATCGGTAATCTGTAATATGTACTCAATCGTTGACCTCTCTATTTTTCGTTTATTTTCGGTAAAATGCTTATGGATAAATTGAGAGTAGATCTCATTTGAAATTTTTGATAATCTTAAATTAAACGTACTGCCGTAAAAAGGTCTTTTGTAACTGTAAAAAATATCATTCATTAATTGATAATTACTTCCAGAAAAAATAAAACAGATATTATTTAAATTTTGTATATGAGTACGCAGTTGAACTTCTATATTTTTTTCCGGAAAACTCAATATCTGTTGAAATTCATCAATTGCAATAACAACAGGCCTTGATTGTTCATTTAACCATTTTAATACATTAAACAACGATGGTAAATAATCCTCATTAGTAGGAATATAATCTATTGTCAACTCAGGCATACCGGTCAATTCATTGAAACTTATTTTCGGCCGAATAAACTTTAAAATATCCAAAATCATTTGTTGAAATCCCCTTTTTTTATGAACTTGCTGATAGATGGCATTAATAATAATTTTTGTAAATTCGTATATATTTTGGGCAGAATAAATATCCGCATAAATTAAAATGTAGTTTTTATTTTTAATATGATAAAATACGTTTTTAATCAGTGCTGTTTTTCCGAGCTTTCTCTGAGCGAATAAGGTAGTATGTGTATTATTTTTAATGTTTTTAATAATTTCTTTTGTTTCCTCTTCCCGATTGCAAAAGTATTGAGGGGTTTGATAAGTATTGATTAAAAAAGGATTCATATCTTTTTTCTGCAAAATTACTAACTAAATTTTAAATTTCACAAAATGTGTTACACAAAATGTGAAATTATTTATTGGTCGGCGCAGTGCCCTTATACTTACTTTTTAATTCCTTTAAATAATTCACTACCTGTGGATAATGTGGATTAATTTGCAATACTTTTTCAAAGGATTGTATCGCCGCAGCAGTGTCGCCATTCAGCACCTGTAATTCACCTAAAGCAAAATATAAAAATACAGAATTCGGCCGTTCAGGTAGATATTGTTGAATAAAATCAATACCTTTCTGATACGTTTTTTCTTGCTTGCAATATTCTCTCATAACATCAAAAGGAATTTCATACGTTTTATCTTTATCATACTTTAATGATTTTCGTAAAAAAATTTCAACAGTATCTTTATTATTCCGACCCGTCTTTAAATATGCAATGGCTATGTTATTCAATAATTCTTTTCTTGTAGAATCCAATTGATAGGACTTTAATAAATAAGGTATGCTGGTGGCATAATCTTTTTTCCAGTTCATATACAAAAACGCAATATTGTTCAAGCAACTGCCACAAGAACTATCAATCGCCACTCCCTTTTGAAATTCATCAAATGCTATTTGTAAATATCTGTCTCTTTCTGATAAAGGCAATTTCCCGCTATTTTGCAGATATTCAATAATTATTTGAGAGCCATAAAGTATATGCAATTTCACAGATTCAGGATATTTTTTTACATCCGCTTCGTATAAGTTTAACTTATATCGCCATTCATAATTTCTATACCAAATCAAAATGCTACATACTACCAGATAAATCAGGACATATACTTTCATCGGTGTTTGCTTCCACCATTCAAGAGTAGTAAATTGAAAAACTTTTTTCTTCAATAAAAACTTTTGATGAATGAATTCTATTAGATAAACCACTATCATTGACCATCCAACAGAAGGTGCAAAGGCAAATCGATCTGCTACAATACCCGGTGCTGGCTTCACAAAATTCAAAAACATTGAAATATGAAATGAAAAAAATACCACACCATACCACAACAAATCTTTTTTCCTGAAATTTTTAAAAAAGAAATACGTCAGTAAAATAAATCCAAAAACACCAATCATTCCTTGGCTATCAATGTTTTTTATTGGTATTACATTGTATCCGTAATAACAAGCCATTTTAAGCGGCAAAACCAACATCCATATATAAAAACCTAATGAATTAAACAGTGCTATAACTCTATATTTCCATGCTTTTTCAAAATACAATGGATTTTCAAAGTAATTAAAAACACGTTGCTTTATACTTTGATCTAACAAAAGTTTTTGTCCTTTCTTCAAAAAAACGTACGCCACAAATAATGTCAATATAATCATCAGAATCTTTATCCATATTTTTTTATTGGAGAATGCATTGTTTGCAGAGTTTTTTTGCACATAAATCAAAGGCAGAATGGCTAACAATGGCAAAGCATCAAACTTACTGGCCAGAGCCAACAAAAATAAAAAAAACATGAGTGGTAAATAATAAAATCGTTGATGTCGCAGCCATTTTAGAAATACTATTAACGTTAGCATTGAAAAAATAAAACTCAACATCACATCTCTGTTTTTCAAACTCGCCACTACTTCGCTGTGCAAAGGCACAAATGCAAATACCACAACAATCCATAAAATTGTTTGCAATGAATAATTTTCAAACAACAATAACAACATTCTAAATAACAATATCAAACACAAAGCATAATACACGATATTAAAAAAGTGATGCGTATGAACATTATCACCAAAAAACTGCACTTCCAACGCGTAAGAAATTTTCACCATCGGTCTGTATTCATACTCATTTCCGCTTTCGTCTTTGGCATGATAAGAGGTCAGTATTTTAGGAATTGCTTTGATGCCTTTGGTGGTAATACTATTCTGCCCCACTACAAATTCGTCATCTAAAGCATACTCGTTTTTAATCGTATTGCCATACAACAGAAACGCAATGGCAATGAATAACAAACAAATTTTTCCGTAACTTTGTTTCATAAATTTAGCAATGCAAATAAAAGGAATTTCAGTATATCTGCCTGAAAAAGTTATCACCAACGAAGAACTTGCAAAACAATTTAATGTAGATTCTCAAGATATTTACAAAAAAACAGGTGTTATTGAAAGACGACATACCACATTAAATTTTAATATGCAAAAAATGGCAGAACAAGCCGCCGTAAAATTGTTTGAA
>CAZNVL010000063.1:5993-7643 GCA_964576565.1 uncultured Flavobacteriaceae bacterium | reverse complement strand
AAAATGGACGGCACTGCTATATTTCTAATGTCTATGAAACAAGTGCCTATTTTGATACAAGAAACGCTTGAAAAAAATAACTTATCTATAGATCAAATTGACTATTTCATTTTCCATCAAGCCAACAGTTTTATGTTAGAAGTGCTCCGAAAAAAATTAAAAATCCCGAAAGAAAAATTCTTTAACGATATTCGCTATACCGGTAACACCGTCGCCTCCAGCATTCCTATTGCATTACATCAATTAATGAATGAAAACAAAATTCATCGTGGCATGAAATTATTATTAGCCGGATTTGGCTTAGGATATACCCTTGGCGCCACAGTGATAGAATTTTAGTATTTTTACAAAAAAATTTTATGATACCTATTGAAGAATTTATTCAACTGTTAGAAAATGAATTTGAAGATTTACCCAAAAACACACTAAAACCTGAAACAAATTACAGAGAAATTCCGAACTGGAGCTCCATGCACGCCCTCATCATCATTGCCTTTGCAGACGCCAATTTTAATGTAGAACTCAATGCCAGCGACCTTCGAAAAGCTCAGACCATACAAGATTTGTACGATATTATTCATTCAAAATTACAATCCTGAACATGGCACTTTTTCAACTCAATAATTGTTCAATTCGCGGCATCGCCGCTGCAGTACCTAAAAATAAAGCATTTACAAAAGATTATGATTACATCTCCGAACAAGAACGACAAATGTTCATCAAAACAGTAGGTATAGAAGAACGACGAGTAGCCCCACCACATTTGACTTCCGCTGATTTGTGCTATCAATCTGCTGAGAAAATACTACAAGAATTAAACTGGGACAAAAATTCTGTAGATGCTCTCATCTTCATCACACAATCGCCGGATTATTTCATTCCGGCCAGTAGTATTATACTTCAACATCGCTTGGGCTTGAGTAAAAATACCATTGCTTTTGATATTAACTTAGGTTGTAGCGGATATGTGTATGGATTGTTTGTTTTAGGTAGCATGTTACAAAGTGGTCAAATAAAACGGGCAATCCTTCTGGCCGGTGATAAATCCACATTATCCACTTGTTACAAAGACAAAAGTACCTATCCATTATTTGGAGACGCCGGCAGTGCCACAGCATTAGAATTTGATGAAAACACTCAACCGATATTTTTTAATCTTCAAACAGACGGCAGTGGTGAAGAGGCCATTAAAATCCCACATGGCGGAAGTCGCTACCATATTCAGCCCGATACATTTGATGAAATTGAAGTAGAGCCCGGCATCATTCGTAGTAAAAGACATTTGCAATTATTGGGTTCCGATATTTTTAATTTTGCTTTACGAGAAGTGGCGCCCAATGCAGAAGAATTACTCAGGTTTTCCGGCATTTCTAAAGACGAAATAGATTATTTTGTTTTTCATCAAGCCAATTTATTGATGAACGAAAGCGTGCGTAAAAAAATAAAGGTACCCACAGAAAAAGTTCCTTATTCTATCAGAAAATTTGGTAATACCAGTTCTGCTTCCATTCCATTAACAATAGTGACCGAATTGAAAGAGAAACTAAACGAAAATAAAAAATTATTTTTATCGGGCTTTGGTGTCGGTTTTTCATGGGCATCTTGTATTGTAGATGTTAATTCAGTTATCATCATTGATTTGATTGAAAT
>CAZNVL010000063.1:0-5893 GCA_964576565.1 uncultured Flavobacteriaceae bacterium | reverse complement strand
ATGCTTGAATCACTTAAAAATAAAAAAATCCTCATCACGGGCGCTTCTTCTGGTATAGGCAGAACAACGGCTATTCTTTTAAGTCAATATTGTTCATATATTTACATTACAGCCAGAAGAGAAGAAGAACTCAAAAAGACACTGAACTTAATGCAACAAGGCAAACATCAAATCATTCCTGCCGACTTAAAAAAAAGTGATGATATTACTCAACTCGTTCAAACCATTTCTTCCATTGATGGTTGGGCACATTGTGCAGGAAAAGTTCTTCCGGTCCCCACAAAATATATTCAACAAAAACAATACGAGGATGTATTTTCAACCAATTATTTATCCGCTGTTTCGCTTGCCGCCGAATTGCTCAAACAACAAAAATTAAATGCTCATAGTTCAATTGTTTTTATCTCATCTATTTCTACATTGCATTCGTATTTTGGCGGGGCATTGTATGTCTCGTCCAAAGCTGCATTAGAAGCGTATGCCAGAACATTAGCATTAGAATTAGCACCAAAAAAAATTCGTGTCAATGTGTTACAACCTGCTTTAGTAAAAACAGATATTTACTGGGACACTATCAACGCCGCAATGTCTTCTGAAGAAATGAAAAAATACGAACAACAATATCCATTAGGCATTGGCGAACCCGAAGATGTAGCCAATATGATTATTTACTTACTCTCGGATGCTTCCAAATGGCTCACCGGCACTTTTATCAAAATGGACGGCGGATTGACCTTGGGATTTAAATCTTAACTTTAAACATTGCAAATGCTTTGATGTATTCTACTCAAAAACTCATTGGTACCTTTGTCACTGCTCTCGCCTTTGCCATGCACCTTTTACTTTTTGCTGATTTTCTTAAAATAAACCTCCACTTCTATCAATTTTTATCTGCTTTTTTAATCACCTTTTCCGGATATTATTACCTTCGTTTTACAAGAGACAATGAATGGAATAATCATTCTATCTTTTCATTACTTCTATTCTCGTTAGCCATTTACTTGAAACTCTTTTCACAACACTTTCATATCACGCATTATATTACTATTCTTTTATTTAGTTTGATAATCCTTTATGTTTATCATTCACAAAAATTCATTTATATTTTACGAGGGAGTATTTTTTTCAAACCAATCATTATATCTTTTGTTTGGCTAATCACTCTACTTTGGTATACCAAAAAATTCCATGCTCTTTTTTATCTTCATCAATTTACATTTATCGCTCTGCTTACCATTCCCTTTGATATACAAACAATACATACAGACCACTTCATTACAATCCCTAAAAAATTTGGAATCTCAAAAACTCAAAAGCTATTAATCTTTTTCACTCTGATTTACATCACACTTTCATACTTCGTTTCTTCAACTCTTTTTTACACTTCACTTGTTACAGGTGGTGGGCTTATGGTACTTTATTTCATACCTCAAACTTTTTACAAGCTATTCGTTTATATTTGTTATGATGGAATAATCATTCTACAAACTCTGATTTATTATTTATTTGAAAAATACCTTACCGGATGCGGTTAGCAGAACTCACCAATTCCTCATCTTTGTGAATAAAATAGCGGGCTAATTGAGAAAGCACTATATTCAATACTGGAATAATAAATGGTAATTTATAAGTCGGTAAACCTTCTACCTGATTGGCTCCAAAATACATCAGGATCAATAAAACAATATTCATCGCCGTTAAATAATGACAAAGAAACATTTGTAACTTCCTATTTTTATACAAAAAAATAATTGTCGCAGTGTCTACCAAAATTATCAGGTTGAGAATAGCCGCCAAAAGCAAATACGTGTTTTCAGAACTTGTGAGTGTCAATTGTAAATCCTTGATCTCCGAGAGATTCACGATATTAGTTTGAAATGGAAAGAAAAATAACAAAGCAGATAAAATAAGGTGTATCAAAAGATACAAACTTTGAATGCGCTGAATCATATTACTTAATTTTTGATTTCAATAAAATTTCTAATGCTTTTTTATCGGTTTCAAATGTAAGGATATTTTGATGAACTTCTGAAAGCGATTGCCAAAAGAAATGGATACCATCCCTCTGAAAGTCCTCTGATGGCAATACTTCTGCACTTCTCACCAAATAATAAATAGCTAACACCTGATAGTCCGAATGAAACGCTGATGGTACAAAAAAATCCGTAGTATAAATATGCTGTAAAACTTCAACCTCAACATTCAACTCTTCCATAAACTCTCGCTTCAAAGCATCTATTGTACCTTCTCCAAATTGTAATCCACCTCCCGGAAACTTCACAACTTCTCTTCCTTGAATCATTTCTCTTGCGAACAATAAATAATTATCCCGCAATAACAATCCATAAACCCCTACTCTAAAAAATTTTGGTAATCCCATAACTATATTATTTTAATGGCTCTGGTCATTTCCCGCTTTCCTGCCGCACCTTTTAATACCTGCACTTCAAAACCTATTTGCTTCAAATCTCTTTTGAATTGTCCTTTTGCACAAAATGTTACCAACACACCTCCACGCACCATTTTTGTAAATAATTTTTCAAATAGATCTTTCTTCCACATTTCTGGCTGGCTGGAAGGTGCAAAGGCATCATAATAAACTAATTGAATAGTGTTATCTTCCATTTTTTCAAACGCTTCATTAACATCCATAAACATTTTCTTTAATAAAAAATTTTCACTTAATCTCACTTCTAAATTAGATGAATGTATTTTCAAAAAAATTGAAACATTATCGCTAAATGGCCTGTAAATACTTAATTTTTCTACTATTGCTCTCTCTAATGGAAATTTTTCTACACCCCAATAATTCACAATTTTATTCTTCTCCTCCAAAAATTTTTGATACGTCAAAAAACAATTCATCCCACTTCCCAAGCCAATTTCCAAAATATTAATTACATCAAAATTATTTTTTACATACTCCCAACCATTTTTAATAAAAACATATTCACTCTCTTGTACCGCTCCATACAAAGAATGATAATGCGCCTTCAAATCTTGATTGTAAAGCGTTGGCGAATGATCTTTTGTCAATACAATCTCCATCAATGACTATCTATTAAACGAAATAATTTGAAAAATGCCCAAACATCTGTCAAAGGTTGATAATCCTTACTATACATATAACTTAACTCCTTTGCTTTTTCTGAACGTTCATCGTATCCTTTCATTTTCCCGATAAATAAAACACTCGGTTTTAACGGCGGCAAATCCTTATCATTAAACTTTCCAAATCCCACCCAAGTTTTCTGAGCTATCAACACATGCCAAAGATTATTAAGCAATTGACTTTTTCTTTTAAAAAACCAAATTACAACTGGTAATGTTATCATCAAAAACAAACACAAAATCAAATCTATCAAACGCTTTTTTCTTTGATTCTCGGGCAATAAAATGGTCTTAAACTCCAATGAATATAACTCCCCTTGAGAATGAATATCGTTGCTTCCAATAATATACAACTCATTAGGCGGTGCCATTTTATACTGAACAGGTAAATAACTCAATTTTGTCATCCAATAAATAATATCTTTAGCGTGCAAATGCTTGGAGCAAAATATAACTTCATCAATCTTTTCTAATTGCACAATTTCTTCAATATCCTTCAAATACCCAGAAAAATTAGGATGTTGAGATGATTCTTCTTTTGCCTTTATCAAACCAAGATAATGAGTGTGCACAGGAATATCTTTCAAAATCTCTTTTACTCGCTCAAACTCTTCTTCATCTCCTACTACCAAAACATTCTTAGGCAATACCGATGAAAGATAAGAATATTTTTTTAGTCCTGTGTAATAAAATAACCATCGGCTAATTGTAAAATACAACACACTCCACACAAATCCACTTATCATAATGGCTCTGGAAAACCGCATATTTTCTGGTAACAAAGCATAAATACTCAACACCATCAATAAGCCCAACACATTCCCCTGCAATATATTTTTATACCTCGGATACTTCACATACCCGCCTTGAAACAATACACCTCCTACAATTAAGAGTGCATATAAAATCACTCCCACATACAATTGCACTCTATCAAAATAATTTTCTGAAAGTTTAAACCTCCTCTCATACCAGAAAGCAAATAATAGTATCCAACCACTCACCATTAAAACATCCATACATGGCAACACTAACACCTTCAAACATCTGTACACTATAGAAATTCCTGCTCTGAAATAAATTGCAAAGTAAATCAACAAACGAAATACACTGGCATACGATTGAGAAAAATGCTTATCCGCAAAAATCATCATCGCCTTATAAAAAACAATAACATAATTCACACTACTTTTTTTAGTGCTTTCTCCCTTGTAATGAATAATACTCGTCTCCGAAAAATAATAATTAACATACCCTGCTTTCGTGATTCGGTAAGATAAATCAATATCTTCTCCATACATAAAATAATCCTCATCCAATCCACCAATTTTGTTCAACACTTCTCTGCGAATAAACATAAATGCGCCCGACAACACATCTACTTGATGATTTTTATCCTTATCTAAATATGTTAAGTGATACTTCCCAAATACTTTGGATTTTGGGAACAATTTTGATAAACCAAAAATTTTGTAAAACGCTACCATCGGCTTTGGTAATCCTCTTTTGGATTCAGGTAAAAAATTCCCTTTTCCATCAAACATCTTTACCCCCAAGGCACCCGCCTCCGAATGTTGTTCCATAAATTCAAAACACTTCACTAATGTATCTTCTTGCAACACCGTATCTGGATTTAATAACAACACATACTTCCCCTTTGCAATTTTAATCCCTTGATTATTAGCCCTTGAAAACCCAACATTCTCTTTGTTTTCAATTAAAACAACCTCAGGAAATTTTTCCTTCAACATCTGCACCGACCCATCGACCGAATGATTATCCACCACAATAAGTTCAATATTCAAATGATCTTTCGCCCTTATAACAGAATTCAAACAGTGCTCCAGAAAATACCGAACATTGTAATTCACTATAATAACGGAAATATCCATCAACCCAAAATTTTGACTGGCTGCTTGTTTTCATCAATCGCTACAAAAGTAAACTCGCCGCTAATGGCTTTTTCTCTATGTGCCGAATACATATCTTCTACAAAAATTTCTACCTTGACTACAACACTTGTCGTTCCTACTTTACTTACTCTTCCTACTAATTCCACAATTGTTCCCGCTGGAATGGGCTTTTTAAAATCAATTCTATCCGAACAAACCGTCACACATCTTTTCCTTGAAAAACGAGTGGCAGTAATAAATGCTACTTCATCCATCCACTGCATAGCCGTTCCACCAAATAATGTGTCGTAATGATTGGTAGTATTAGGAAAAATGGCCTTAAAGATTCTGGTTTCACTATTTTTAATTAACTCTTCCAATTGCATATATTATTAAATTTTAATGTGTCCATTACCCGTTACTCTTAATTTCCTGACACAATTCAATCAAAACACCGTGCGTATGTTTTGGATGAATAAAATTAATCCATTGATTATCTGCACCTTTTTTAGGTTCCGGATAAATGAACTCAAAACCTTCACTTTGTAATCTTTTCATTTCCTCTAACAAATTATCCACCGCCAAAGCAATATGATGAATACCTTCTCCTCTTTTTTCAATATATTTTGAAATCGTGCTCGTTTCATCGGCACTTTCCAATAATTCAATTTTACTCTCTCCTGTTTGAAAAAAAGCCACTCTCACTTTTTCTGATTTCACTTCCTCCGTTTTATAAGATTCCGCATTTAAGATCTTTTCAAACACCCCTTGTGCTTCCAAAGAACGTACTGCAATACCAATATGTTCAATCTTTTTTATCATACTTATTTTTTATTTGCTGTAAAGTAAAAAGAGATTTTTCACAAGTCCAAATGCTCAATAAAGTTATT
>CAZNVL010000062.1:0-12773 GCA_964576565.1 uncultured Flavobacteriaceae bacterium | reverse complement strand
CCAGCTGAGCTATGATCCCATTTATTAAATGTACAAGTTACAAATTGGGTGCAAATGTACATAAACATTTATCAAATTTCAAAATAGTTTTTTCAATAAAATTTATCTCACTGAAATACAGATTATTATTTCTTTATTGTGGGTAAGTTGAGTAGTTTAATTTAAGGGAACCCATTTAGGCAGTGCTAAAATAATAGACATTTATTGATATTTCGCTGCTACTCAGTTACTTTTTCATTTTTCTAAGTTTAAATGTTACTTTTTTAGG
Source organism: uncultured Flavobacteriaceae bacterium (assembly GCA_964576565.1). GTDB lineage: Bacteria > Bacteroidota > Bacteroidia > B-17B0 > Aurantibacillaceae > BPGX01. Next base: position 12,505 of record CAZNVL010000062.1, on the reverse strand, counting down.
GGAAAGTATTCTTTCCACTCTTCTAACTAAATTAGAAGAGAATAAAAAAATGGAATTATCTTTTTTGAGATTTGATTACTTAAATACTGATTGATAATGATTTTTATAGGAAAAAATCTGAATTTATACTTTCAAAATTTCTTCACCCATTAAATAACAACTTTATTTATCTTTATGTGTAATTAAACTAAATAATATACATTAAAAATTAGAACTTCTCTAAAAGCAAGGTATTGGAGAGAAAGTAGTGAGAGATTAATAAGATTCGAACCTGTGATCCTCCCGATTGTATCGGGATGCTCTGAACCAGCTGAGCTATGATCCCATTTATTAAATGTACAAGTTACAAATTGGGTGCAAAGTTATTTAAAATTTAGGGAAATCCCAGAGCTGAGTAGTAACAAAAAAATCAACAAATGGCTATTATTTTAGCAATATCGAACATAGTTTCTTATTCGGCATTGCAGAATTTTTCTCAACTTTGTAGCAAAAATTGAATGTATGTTTGAAAGCTTGACGGAACGATTAAATAAGGCCTTTCAACTGTTGAAAGGTGAAAATAAAATCAATGAACTAAACATTGCTGAGACACTCAAAGAAATTCGCAGAGCATTATTAGATGCGGATGTCAATTTTGAAGTCGCCAGAGATTTTACCGAAAGAGTCAAACAAAAAGCACTCGGTCAAAATGTGTTATCTTCTAAAATAACACCGGGACAATTATTAGTCAAAATCACCCACGATGAGTTGGTAGAACTCATGGGCGGGAATGTCTCGGATCTCAACCTTTCCGCCAATCCATCCGTCATTTTAATGGCCGGACTTCAAGGTTCTGGTAAAACAACTTTTTCTGCAAAACTTGCCAATTTCTTAAAAACCAAAAAATCCAAACATCCTTTATTAATCGCCTGTGATGTGTATCGTCCCGCTGCTATTGACCAATTGAAAATTTTAGGACAACAAATCAATGTAGAAGTATTTTCTATTCCGAATGAAAAAAATCCAATCAAAATTGCTGAAAAAGGCATTGAATACGCCAAAGAAAAACACTACAATGTGGTCATCATAGATACAGCCGGTCGCTTGTCTATTGATGAAGAAATGATGAACGAAATTTCTTTGATAAAAAATAAAGTCAACCCTCACGAAATATTGTTAGTTGTAGATGCAATGACCGGTCAGGATGCTGTGAATACGGCTAAACTCTTCAATGAACGATTAAATCTCACCGGAGTAATATTGTCCAAAATGGATGGCGATACTCGTGGTGGTGCCGCACTATCCATTAAAGCCGTTGTGCAAAAGCCCATCAAATTTATCAGTCAGGGAGAAAAATTAGAAGCACTGGATATTTTTTATCCTGATAGAATGGCCGACCGCATTTTAGGAATGGGCGATATCATAACCCTTGTTGAAAAAGCACAACAGGAAATTAACGAAGAAGAAGCACGAAAGTTTGCCAAGAAAATGGCAAAAAATCAATTAGATTTCGAAGATATGCTCACTCAAATCCGAATGATGAAAAAATTAGGCGGCATTTCTGCCATTGCTTCCTTTATGCCCGGACTATCAGGAATGGCTAAAAATCTGAACAACGAAGAAACAGAAAAAATGATTAAAAAAACGGAAGCCATTATTTTAGCAATGACTCCTCTTGAAAGAAGAAAACCTGAAATTATCAATCAATCCAGAAAATTAAGAATAGCCAATGGCTCTGGCACAAATATCCAGGAAGTAAACAGAGTGATTAAAATGTATGACGATATGAAAAAACTGTCCAAACTTATGAGTAATAAAGGGGCAATGGCTCAAATTATGAAAATGTTTCCCGGACTGGGAAAAATGATGTAATGTTCTCCCCGTAATGTGTGGAATTGCTGGCATAATATCTTTTCAAAATAATTTCAATATATTGAAATGGTTAACAGATGTCTCTCTCATTCTCAAACATAGGGGCAATGATGACGATGGTATAACATTATTTGATTTTCAAAACACAGATTGTTCATCAGTAGAACATTTTCATTTATTGTCTTCCAAAAACTCTTCGCTTCAATACCTCAAATTAACGCCACTTTCTTTACTTCATAATAAAAAATATCATGCAGGTTTTATTCATCGCCGTCTTTCAATTTTAGATTTGAGTGAATTGGGACATCAGCCAATGTGCGATTATTCTGGCAATGTATGGATTACATACAATGGAGAAATATACAATTATCTTGAATTAAAAAAATTTCTTCTAAATAAAGGTTATCAATTCTTTACCAATACAGATACCGAAGTAGTACTCAATTGTTATCTACATTATGGAAAAGATTTTTTACAATACCTCAATGGAATGTGGGCATTTTGTATTTACGACAAAAGAACAAATGAATGGATTTTATCAAGAGACAGATTAGGCGTAAAACCTTTATATTATTATCATTCCAAAAACATCTTTGCTTTTGCCAGTGAACAAAAAGCATTTATTAAATCTCAACTTATTCCGTTTTCTATCAATCATCCGGCACTTTCAAAATATCTAATTGACAATATCTTGGAAGATGAAAAAGAAAGCATTTTTCAAAATATCAAAGAACTACAGTCCGGTGAAATAATTATTCTTGATACACATTCACTTAATTTACAGAAAAGAAAATATTTTAATTTAGAGGCTCAACTCACAAAATCATTCAACAATTTTTCTGAACAAGAAATCATTTCTCAAACAAGAGAAAAAGTTGAAAACAGCATTCAGCAACATCTCAGAAGCGATGTAGAAGTAGCCATCTCACTCAGTGGCGGCATTGATAGTTCAATAATTGCAGTAACAGCATCTCCACACGTTATCAAACCTTTAAATACTTTCTCTATTGTATTTCCCTCTCACGCTGCTATTGATGAAACCAATTACATTAATGTCATTAATCAAAACATAAATTCTCTCTCTCATCCTATCACACCAAATGCGAATGATTTTTTCAATTCCTTAGATGAGTTATTGTATTCACAAGATATTCCCATCTGGAGCACCAGCACATACAATCAATTTCTATTAATGAAAAACGTAAAAGAAGCTGGCATAAAAGTCATTTTAAGTGGACAAGGCAGTGATGAACTCTTTGCAGGTTATCAACATCATTATGTAGCATATTGGCGTTCGATATTAAAAAAATTTCAAATCGTTCATTTTTTCAGGCATCTTCACCAATCTTCACATTATTTACCTTCTTCATTCAATTTATTTATAAAATCATTAATTAAAAATACTTTTCCCATTCAAAAATCACAATACTCCAAATATCTTTCTGGTGATATACTTAAGCAATACAATAATACAAACATACATAGTATTAGCAGCCATTTAAATGTAGAATTATTGAAAGATTTATCTTTTAGACGCTTGAAAGCATTTTTAAAATGTGAAGACAGATGCAGTATGTGGCACACGATAGAAAGCCGTTTGCCTTTTAGCGATGATATTGATTTGATAAAATGGTCATTTAATATCCCGGAAGATATGAAATTAAAAAATGGAATCAGTAAGTATGTATTACGGGAAGCATTTAAAGATATTTTGCCAGAAAAAATTTATCAGCGAAAAGATAAAAAAGCATTCGATGCTCCCCTCAAAGAATGGTTAATACTTAAAGACAAAGAGATTTTAGATGAAATAAAAAATGGTTGGAAAGAACTCATTAATACAAATACACTTCAGAAAATCACCTCTCTTCAATCCCTTTCCAATAAAGAAATACAAATCATTTTCAAATTATTTTTATTAAATCGCTGGAAACAATTGTGGATTTAATTTTTTCTTGCAATTTCTGAATTTTCATTGTATCTTTATACTTCCAAATAAAACAGTCATTTATGAATGATAACAAAACGAACACAAAAACAATTGAAAACATTTCCACACAACAAAATAATCATTCTATCGCATTACAAATAGACGAAGAAGCCGAAAAAAAAGAAATTCTACGCCGCTACAGAAAATTATTAAAATCCATCAAAAGAAAAATTACATCAGAAGAACGAAAAAACATCCGCAAAGCATTTGACCTTGCTGTAAAAGCACACGCCAACATTCGCCGCAAATCCGGTGAACCTTATATTTATCATCCCATTGCTGTAGCTCAAATCTGTGCCGAAGAAATGGGACTTGGTGATACCTCCATTATCTGTGCTTTACTACACGATACTGTAGAAGATACCGACATCACTTTACAAGATATTGAAAAATTGTTTGGTAAAAAAATAGCCACCATCATCAACGGCCTTACTAAAATCTCTAATGTATTAGATAACAATAAGTCCATTCAAGCAGAAAATTTTCGAAAAGTATTACTAGCAATGGCTGAAGATGTCAGAGTGATTCTTATCAAAATCGCCGACCGCTTACACAATATGCGAACTTTAGAACACATGAGTCATGAACAGCAAATCAAAATAGCCAGTGAAACACTTTTCCTGTATGCACCACTTGCACATCGTTTAGGATTAAACACTATCAAAACCGAATTAGAAGATTTAGGATTAAAATACACCAACCCCGAAGTATATAATGAAATTGCTGAAAAACTCAAAGAAACAGAAGAAGAACGAAAAAAATACATTCATAAATTCATTCAGCCCGTTAAAAAAGCATTGGAAGAAAAAGGATTTAAATTCAAAATTTTCGGAAGACCCAAATCCATTTATTCCATTCACAACAAAATGGTCAAAAAACGCGTTACCTTTGAAGAAATTTACGACATCTTTGCCATCCGCATAGTTATTGACTCCGAACCAGAAAATGAAAAATCCGACTGTTGGGAAGTTTATTCCATAGTAACAGATATTTACCATCCTTATCCGGATCGCTTGCGTGATTGGATTTCTACCCCCAAAAGCAACGGTTATGAAAGTTTACATACCACCGTCATGGGACCAGAAGGCAAATGGGTAGAAGTTCAAATTCGCACCACACGGATGGACGACCTCGCAGAAAAAGGCTATGCCGCCCACTGGAAATATAAAGAATCTTCCCAAGAAAGAGAAAACCGACTGGAAGAATGGCTCCGCAAAGTGCGCGAAGCACTTGAAAATACAGATACAGACGCCTTAGAGTTCATGGATGACTTCAAACTCAACTTATTTTCAGATGAAATTTACGTATTTACACCCAAAGGGGAGATGAAAACATTACCAGCCGGCGCAACAGCATTGGACTTTGCTTTTGAAATACACACTAAAATTGGCGAACACGCCATCGGCGCAAAAGTAAATCAAAAACTTGTATCACTCAGTTTTGTATTACAAAGTGGCGATCAAGTTGAAATACTTACCTCTTCCAAACAAAAACCAAGTGAAGATTGGCTAAAATTTGTCGTAACAGCACGTGCCAAATCCAAAATTAAAGCCGCTCTCAAAGAACAACGAAAAAAAGTAGCCGAAGAAGGCAAAGAACTCATCAAACGTAAACTCCAGAAATTAGAACTGCCTTTTGAAAGTGAAATCATCAACGAAATGGTAACCTTTTTCAAATTACCCAATGTAATGGAATTATATTACAGAGTGGCTGTTGGAAATATCGATTTACCAGAACTTAAAAATTTTAAAAAATATAAGGAAAGCAAACACAAAAAAACTACTATTGAAAATAATGAAAAAATTGAAACACTGGTAACACGCACCCGTGGAAAAGGTGACTTATTGGTAATTGGCGATAAAATGGAACATCTGGACTATAAACTTTCTCCTTGCTGCAACCCCATTCCCGGTGACGATGTTTTTGGATTCATCACAACAGACGAAGGTATTAAAATCCATCGTGTAAATTGCCCCAACGCCATTCATTTACTTTCCCATTATGCCTACCGTGTTGTAAAAGCCAAATGGGTCAACGAGCATTTATTATCTTTCCTTGCCGGCATTAAAGTAAAAGGTATAGATAAATTAGGATTAGTCAATGATATTACAAAAGTTATATCCAATGAACATCAGGTCAATATGCGTTCTATTAAATTTGATACAGAAGACGGTTTATTCGACGGTGAAATAATGGTATATGTCCACGATACCAAACACTTAAATCGCTTAATTAAAAATCTGAAAAAAGTAGAAGGCGTAACATCTGTATATAGAATAGATGGCGTAGAAAATTAATTAAAAACTCTACTTATCTACACTCCACTGTTCATAAATCCTGATTTTAATCCTTTATTAAGAAATTAAATTTTCTTTATCTTTGCTGCGACCATTTTCATCTCAATGGAAAAATTTAAAGAACTATACCAAAAAGCCATTTCTGTTACTAACTCTCAATACTTCCCTGAAAGTATCAATGATCTATTGATTAAAGATTTAAACGAAGAAAAACTATCCGAACAAGAACAACACGCTTTACAAAATTATTACAAATTCCGGAACCATCTGTTAGCCAACACTACCAACGATAATGATTTTGCAGACAAAATAAAAAAACTCCGAATCATTGCCAACTTTACCCACTGGCAAGATTTTTTAACGGAACAGTAACCTATTTTCTAACTTACTGTTTTAACTATCTTTATATGAAAGTAAAAACATTGGGACAATTTATCATTGAAAGACAATCCGATTTCCCTTACGCCAAAGGCGAACTTTCAAGATTATTAAGAGACATCGGCATCGCTTCCAAAATAGTAAACCGTGCCGTTACAAAAGCCGGCCTTATAGAAATACTCGGAGAAACCGGCGAAACAAATGTGCACGGCGAACAAGTGAAAAAATTAGATGTTTACGCCAATGAACAATTCATCGCAGCTTTCAAAGCCGGCGGCGAAATATGTGCCATTGCCAGCGAAGAAAATGACGATATTATCCCCATCTTTTCTGAAATCTCTAAAAATGCCAAATACGTCGTAGCCATTGATCCATTGGACGGTTCCAGCAACATTGATGTAAATGTTTCTGTAGGCACTATCTTTTCTATCTACCGCAGAAAATCTCAAACCGGTGCACCCGGTCAACTTTCCGACTTTTTACAAACCGGGCTTGAACAAGTAGCTGCCGGCTATGTAGTATATGGCTCATCCTGTATGTTAGTGTACACTACCGGTCGCGGCGTCAATGGATTTACATTAGACCCCAGCATTGGTGAATTCTGCTTATCACATCCAGATATTAAAATCCCAGAACAAGGCAATATCTATTCTATTAACGAAGGCAATTATTTAAAATTTCCGGAAGGTGTAAAAAAATACATCAAATACTGTCAGGAAGAAGATAAAGCTACTAACCGCCCCTATTCTTCTCGTTACATCGGTTCATTCGTAGCGGACTTCCATAGAAACATGATGAAAGGCGGCATCTTTATTTACCCATCCACCGCCAAATCCCCCAAAGGTAAATTACGTTTGCTTTACGAATGCCACCCTCTCGCTTTCATTGCTGAACAAGCCGGTGGAATGGCCACCGATGGCTTTCATCGTATTTTAGAAAAACGTACCGAAACCCTTCATCAAACTACACCATTATTCATTGGCAGTAAAACAATGGTACAAAAAGCCATGGAATTCATGAAAGAATACTCTTCTGAAAAAGTATAAATCGTTTTGATCCCACACACCAACATTACTAATACCTGTCTTTATCTTATTCCTAATGCGATTGGTGTCGCACCAATAGAATGGCAATTCCCGGAATATAACAGAACTATCATTCGTTCACTTACACACTTTATTGCCGAAGATGCCAAAGCATGTCGCCAACTACTAAAACAAATAGATTATCAAAATATCTCTGCGGCACATATCCAGGAATACAATGAACACAATCTAACAATAATCCCTGATGAATTACTTAAACCTTTGCAACAAGGTAATTCTATTGGATTAGTGAGCGAAGCCGGTTGTCCTGTTATAGCCGATCCGGGTGATTATATTGTACGTTGGGCACATCTGCACAAAATAAAAGTGATACCATTAGTGGGAGCAAGTGCTGTAATGCTTGCCGTTATGTCTGCCGGATTATCCGGCAATAATTTTGCCTTCAACGGCTACTTACCCATTAACACCCACGAAAGAGTAAGAAAAATTAAAGAATTAGAACAACTTTCTTTTCACAAAAAGCAAGCACAATTCTTTATTGAAGCGCCGTATCGGAATCAGAAACTATTAGGGCTTTTAATCAACATTTTAAGTTCAGAAACATGGCTATCCATAGCGAGTAATTTATTTTCCGATAGTCCGATTGTACAAACAAAAAAAATCAATCATTGGAAACAATCCCCCTTACCAGATATTCAAAAGAAACCTTGCGTCTTTGGAATTTTAAGGGAGTAAAAATGTTAATTAAAAGAGAATTTATTTCTCTTTTGTTTGAAAAAACATAGCGTCACACACATTAATAGAGTGTAAAACTTGTAAATTGAGACCGTTGCAGAATCAACTTTTTTCTGAGTTTTACAACGGTCTAAAAGTGTAAAACTTGTGAATTGAACCTACAAAATATAAAGCCCTTCTTTTTTCAGAAGGGCTTTGTCTTATCAATATAAATTAATTCTGTTTTTCTTTGTAAGTAATCTTCATTTCTACCCGGCGATTTTTTTGTCTGCCTTCTGGTGTATTGTTATCTGCAATCGGTTTAGTATCGCCAAACCATTCTGTAACAATATTTTCTGGTTTCACACCTTTTTTAATCAGGTATTTCGCCACTGCCTTCGCACGCTTTTCAGACAATACCATATTCTTTTGCGGATCGCCTTGATTATCCGTATGACCTGAAAGTGTGAGTATCCAATCCGGATGTTGTTTCATCAAGCCGGCTAATTCATTGAGTGGTGGGAAAGATTTTGGTCGGATAATATCTTTTCCGGTTTGAAACTCAAGGTTACTAAATGCTTTTTGAATAATTTTTTCTTCTTTGGCTGTTAACTTTGGTGCGGGCGGACATCCTTTCAATTCAGGAACACCTGCTTTATCAGGACACGCATCGTCTTTATCTACAATACCATCTTTATCCGTATCCGGCCAAGGACAACCATTATTTTCCTTTGGTCCTGCTACGTCCGGACACTGATCATTTTTATCCATTAATCCATCTCCATCTTTATCCGGACATCCCATAAATTCTTTTAATCCTGCTACATCCGGACAATCATCTTGCTTATCCGGTATGCCATCTCCATCTTTATCTGGGCAACCTTTGAATTCGGCTAATCCTGCTTCGTCTGGGCAATCGTCTTGTTTATCTATAATTTTATCCCCATCTTTATCCGGACAACCTTTGAATTCAGCTAATCCCGCCTCATCCGGACAATCATCTTCGGCATCTGTGATACCGTCGCCATCTTTATCCGGACATCCTTGCAATGTCTTTAAACCTGCAATGGTTGGGCATTTATCATCTTTATCGGGAATAGAGTCATTATCTGAATCAGGACAACCTTGATAAATGGCTAAACCATAATTATCCGGACAAAGATCTTTTTTATCCGGAATACCATCTTTATCTCTGTCTTTGGGCTTCGCTCCAAATGTCCAGTTACAACCGGTTCGGATATTGATATTCTTGCTAGTAGGAATGGTAATGGTATATTTAGAGGTTTTATTATTTTCTTTTGCTGTAAAACTTACGTCAGCATATCTGAAAAAGCCCATTAAATTATCTGTCATGACATACCATTGCATAAAACCCAAGTTAAATGCAAACCCTAATCCGAGATTGGAATAACTTCTGTTATAGATTTGATACGCAATAGATGTATTAAACCAACGATTAGGACGAAACACATAAGCAATAGATCCTGCTAAATGCGGCTTTTTATCATAGAAGACAGTTTGTAAAATTCCGGAAAAAGAGTGTTTAGGATGTAAATTATAAATTCCCTGAATATTAATTTTTGTAGGCATCCAAACGGTATAGGCATTATTGGATTCTATAAATTTATATCGTTTGGAAAGAGAATCTTGTAAATCTTTTAGTGCTTGATCTACATTAATGGTATCCGAAATAATTTTTTTCACATCAATACCCGGAAAATAAAATTTATCATTAAAGGTATAGTTCTTTGCATTGGATTTATATCTTATGTATCCTAAGTCCACAATGGCAGCGTTGACAGTAAATTTATCATTGATGGTGTATTGAGCGCCCAAATCAATTCCTAATCCGATGTTTTTGAAAGCATCGCCTATTTTTACAGAATTGGATGCGGTATCATAAATATACGCTGTATTAACTTGAAGATCTGCCTGAGCAAGGTATTCAAAAGCCGTATCTCCGGTTAAGAAAGTAGTTTTATTCTTTTTAGTTTGGAAATTGGCCAATCCATTGTACATCTTTAAAGTACCACCGACTTGCAGTTTATCTTCTTTGATGATTCTTGCAAAGCTGATGCCGGTTTCCACATATGAGTTATGATTGGCTTTTATACTCATATCAAAATTATAGCCAACATTTGAACCACCATTCCCTTCTAATAAAAATTTCAAAGCATCTTTGGTATAGCCCAACCAGAAATGATTTTTTAAAGCAGAATAAAAATGAATGTAATTGATGTCTTTAATTCGAAATCCAAATGACAAAATACCTATTTCTAAATTGTAATGCGTATAATTCATTTTTTGAGTAAGCGAAAGAACATTGTAATTGACCTGAACAGAATCTCCATTTCTTTGAAAGAAATCTCTCACTACAGGGCCTGTGGTGCCTTTATTGACATACAAATAATTTGCCACAGGAAGTGGAGAGAGAGCAAATGGAACAAAGGTTGTCCCCCAATAAAATTTATATTGCGGGATTAAGGCCGGATTCCATTGATAAGTTTGTGGTATTTGTTTTAAATTGTAATGCATCATTTGAAATTGTGCATTGATACAGTTAACTAAAATGATGAATAATAATGTAACACTTGCTTTTTTCATATTACTTTTATTGAAAAAAATTATTGTATTGATTTTTTTGTCTAAAAAAATCATCTCACACCGGGTTGAACATCCACACCAATTCTTACTTTAAGTTTTTGGAAGTTGTATATCTTAACATTAGTAGGATAATTTGTTGTGTTGGCAAATGCTCTGATCAACATTCGCTTTGTTTGTCTAACAGAAGGCATAGCAGATTGAGGTATTATATAATCTTTCTTATATATTTTGGGAGAAGAGGTGTTTCCATTAGCATCTACCGATGCGCCGGGTATTACCACAGTATTGGCAGGAATGAAAATATATTGAGGTACGTACAATGAATCTGTAAAAATAATTTCAATACCCATATCAATTGGGAAAGTACTTTCAAAATACGTGCGTAATAACACCTTCTTGGTTTCTGCTGGTATATTGGATAAATCAACATCTTTAATTGTATCTACAAAAACAAGATCCTTCATATTTCCCCATAATGGAAGGATAACATCCAAATCTACTTTGATTTTAGAAGTATCTGTAAAAAAGTTTCTTACATAACCAGAAGTACCGGGATTGATGTTTCCATTGACTTCATAAATGACGTTTTTAGGACGAGAATTGATAAAAGGCACTACATTGGGCTCATTAGTTTTATTAATTGATAATGTTGTTGTAACTGGGGAATTAAATCCTACAGCCGAATTAATAATAACATTTTGAATCACCGGACTACCTGTTAAAGAATTTGGATTGAGATTATTACCAAAAGCATCGGGAGTATAAGCGTCTAATCTTGTTACATCTATCTCAGCAGAAGCCCCCACTTCATTGTAAAACTTAATATCAAACTTAGGATCCACTAAATAAAATATAGTATTTGTATAAGTGGACTCACTACTTGAAAATACTGTAATAGGCACCGTATCTTTGTAAGGAGCAAAATTAGGATGCGTATAATTACTGCCTAAATAACCTATAAATTTACTAAATGATATATTGTTCAAGTTAGCAGAAATTCCTATTTGCTCCAAACCAGTAGCATTCCCGGATTTTTGTAATTTTACAGAATAAGAGAGTCCTAACCTGCTTCTATTCACACCATCATTGAGTTTCAATAAATGGTTTCCTAAATCATACGATACAACTGTATTTGTATTGGCTGGTAAAATTATATTTTTACTAAAATTCAAATTCGTAGAAAGATCAATAATGCTGGAAGAAGAAATGGTAAAAGAGGCCGTTGCTGGCATATTATTCGTAATCGTAATATCCAAAGAGGTACCACTATTCGTATAGAGAGAATCTATCAAAGGTGGTGTCGGCGTAATTATAGATGTAACAGAATTAGTATAAGGACCAAATTGCGTGCCATTGGAAGCAGCATTAAAAGCAGCTAAAGTAGTAGTGTTAGAAAAATCATAAGTATAACCCACTAAATTTTGATTTCCAATAATTACAAAATCCTTTGCCCTTGAAGTAAATAAAGTTCCCCGATAAATTAAGGTACAAAAACCATCGGTTCCAACCTGGATATTATTATTTTTATCTGCTTTAGTAAGTATATCCTGAATGGTTAATTCAGAAGCCACTATGGGCGCCGCATATTCTCCGTTAAAATTGGAAGTAGAAAACTTATCAAAATCAAA
>CAZNVL010000061.1:0-13322 GCA_964576565.1 uncultured Flavobacteriaceae bacterium | reverse complement strand
ATGTAGATTTAATTTACAACTTTTACACTTTATTACAACAAAACATCATACGCATTCACCATTCCCTTCCACTTCCTTGGAAGGAATGGGAAAGGCGGATACATTAGAAAAATATCCTGTATACTCAACTTACAAAAGTTACAATTAAAAAACTTACCTCTTACGCTTCCTTTCAATAATCCCTGTAAAAATTAAATACATTACAGGTTAATCCTGCATAGAGCCATACATTGGTATAGCGTATAGCCACATCGTTGTTTGTTCTATAAATCAATCCAATGTTTGCACGTAGGTTCATCACGGGCACTATTAAGTAAGAAATCTCAATTTGAGAATGATTAAAATACGTCCGGATGCCTTGCAGAGTGTAGTTGCCATATTCCTTTCCTCTTGTGGTGTACGAAAGGAAAATGTTTTGTCCCACATTACTTTTTTCATTCAAACTATCCTTGCCAATTTCCGCATATACCTGATGAATCTGAACTTTCCAGCGATGATAAGAATACGTCAACTGACTTACAAACTCTCTAAAGTTCGCACCCAATGGATGGGCTAAAGGTAGTCCTAAATGCGCATAATTCTGGGCAGGGGCGCCATGCGAATAAGTATAGGGCTTTACTTCATTGTATTCTAAACGAAAATTTAAATTTTTAATATCCAAAAAATTTATCCAATACATTCCCAACTGCCACCCTTGTTTATTAGCCCACCAACCCTTTCCAGCACGAACTTCTTTTAAATAAAATTCATCTAATGCCAATTGTCCATAAAACATTACTTTCTTTGTAAGAATGTAACTTGCATTCAAGCCCATCATCACATTATCCGAGGACCCTTGCTGATATTCCTGTGGTCTTAAAAACAGCACCGGACTTAAATACGTAGGGTCAAAGCCACGGTGTCTGTTTGTATCTGTTCCTTGCCACACCACATTTTCAAAAAGCGTCAGATTAAATTTCTTGGAAACATTGACAGACAAGGAATGCATCGTCGCATATTTCTTTTGAAGTGTATTGAAATTATGTCCCGGAATATAGTGCTGTAACAACATATAAAATACATTGTATTGAATTTTCCAGAAGTTGGCTTGCAGTTTCAAATACGGATACGGGGCTGCCACATCCGATAACAACAATGAACGATACCCGTTTCCAACGAACATTTTTCCTCGTCCTGCTTGAAAATTAAAAAACGATTTTGAATAAGAAGCATACGCATTCCAATATAAATAATTATATCTGTTTTTCTGCACATTCAAAGGAAATCCAATGTTGGGAATGAATTGATTTATCAAAACATTTGTATCTAAAAAATAGGGAAAAGTTGATGAATAGATGGTTCCTAATCCATAAAGTGTAAAATCATTATTGATATTGAAATACATTTGAGAACCCACACCATTTTCAGAAGTAAACTTTCCATCATATCCCTGAATGCTATGAATTATCGGTAAAACCTGCAACTGATATTGGTTGCGTTTATTCGGGGCGTCGTTGAATACTTTGCTTAAAGCCAGAGATTTTATTTTCAGATAAGATCTTTTGCTAAACACTGTATCTGAAAATTCTGTAATGGTGGAAAATAAATAGGGTTGATACACAGAGTGAAATGGTTCTGTAAGATACCGAATATTCCATTCCTGCAAAGCATCTCGATACTCTGTATTTAAGGGCACATTTTTAGTTTGAACATTATACTGCGCTTTTGATAGGTAAACAAAGCACACACAAAAAATTATCCACCACTTTTTTTCAGATATATTCAGATATTTCCACATTATCAAAAATAAAATGATTTTGCTCTTGCTTTGCTGTGTCTATTCTTCTTGCTCTTCATCTTATCGGCTTTGCGAGATTTTTAAGGTTTGAATTGTAACACGATTCCAAAAAATTATTTTTTTAAAATCCATTTTGTTCCATCCGGTGTATCTTTAATGCTAATTCCAATAGATTCTAACTTGTTGCGAATACTATCTGACAACGCGTAATTTTTATTTTTCTTAGCTTCTGAACGAATATCTAACACCAATTCTACAAGCGTTTGTATTTTGGAAAACAAATCGGAATTTTGCTGTGTATCGGCTTTTGGAATACCCATTATGTCGTAAAAAAACGTTTGAAAAAGTTTTTTGAGATCTTCAATATCCTGACTTGTCAAAGCCATCTGCCCTTCGTTGGCTTTATTAATAATTTTGGCAATTTCAAACAATTCTGCCACGAGCATAGCCGTGTTGATATCATCATTCAAAGCTGCATAGCATTTGTTCCATAAATCCTTTGTAGATACAGAAGAACTATCCGATGGTTGAATGGTATTCAACAAATCAAAACTTTCCATCAAGCGATAATATCCTTTTTCGGCAGCATTCAGAGCATCCATTGTAATGTCCAATGTGCTGCGGTAATGCGTCTGCATCATAAAAAAACGAAGGATAGCCGGGCTAAAACCTTTGGGTAATAGCGGATTCGTTCCGCTTATTAATTCCAACGGCAGTACTACATTCCCGAGTGACTTACTCATTTTCTTGCCGTTTAAGGTAAGCATATTGGTATGTAGCCAGAACCTTGCGGGTTGTTTGCCACAATACGCTATGTTTTGGGCAATTTCATTCGTGTGATGGGTTGGTGCTAAGTCCATTCCACCGCCGTGAATATCAAATTCATGTCCAAGGTACTTTGTGCTCATAGCCGAACATTCTATGTGCCATCCCGGGAAGCCCTTACCCCACGGGCTGTTCCATTGCATCAAGTGTTGGGGCTTGGCTTTAATCCAGAGTGCAAAATCCAAACGTCCGCGTTTCTCATCTTGTCCATCAAGTTCTCTCGTGTTATTTAATAGGTCTTCTAAATTTCTACCGGTTAAAGCCGTGTAATCATAATGTTTTGCAAATTTTTCTACATCAAAATAAATTGTTCCGTTCACTTCATACGCCCAGCCGTTTTTCAAAATCTGCATCGCCATTTCTTGTTGTTCCAAAATATGTCCGGTAGCCGTTGGTTCAATAGAAGGCGGAAGTACATTAAACAAACACATAATCTCGTGAAAAGATACGGTGTACTTTTGCACAATTTCCATCGGTTCAAGCCGCTCCAACACGGCTCTCTTTGAAATTTTATCTTCTTCCGAATCCTCTTCTAAATGACCAGCATCCGTGATGTTTCGTACATATCTTACTTTGTAATCCAGATGCTTTAAATAGCGATAGATTACATCAAACGCAATAAACGTGCGTACATTGCCTAAGTGCACATCGTTATACACAGTAGGCCCACACACGTACATACCTACAAACGGCGGATTAATCGGTTGAAAAACTTCTTTTTTTTTGGTGAGTGTATTGTAAAAATGTAATGCTTTGGACATATTTTAATGTTTGCCGTGATTGGCAAAAATAGGAAAAATAGAATAGCATGTTTAAGATTATTAATAACAATATCTTGATCTTGATTGTGTATTGAAAATTTATTCAACTGAGATTTTGTTTTTTACTAAAAAACTATGTATATTTGCACGCTGAAAATAAAATTCCTCAGTAGCTCAGCCGGTTAGAGCACATGACTGTTAATCATGGGGCCGCAGGTTCGATCCCTGCCTGAGGAGCCAAATACAAGCGGTCTGTCAATTGACCGCTTTTTTATTTAAGACCGTTGCAAAACTAATTTTTAATAATTTTAATAATCGCTTTAAACATTAAACAAGCATTAGTAGTACTAAGACGCTCTTGTTTTATTTTTTCTTTGAGTTTGAATAACTGGGATATAATCATACCAATGGCTTATACAAACTCCTAAAGCTGATAAAAACCGGTAGGTGTCAATTGTATTAAAGTATTCAACTTGCTGATATTGTTTCATGATACTAATCCCCCACCACCCAGTCGGTAAGTGATGTAATGATACTAATTACCAAAGAAAAAACAAGTCCATAAATAAAATTTTCAATCTGTATCCCACCAACCAGATAAGCCGCCAGATAAACCAGTCCAGTATTAATGACAATGAGAAATAGTCCGAGCGTAAGAACAGTGATGGGTAGTGAAAGCAATACAAGTATGGGTTTAACCATACTATTTAAAAATGCTAATGCTATCGTAAAAAGCAGGGCATTCAAAAAGCCCTCTATTTGTATCCCTTTTAAGAAATACGACACCACAAAAACAAAAATACTATTGAGAATGAGTTTTTTTAGAAAATTCATAGGATTATTTAGACCGTCATAATTTCTTTTTCTTTTAGATCAAGATGTTTGTCACATTTGATAATATATTCATCTGTCAGTTTTTGAACCTTTTGTTCGAGGGCTTTTGCTTCATCTTCCGGAAGCCCTTCCTTCTGCATTTTTTTAATAGATTCCATTGCTTCTTTTCGGGCGTTGCGTACACCAATTTTGGCTTCTTCTACCACTTGTTTAGAAAGTTTCACCAATTCTTTTCTTCTTTCTTCGGTAAGAGGCGGTACTGCAATACGAATAACAGAGCCATCATTTTGAGGATTAAATCCTAAGTTAGCAAGTTGTATGGCTTTTTCAATAGGGCTTAACATACTTTTTTCCCACGGTTGTATCACTAAGGTGCGGGCATCTAAGGTATTGACACTAGCCGTTTGAGAAATAGGCACTTTAGCGCCGTAATAATCTACCAATACATTGTCTAACATCGCCGGATTGGCTTTTCCGGCACGAATTTTAGATAATTCAACTTCTAAGTGATGAATGGCTTTTTCCATCTGAGATCTGGTCGTGTCGAATAATTTTTTATCGTCCATAGTCATTTTTTTGATTGGCAAATATCTGAAAAAATGTACTATTAAACTTTAAAAGTTGGATCATTATAAGCCGGACTCAAACGCATTTAAAAAGTGATAGATCAGACACATTATTTGGGATATTCCAACACATTGCTTTATTTATTTCACAACACTTCTTCCGCATTGGGATATTGGGCTTTCCACTTTTTGAGCGATCTTTCATCTTTTACAAAAATGATGGTTTTGGCATCAATTTTTAATTTAACAAGGTAATTCGATTTAGCAGGAGATGATGTTGCGACGGTATGCTTTGAAGAATCTTTTTTTAATGGAGTAGGATTTTTTTGTGATGGGGTGGTCGGTTTGTTTTTTTTAGAAATAGCCCCCTTTTTTTTCTTTGTAGATTGGGCGACATTTTTCTTTTTAGGAGACGTATTTTTTGCAGAATTGTTTTTTTTCTTTTTGTCAGGAATTGGCTTAGAGAATGCTTTAGTGGTTGTTTTTTTTACTTTTTTCTTTTCCTGAATTTTATCTTTGCTTTTAGGTTTTGCCGCGGGCTTTACCGATTTTTTATTTTTCTTTTTAGACATAAAATTAAATTAAAAACAGTCGTAAATAACTTAAAAAGTTTGCATAAATATACAAAAATTTTAACGAGATTTGCTTTTTTCAAAAAATGAAAGCATTTTTAACAATTTTAATGAGTTGTTGGTTGAATTATTATGTCGCACAGTCGTCCTTAACACAAATTTTTCAATCACAGGAATGGCAAAATACGTTGGTAAGTATTTCTGTTAAAGAGGTGATTTCCGGGAAGAGTGTATTTGAATACAACAGCCACATTTCACTGATACCTGCCAGTACTTTCAAACTTTTAACGACCATGATAGGTTTAGAAAAATTAGGGGCTGATTTTCACTTTAAAACAGAAGTATATGTGCGTGGTGAGATAAAAAATAACACTCTTTATGGGGATATTATTATTAAAGGATACGGCGATCCTACGTTAGAATCCCGGTTTTTTAATTATCCTAAACTAAATGCCTTTACAATGCTATTGAGAAATAAAGGTATTGAAAAAATTCAAGGCAAGCTAATTCTAGATAATTCATATTCTCAAACAACTATATATGATAATTGGGTTTGGGAAGATATTAATAATTATTATGCGGCTATCCCTTATTCTTTTAATATCTATGATAATCAATACCATATTTATTTGAAATCTGAAAACGAAAATGCCCCGGTTCAAATCATTAAAATAGCACCACAATATAACTCTGCTCCATTGATAGAAATTACTGATAATACGCTGGTAGCAAAAACAGGCGGAGACAATGCCTACATTTATGGCGATCCATTCGCTTATACCAAGCGGCTAAAAGGCAGTATCCCCCCTTTTCAAAAAACATATTCTATTGAAGGGGCTTTACCGGATCCTGTGCGAATGTTTGCTCAAGAATTACTTTCAGAATTTTCTAAAAATAAATTATCTGTATTCAATACCATTATCTCAAACACTGATACGATCAACTATTCTTCTGCCCGCTTATTAGGCACAATTCAGTCACCGCCCTTGTCTGAAATAATACAACTCACCAATATGCATAGTATTAATCTTTTTGCAGAATCTATTTTAACAGCATTAGGAAAGGGTAATTCTGAAAAAGGAAAAGAATCTATTAAAACTTATTTGAAGCACTCTGGCATCAATGTGAATGAAGTTAATATAGACGATGGTTGTGGGTTATCTCGGCTCAATTTGCTCTCAGCCGATGCCTTAAATCAGTTGCTTCTCAAAATTTATCATACACCTTATCAATCGTATTTTTTAAAGTCACTACCGGTAGCAGGTGAAAGCGGAACAATGAAACGATACACGGATACAGCACCGCTCAAAGGCAATTTAAAGTGCAAAACAGGATACATTCAAGGCGTGCGAACGTATGCCGGCTATTTAAAAACCCAATCCGGCAAAGTTTTGTCATTCTGCCTGTTCTTTAATAACTTTACGGTTTCTACAGAAAAAATAAAGCAAACAAGTAAGATATTTTTTGAAACTTTGTACGAAAATTTTTAATGAGGTTAATATGCTCAACATCGTTAAATACATCTGGCAAGTTCTGACCCGCGGATTGTGGAATGTCCGATTAGAAAAAGAAAGACCAATAGTGGCCAGAATAGTAAGACACATAAGAATAATTACTTTAGCTGGCAGAAAATTTATAACGGATAAAGGGTTAATGAAGGCCACCGCCTTAACGTATTACACCTTTTTTTCAATGGTCCCATTAATGGCACTGGCATTTGCCATAGCAAAAGGTTTTGGGTTGGAAAAAGAATTAGAAGCCGATATATTAAATAATAATCCACAGTATGCATTTGTTTTAACGAATGTTTTTGATTACGCTAATAAGATGTTGCTGGCAGCCAAAGGTGGTGTGATTGCCGGAGCCGGTGTTTTGTTGTTGTTGTATAGCGTGCTGTCTCTTTTAAATAACATTGAAAATGTGTTTAATCAGATTTGGGAAGCCCCTCAAATCAGAAACTGGTTTCGAAAAATTGCGGACTACATTGCCATTATGATATTTGCGCCGATATTTTTAGTATTGTCCAGTAGTGCCACTATATTATTGCAAACTAAAATTTCATCTTTATTTTTTTCAAGTGCTGCTGTGATCGGGATTAAAATTGTATCATTAGCTTTATTGGTACTTATTTTTTTCTTTTTATATAAAACGCTAACGAATGTCTTTGTGTCTGCCAAATCCGCTTTTTTTGGGGCTTTTTGGGCAGCTGTTTTGTTTGAATTATTACAATGGATTTACATCAACTTTCAGGTAGGTGTATCACGTTACAATGCTATTTACGGGAGTTTTGCAGCAGTACCACTGTTTTTATTGTTTATTCAATATAGTTGGTTTGTTGTAATTTGGGGTGCTGAAATAGTATATGCTCATCAACACGTTGATAAGTTTGAACTAGAAACCGAGATCAATCACTTAAGCAGCCGTTTAAGAAAAATATTTAGTATAATGATTTTAAATAAAGTACTCAACCGGTTTATTCAACAAAACAAAGGCATCACAATCGTTGAACTTTCAAGTCAGCTCGATTTGCCGAACCGACTTACACAAAATATCATTCAGGATTTAATTGAAACAGAATTTATAATAGAAGTCAAACAAGAAGATAACGACCCTCTGTACCTACCTTTGAAACCGGATTATCAGATAACCGTTTCTGCTTTGCTTCAGGCATTGGATGCAAAGGGTACCAATGCTTTACCAATGGATGAAACAAAAGAATATAAAACATCTACTGAAATCATTCATCGGGTCGATAAAATTATTCAAAGTAATTTTGGGCAAACAATGATAAAGGACATTTTCTAATATCTTACCTAAAAGAACTTTAATATATGAATAAAATTTTCAGTGTCCTTGTTTCTTTTTTTTTCGTTTTGTTGGTAGTAAGTTTTACATCAGCTCAAAACAACTCTTTTTTCTCCCACCCTTCCGATAAAAAAAACTGGTTTTCAAACTGGTCAAGATCTAAAAAAGCAAGCATAATGAGTGCAGTGCTTCCGGGCTTAGGACAAATTTACAACAAAAAAATCTGGAAAGTGCCCATAATATATGGTGTAGGAGGTTGGTTAACGTTCAACATTTTTAAGCAAAACGAACAGTACCATTACTATAAAACAGAATTAATAAATGTAATCAACGGTGGAATAAACAAAGATGGTCTATCTTCCCAGCAATTAACTTTACTAAAAAATCAAAGTAAAAAATGGCGGGATCTTTCCATCGGTGGGCTTGCTCTGGTATACGTATTAAACATTCTGGACGCCAATGTAGATGCACATTTAAGAGAATTTGATATAAGCGATAATCTTTCACTTCAGCTTTCTCCATATTTCAGCCCCCAACAGAGTGCCATTCTCCTTACTTTAACTTTTTAGATGATCTTCAACTAAGTTGCCAATTGGTAGATTCCTTAAATTTTAATTTTTTTAGAAAATAAAAATTCTCCTTATATTTGGGCGGAAAGATTTTTTAAAATTTTTGTTATGAAAAAAAGTATTGCATTTCTTTTGACAATAACTTCATTTGGCTATGCACAGTTAGGTTTAAACTGGCAAGAAGTAGGTCCGGATAATGCCGGCGGGCGAACAAGAAGTGTACTTTATGATAAAACAGACGCAACAGGCAACACTATTTTTGCGGGCAGTGTGGGCGGCGGCGTGTTTAAATCTACCAATGGTGGATCAACATGGGCTCCTGTTAATGACCAATCCGGCGTGTTTAATGTTTCATGTATGGCGCAAGCAGCCGATGGAAATATCTATGTCGGGACAGGGGAAAGTTTTTTTTACAGAAACCTTTATCAATATAAATCCAATGCATTTAAAGGTACCGGTTTGTATAAATTTTCTCCTACCGGCACTACTTTTACACTTGTTCAGGACTCGTCGCTTTTTGGAGACATTAATGAAATTGCGACGCATCCTACGAATGCACAAATTTTATATGTGGCCTCTACTAAAGGATTTTTTATTTCTACAGATGGAGGAAGTACATTTACACAAGAATCCAACTCGCCTGCACAAGATGTAAAAGTGGGGATAGATGGCTATGTATATTATGTCTCTGGTGATTACAAAACAACAAATAACAAAGTATACAAAAGCACAAACGGCGCACCGGGTTCATTTACAGACATCACCCCTACAAATACGGTCAATCCAAATGTTAATAAATTGGGGCGTATAGAAATTGCCGTTGCACCTTCTAATCCCAATTATGTTTATTTACTTGTATCAAAAACGGGCACGGCTTCCACAACGAATATCTATTCTCCTGTTGATCAGGACCTAAATGCCGTATATGGCTCTAATGACAAAGGAACCACATGGAAAGAAATTACCTTAGGAAGTTACGGGCAGTTTGATCTTTTTCAGCAGACCTATGGAGTGGATGAGAGTGGAAATGTAAGATACAGTTACCATGGCGGATTTTCAAATACAATAAAGGTGCATCCAACAGATCCTACACAAATCTTTATAGGCGGTTATGTGTTGTATCAATGGAAACAAAGTCCTTCTTCCGCTTTTGGTAATGGAACCTGGACACAATTAGGAATAGAAGTGTTTGTGGACGCTCTGGCTCAACTTTACTTACATCCATTTATTCACGATATAGCGTTCAAGCCCAGTAATCCAAATGAATTTTTTGTAGCAACGAATGGCGGACTTTACAAAGGAATCTGGGATTCTACTAACAATATGTTTAATTTTTTGTCTGCTAATAAGGGATATAATACGGCTTTATTGAACAAAACCAGTATGACTAATTTCCCTGTAAACATTGGCACAAACACGGTTATCCCGGTTGGAGGCGTATTAGGTGCAGATTTTAATGCAGGTCCTCTCTACATTAAAGGCAGCAGCAATACCAATGTAGCAATGAACGCTCAGACCTACAACACTCAAAATTCTTACGATATAGAATTTTCTAAAATTAATAATAAAACAGCGTTTGCTTCCTATAATTATGGGAGTATTCAAAGAAATACCAACATCGCTTCCAATCCGTTTGCAGGATTTACAGATCTTCTGTATACCTCTGCCGTTGCGGCATCCGGCACTAAACCTTCTTTTCCAAGTTTTGCAGGGTTAAATACACCACTTGCTTTATGGGAAAATTGGGGTCAAGTGAATCCACCAGCCGACTCTGCCATTTTATGGAATAAGATAGATACTTTATATGTAAAAGCGTCTGCAGGTAATACCAAAAAACAATTTGTCTTTAATTATACCCGTCCTCAAAAAAATGCTTATTATGACGTAATTATTGTTCGAACAGGATCTACCTATAAAAATACCATAACAACTCCTTCCTATGTTTATTCTATTTTCCCAACTTATACAGGTACTAACATTACCTCTTATTCTATTGTAGGTTCTGGCTTTGACAATAGCAATACGGCCAATCATCAGATTTTCTTACTACCTAACCTTTTGGACTCCATTCGCATTACTCTTAATTACACACCTGCTAATGGTTCAAATGATACCATAGTAATGCTTAATATTGGATTAAGATATAATGCCGGAGATTGGGTCTATGCTGAAAATGGTGACCTTGGCATTTCAGGATATACACATCTTGACAGTATTCAACTCACCGCACCATTATCTTATACAAATACTCCTTTTACTTCTAACATTGTAAAAATTCCTACAACGCGCTCTGCACGTTTAGCTGTTGGCGTGAAAAAAGGTGTAATGTTGACTAAAAGAGGCCTCAATGGAGATATTTCTCCATCCTGGATAAAAATAGCCGGTTCCAATTCAAGAATTGATGGTCCGGGCGGCGTTCCATCTTCTACTGTTGTTGCTGTAAAAGGCGATGTGACTAACTTGCAATGGGCACCTTCTGGCACAGAGTTGTATTTTTCAACCTACGATGCTAGCACTAGTGCCTACTATCTATACAGGATTTCTCATTTAGGTGGCATCTATGACGAAGATTTCAGAGATTACAGTGGAGTGTTTACTTCGGATATTGACTCTGCATTTAAGAAAATTAGTGGTAACAATGTTGTAGCGGATAGAACAGGTTTCAAATACAATAATACTATTCGTACTACCGCTATTGCAAAATTTAATTTCCCAATTACCAGCATTTCTGTAAGTGACAATAATCAAACAGTGTTGGTGACATTAGGCGGCTACAATACTACCGGTGGTAGAATTTTTGTAAGCAACGGCGATGCCCGTCTTCTTTCCAGAAATGAAACGGATGCTACTAACTTTGTTGATAAAACTGGTAATTTGCCCAATATCCCTGTTTACGCTTCATTGTTCTTGCAACAAGATAACAACAAAGTTTTAGTTGGTACTGAAAAAGGTGTATTTTCAACTATGGATATTACACAATCCTCTCCTGTATGGAGTCAGGATAATAACGGACAATTGCCACAAGTTCCTGTATATCAATTAAAACAACAAACTTTACCTTACTGGCTCTGCTATAATTCTGGTTACATCTATGCGGCTACACACGGAAGAGGTATTTGGGCAACTTCCAAATTTGCTACGCCCTACATCGTGTCTGTAAATGAAATTGAACATAATTTCGCCAAAGAAGATGGCTTATTCATCTATCCTAATCCCGCACAAGATTTTACAAAAATTCAACTTTCTCTTCCTGCGGGCCAACATCCAATTAACTTAACAATTATGGACATCACAGGAAAAGTTATCTCTTCTCAAACTACTTATGTTCACAATTCTAACAACGCGATAGAATTAGAAGTAAATACTCAAAATTTAATTTCTGGCATTTACATCATTCAGATTAAAACGGATGGCATTGTAAAATCAGGAAAATTAATCGTTAATAAATAATAACAATATTTGAAATACTAAAAATCCCTTCTTCCGGAAGGGATTTTTTATTTATAGAGAAATGTATCTTAAACCTATTATATTATCTGAACTCAATTATCCAGCATCTCTATTAGATAAAATTACTGTTTTTCATCAAAAAGAGTTTTTAAATATCTATTCACCTTATCTTCATATTGTTGGAATTTTCAATAATAACAATGAATGGATAGGACTTTTTTATTATTTCAAAAAATCAAAATTTGGTTTTCACTACATCCTTCCACCGCCATTTCAACCTTACAATGGATTAATTGTGCTTTTTTCAGCACAAAAAGAAGAAAGCAAAAACACATTTTTAAAGAGTGTTCAGGAATTAATTATTGAGTATTTTGAAAAACACGAAAAAGTATCTTACATAAGATTTGTACTTCCACCGGATATTCACGACACACAGGTGTTTCAATGGGCAAATTGGTCTGTAACAGTAAATTATACGTATCAACTCAATTTAGAATTTTCTGAGACACAACTTTTTGAAAATTTATCTTCTGAAAAAAGAAAAAGTATTCGTAAAGCAGAAAGTAATAACATTCAGGTCGTTCAAGAAAAAAATTATTCTATTTTAAAACAATTAGTATTAAAGACCTTTCAAAGACAAAATAAAAAAATCAACGAAGTTTATCTTGATAAGATATTCAATAGTTTTGCAAACGATACAAATAGTTTTTGTTTTGTAGCGTATTATCAAAATAAGCCGATTGCTGCTACATTTTGTGTGTATGATGATTCAACAGCATATTATTTATTTGGTGGATATGATGATAAAAACAAACATCACGGTGCCGGCGTATTGTGTATGTGGAAAAGTATATTAAAAAGCAAAGTATTAGGACTTAAAACTTTTGATTTTGAAGGCAGTATGCTGCCGGCTGTAGAACGATATTTCAGAGAATTTGGCGGCAAGCAAGTTCCTTATTATGTCTGCGAAACGAAAAAATGGTTATTGCTCTGCAGGAGAATGTTATTGACAAGAATTACACCGAAAAAACAATAACCACAAAGAGCATCAGAAAACTATACACACAGAACACCGAGAGAAAATTTTTATTGTGAGACCGTTGCAAAACACTGTTGTCCGGTAAAAATTTTAATAAAGCAAAATATTTTTTCAAATCATTGGT
>CAZNVL010000060.1:0-13829 GCA_964576565.1 uncultured Flavobacteriaceae bacterium | reverse complement strand
ATTTTTTTACCTATTGCTACTTCTTATGCTCTCTTTTCTTATTGATTAATCTTTCCAGTTCCCTATCTTTATCCATTTTCCAAAAACGAAACTATTATTTAAACATTCCTGTTAAAATCATTAAAAATGACTTTTGCAACAGTTTCGGAATGAGAATTGTTTTTTACTTTTGCCAAAAAATAAAATTATGAAGCTTAAACAATTATTTTTTAATGCCTGTATTATAGGAACGATACTTAGTTACCAACTTGCAAACGCTCAAAATGATTTGGTTGTCTTTAGCAATAATGGTGAGAAATTTTATTTGTATGTCAATGGGGTAAAGCAGAATCCTGATTTTGAAACCAATGTGCGCGTTACTAATATCAAACAACCACAGGTTAAACTCCGAGTAGTATTTGAGGATAATAAAAAAATACCGGACCTATATACTAATGCAATGCTTATGTGGGAAGGTGAAGAGAAAAAGGGCTGGGAGTTTGTTTATCAAATTGTTAATAAAGCCGGGAAGTATAAAATTAAACCTTACAGTGCCGCTGAAATTCACCGAGAAAGTACCGGCGACCAAACAGTGGTCAATTATTCTAACGAAGAGCCCGCACCCAATATCAGTGTTACTAGTCCTGCTAATACTAATGTTTCATTGAACACTCAAACGGTTACGTCTACCTCAGTTACTACCACCAATAGTGCTGCGCAGTCGCCTCGTTCCAATTCGCCCAATGGGGCAGTGGGCATAAACATTAGTTTATCACCTAACAGTGCAGGTATTCAAATACACGACGACGGTACAACGAATAATTCAAGCACATCGTACACTACTTCTGTTGTTTCTACTACGGTGGTATCTTCTTCATCAACTGCTTCTGAAAACACAGCAGCACCGACTACTCCAGCTACACACCCTAAGCCAAGAACAGTTGTTAAATGTGCAGTAAGTGATACAGAGTTTGAAAACATTAAAAAAAGCATCAACTCTAAATCTTTTGAGGACAGTAAACTGACGGTGGCTAAACAGATCTGTGACTCAAAGTGTTTGAAAAGCAGTCAGGTCAGGGATATTATGAAGTTGTTTTCATTCGAGCAAACACGACTGGATTTTGCAAAATATGCCTATAAAAACGTAATTGATAAAGAAAATTATTATCAAGTGAACGATGCTTTTCAGTTTGAAAACTCTATTGAAGAATTAAACGAAAGCATTGGAAAATAAGAAAACTGTTTTTTAGAAGTCCGTCTGGAAAAGTGAAAAAAGATAAAAATGAGTTAGTTAAAGATTTATCAACACTATCTTGTTGAAATAATTTAAAGTGTTATTCGTTATAGTATTGAACTCTCATTTACATTTACAGCAAAATTTAAGATATGTTATTTGTGTTTTTGCAGATTCATTCAGATTCATCGCAGACAGCGTTTAGTACTATTTCTAATATTATGGAACAAAAACAGGATGAAATTTCACTTTTTGAAATGTTGTTAAAGGGTGGTCCCATTCTTGTTCCGCTAGCCATTTTGTTTCTTATTGTCATATATTTTACTATTGAACGGCTGATGTATTTTTCCAAACACAATAAATTTGACAAACAATTCTTACTTAACATTAAAGAATTTATTAAGAAAGGCGATATTGCCTCTGCTGTTCGATTGTGTGAATCAGCCGCCACGCCACAATCTATTATGATAAAACAAGGACTGGAAAGAATAGGAAAGCCCGAAACAGAAATCAAAGAAGCGATGGATCTCTCTGCAGCACTTTCATTAAGTTATATGGAAAAAAATCTCAATGTTTTGAATATCATCGGAAGAGTGGCACCAATGTTTGGATTCATAGGTACTATCATCGGTGTTATTGTTATTTTTTATGATATTTCCTTAGCCAAAACAGTAGAAATAGAAGTCATCTCTACAGGATTGTATCAAAAAATGATATCCTCTGCTGTTGGACTTGCTATAGGCATTTTATCTTTTATTTTATATCACTGGCTGAATG
Organism: uncultured Flavobacteriaceae bacterium; assembly: GCA_964576565.1. Taxonomy (GTDB): domain Bacteria; phylum Bacteroidota; class Bacteroidia; order B-17B0; family Aurantibacillaceae; genus BPGX01. Next base: position 11,839 of record CAZNVL010000060.1, on the reverse strand, counting down.
CAAAAGTGGATAAAGCTGCCCGGCAATTAGAAGAAACTCAATTACATTTTTTGGAAACTATTAACCAAACAGAATCTGTATGAATCGATTGAGAAAACATAAGCATAAAGAAGCAGAAGTAAGCACGGATTCGCTTAACGACATTATGTTTTTTCTTCTTTTATTCTTTCTTATACTTTCCACAATGGTAAGCCCTAATGCTATTAAAGTGAATCTTCCGAATTCTAAAGCCAATCGCCCGGTAGATAATAGTCAAAAGCCCATCCATTTATCTGTTACAAAAGACAGACGGTATTTTGTGAATACACAGGAAGTAGATTTTTCTGAACTGGAAAATGTGATTGTAGAAAAAACAAAGAATAGGACAGAACCCACAGTGATTTTACATATTGACAAAGATTTAAAGTATCAGGACTTTATTGATGTGATGCAAATTGGCGATAGAGCAAAATGTAAAATGATTATCGCGACTGCGCCTTCAAATACTAAGTAATGTACATCTTATCCGAAAATAAACCAATTAATTGGAGAGCACTGGCAGGATCTATTTTATCGCTTGTCATTGTCATTCTAATATTCTATTTCATTAAACTCATCACACCTATTCCCCCCTTCCCTGAACTAGCCAGTGGTGGCGGAATGGAGGTAAATTATGGTATTTACAACGAAGGCACAGGTAATATCGAACAAAATCAACTGGGAGAAGCAACTAATGTAGTAGTAAAGGAGCAAATTGTAAGCAATACAGAAAATTCAAAAGAACCTACTTATACATCCGAAAATGGAGAAGATGTTTCAGTAAATGAAAAAAACAATAAAGTTGAAATAAAAGACAACACTACCATTATTCATCCAACGGAAGTCAAAGAACCGCCAAAAGAAAAATCAGCTGCAGAGAAATTAGCCGAAAAATTTAAGCAACAAAAAGGTAGTGGGGGAGGAGATGGAAATTCAGGAAATGCTGGCAATGAAGGCGAACCGAATGGCAATCCTTTTACACACGGTAAAGGCGGTACCGGAAATAATCCTGACAATGTGGGATGGGGAAGCGGAAAAGGCACGGGCAATGTGCCCTTTGGCTTTGATTTAAAAGGACGGACATTACTCTCTCATCCGCCCTTGCCCAGCGATACAAAAGAAGAAGGTGTGGTAGTGGTGGATATAAAAGTAGATAAAGAAGGTAATGTAATAGAAGCAGACCCAAACGGGCGTGGAACAACTACCACAAGCCCTATCTTAAAAGCCAAAGCACGACAATTTGCCATCAAATTAAAATTTTCTGACAATCCGCAATTTGAAGAACAAAAAGGAAGTATAACAATAATTTTTTCTTTTAAGTAAAGCATCATTATTGCACCAGAACGGAGGTCAAAATGGACAAATTAAATTTTTTGAAAAATAAAATTAAATAATCATTAATCATTAAAACCATCTTATGGAAAAAAAAGACATTCATTCTCAAAAAGCACCTGAGCCGGTTGGACACTATCCACACGCCAAAAGAGTAGGAAATCTATTATTTTTAAGTGGAATCGGACCCAGAGAAAGAGGAAGTAAAACCATTCCGGGCGTGATTTTAGATGAAAAGGGAAATGTTGTTTCTTATGATATTGAAAAGCAAGCGCATAGTGTGTTTCAAAATGTAAAATATGTTTTAGAAGAAGCTGGAAGTAGTTTGGATAAGGTAGTAGATGTGACGGTTTTTTTAACTAATATGAAAGATGACTTTAAAGTATTTAATAAAATATGGGCAGAATATTTCAAAGCAAATCCACCTTGCCGAACAACTGTAGAAGTCAATGCTTTGCCAACGCCCATTGCTATTGAATTAAAAGTAATTGCTACAATTGATTAATGATGAAACTTCGGTTGATATACATCCTGAAGATTTTATTTATTATTGGAATGTATATCTTTAAAACGTGGAGTAGTAGGGCACAAAATTTATTGGATTCATTGGCATTAGCAAAGGCGCATACCTATACAAACCTGGACTCTGCGATGAAACATCCCGATAATGTGTACAAACTTGTTTTGCGAAAAAAGAAATTAAAGTCATTTCCAAAAGAAATTTATCAATTTAAACATCTTCAGTATCTGGATTTAAGTAAAAATACTATCAAAGAATTGCCGGAGGATATTGATACACTCCAGTTTCTGCAATACTTTGCGTGTAGTAGGTGCAATTTGTCTAAAATACCTGAAAATATCGGGAATTTGAAGTACTTGTATTATTTAAACTTGAATCAAAACGATATTGATAGTTTACCAAACGAACTTGGCAACTTGTCACGATTGCAAGTGTTGGACTTGTGGGATAATAATTTATCGTATTTTCCGGAAACACTTTCAAAATTAACTCAACTCAGGGTAATGGATCTACGAAGCATTTTATTAAACGAACAACAACAAAATTATATTCAATCCCTTTTACCGGAAACAAAAATATATTTTTCCCCGCCTTGTAAATGCTCGTGGTAACACTAAATATTTAAAATTCTAAATTGTCAATTAATCTTATATCATCCAGATAAACTGCTATAAGCGCTATTGCTTGTTGTTTGGATGTTTTAATTGGAGATAAATCAGATGCATCTCTTATTTCAAAATAATCTAATTGAAACTCAGGATGATTTTGAATTTCTTTTTTAATTGTTTCTTCAATTTCCTGAACCGAATATCCTTGGTGATATAAAGATTTTGATTTTAAAAGCCATTGGTAAATCATAGGGGCCTTTTGTCTTGCTGTAGCTGATAATCTGATGTTTCTGGAACTCATAGCCAATCCATCTTCTTCACGAATAGTCGGACAAGCAATAATCTGAATCGGATAGTTTTTATCTTTGACTAATTTTTCAATGACTTTGACTTGTTGAAAATCTTTTAAACCAAAGTATGCTTTGTGTGGGCGAATCAGTTTGAATAAAATACTGACTACTTTTACAACGCCATCAAAGTGTCCGGGACGTTTCACACCTTCCAGAATAGAGTTGAGATAATTTAAGTCAATAGTATCATACGCTATTCCGGCATTATACACTTCATCAAATTCAGGTATGAAAACGGCATTGGTATGTATTGATTTTAATAGTTCAATATCTTTTTCTATAGTTCTTGGATATTTTTTAAGATCGTCTGGATTGTTGAATTGTAGCGGATTAACAAAAATACTGACGTATGTAAAATCATTTTCTGCAATGGATTGTTCAACTAATTTCAAATGCCCCAAATGTAGAGCGCCCATTGTTGGTACAAAACCAATGCTGATATTTTTTTGATTGTTTCTGTATTCTGATAATTCTTTTGCTGTTTTAAGAATAATCTGCATTTAAGATAATTTTGTTTAAATAAAAAACTATCCTTACATAACCGCTACCAAAACAACACTTTATTCTACCCTGGTAAGCCATCCAAACGCATCTGGTAAGCGCCCTTTGCGAATATCGCGCAAAGTATTACTAAACATCACAGAGAATTTTCTTTCATCCGGCAATACGAAATCACGAATTTGATCTTTTTCTTCGTATCCTATTGCCGTAATATGAGCCACTGTAGCAGCTGTACCAACCCCAAACGCTTCTGTTACTTCACCTCTATCAATGCCCTCCAAAATTTCTTTGACACTTACCTTTCTTTCTTCCGCGGGAATATTAAGTTGATGAGCAAGTTTTAAAATACTGTCTCTTGTAATTCCGGAAAGCAAAGTGTCACTTAATATCGGTGTAATCAGAACACCTTTTTTTACAAACATTACATTCATGGTGCCGGCTTCTTCAATGTACTGGCCTGTTTCAGCATCTGTCCATAGTATTTGTTGGTATCCTTTCTCTTGTGCCAACTTAGTTGGGTATAAACTTCTACCATAATTGCCTGCCGCTTTCACATAACCTATGCCACCTTTGACACTTCTATAAAAGGTATTCTGTATTAAGGCCTTGACTGGTTTAGGATAATATAAACCTGCCGGCGATGCCATAATCACAAACTGATACTCTTCACTTATTTTCACACCAATCACTTCTTCTGTTGCTATCATAAAAGGACGAATATATAAACTACCATCTTCTGAATCTGGCACCCATACTTTATCTAGTTTCAACAATTGCAAAAGCCCTTCTCTAAAAATTTCTTCTGGTACCTCCGGCATAGCCATTCTCACAGCAGAACGATTTAATCGTGCCCAGTTGTCTCTCATTCTAAACACTACCACATCCCCATTATCTTGTCGAAAGGCCTTCATCCCTTCAAATATGGCCTGTCCATAATGCAAAGCACTCATAGCATAACTCATCTCAAATTTTTGATAAGGCACTATTCGCAAATTCTGCCAACACCCATCTTTATAATCAGCAATAAACATATGGTCTGTAAAAATTCTTCCAAAGGGTACTTCATTCAGGTTATACTTCACTACCCTGCTATGCTCTAATGCATCTATTCGAATAGGTTCTGAATATGCTAACATGACTTAAATTTTTGGACAATGTTCGGTATTTTTTTTAAAATATCAAAAAAAATTAGATATACATCGGTTCAAAATAGATAAGGTCAGCAAAATTTTTATTTAAAAACATTTGGTATGTTTCCTTAACCATTCGTTTAGCAGATAGATTTATATTTTGATACCCTTCTGTATCCATACAATCAATATCCTGACAATTACAACCATTTCCAATAAATATAAGATTTCGATGATAGGATTCAGACAATTGAACAACAGTGCTTTTACTCCAAATAAAAGGTTCTGGTTTTTGAAGTTCCTCTCCGCAATGAGAATAAATACCCATATAAATTTTATGCCCACGCGCTTTCATAGTAGAAGCAATATATTTTTCAGCGGGCAATTTTACCTGCTCCAGAAAGCTCAACACCTGAATTTTCAAAGAAGAAATGACGACTAATGGAATGTTCAATGCATAGGCCATTGCCTTAGCCGTTGCTGCACCTATTCTTAATCCTGTATATGATCCTGGCCCATACGATACAGCAATAACATTCAATTGTTGTATATCAAAATTATTCTTTTTCAATAAACCCTGAATAAAAAGATGTAACTTTTCGGAATGGTACTGACCATCATCTTCTTCCAAAACATCTATACAACAATCGTTTTTACCCAAAGCAACAGAACATAAAGTGGTGGAAGTTTGAATATTTAAAGAATAAAGTTCCACAAGAATGTATTATTCTGTTTTTATCAACTCGTCTTTTGAAACAATTTTTATTTTTTGTCCATTCTTAATAATTTGCTGTATCACCGTAAAGGGTTCGGTAATTACTTTATCGCCTTCCTTGAGACCTTGTATGATTTCAATATATTGATTATCCTGAATGCCCGTTTGGATTACAACTGCCTTTGCAACATTATCTTTTACAACAAACACGTACTCTTTTTTATTTTTTTTACTCAGGTCTTTTTGATCCCGTAGAGTGTCTTTTTTAATATAAGGATCCCGGATTGTAACGGCCTGAACAGGAATACTGAACACATTCCACGCTCTTTTTGTCTGAATTTCCACAGAAGCACTCATTCCCGGCCGGATAGGAACCGGATTCTCTGCTGTTATCAAGTCCTTGTAAGAATCGTATAACAACCGTACTTTTACAGTATAATTACTGAGTTGGTCTGCGCTCAAGCTAGCCGTACTCACAGAATTAGAAATGTCCGTAACTATTCCCTTAAATGTTCTATCACCATACGCATCTATTTCAACAATCGCCGTATCGTTTTTGTGAATGCGAATAATATCGTTTTCACTAATTTCCAATTTCACTTCCATTTCATTCAAATTTGCCAAACGCATTATTTCTGTTCCCTGAAAACCTGTTACACCCTGCACTCTTTCACCTTTTTCTACATTTAATTTGGATACCGTTGCATCTACCGGTGAATAAATATAGGTTTTATCCAAATTAGATTTCGCTTCATTATATGTAGCTTCCAAACTTTTTATGTTATATTCCGCAGATTTTACATTTTCTTCTAACGCTTTGACATTTGCCAAAGCCGATAAATACTGTGCCTCCGATGTTTGCAACTCTTGTAATGAAATCGCTTTTTGTTCAAATAATTTTTTATTACGTTCGTAAATATTTTGTGTGTTTGTAAAATTCGCTTTCGCTTGTTCTAACTGTGCTTTCACTTGATCCAACTGTGCTTTGCTGGAATTTATTTGTGCTAACGTTCTTTCTAATGCACTTTGATATATATCTGGTCGGATGCGGCATAACAATTGCCCTTTTTGCACTTTATCACCTTCTTTCACTAAAATCTCAATTACCTCGCCACTCACATCAGAAGTTATTTTAACTTCTGTTTCAGGTTGAATTTTCCCGCTACCCGTCACGGTTTCAATAATTGTTCTGCGCTTCACTTCCTCCACGGCTACTTTTATACTATCATCTGACAACAATGTTTTTATCACCAGGACTAAAATAATCAACAATATACCACCAATAATAATCCACCAAATTCGTTTCATAAATTTAATTTACAGGGGCTCAAAACTAATCATTTATTTTGTAGCAGTATTAAAAACAATCTATGCCCAATCCTCTCATTCACGAAACCAGCCCTTATTTATTGCAACACGCCCATCAACCTGTTAACTGGCATTCGTATTCAGAAGTCGTTTTTGAAAAAGCATCCCAAGAAAATAAGCCCCTCATCATCAGCATTGGTTATAGCACCTGTCATTGGTGTCACGTGATGGCACATGAATGCTTTGACGATAAAGAAGTGGCCGATCTTATGAATCAGTTTTTTATCAACGTAAAAGTAGATAGAGAAGAACTACCCGATGTGGACAGATATTATATGAATGGTATTCAGGTATTAACGGGGCGTGGCGGCTGGCCACTCAATGCTTTTGTATTACCTAATAAAAAATTATTCTATGCCGTGACTTATTTGCCAAAGCAACAATGGAAAAATTTACTTTTAAAAATCCATCATCTTTATCAAAATGAAAAAGAAAAACTCATAGAATACGCAGAAAATATCCACAATGGAATTATTCAATTTGAAAGTTTAGCCCTTCACCCAACTCATTCCAATCACTCTGATAACTCATTGAATAATCTGATTCAACAAGTGAATGAATGGAAAAAAATTTTTGACCCGGAATACGGCGGGCATCAGTACACGCCCAAATTTGTAATGCCCGTTAACTACAAGTTCTTTTTGCATTACAATTTTTTTGTAAAAGATAAAGAGATTCAAAAACATCTTCAAAACAGCATTCAGCATATTGTTCTTGGTGGACTTTTTGATCATATTGGCGGTGGCTTTTACAGATACAGCACAGATAAATACTGGAAAATTCCGCACTTTGAAAAAATGCTATACGATAATGCTCAAATGATAGAATTGCTCTCTCTTTATTATTTAAACTTTCCGGAAATTGAAATTAAATGGATTATAGAAAAAACGGTTGACTTCCTTTTAAGAGATTTTTTGTCAGAAGAACATCTGTTCTATTCCGCTTGGGATGCCGATAGCGAAGGCGAAGAAGGAAAATTTTATGTCTGGAATTTAGATGAATTAAAAAACATACTTCAACAAGATTACGAGTTATTTTCTGAAATCTTCAATATCAAAAACAATTTCGGCTACTGGGAAGATCATAAATATGTTCTCACTATCAACCAATCTTTATTCAATTCGGATAAAACATTCTGGATAAACAAAATCAAGGATTGGACAACTATTCTTTTTCAACATAGAGAGAAAAAAATTAAACCTTCTGTTGATACTAAAATCATTACCTCCTGGAATGCTCTTTCAATCAAAGCATTGTGTACTGCTTCCAGTACTTTAAATAATCCTAATTATCTTTTAATAGCAGAAAAAACAGCCAACGTCTTACTTCAAAAAAATTTTAATGGAAATCAACTTTTTAGGATTTATCATCATCAACAAAGTAAAATTCCCGCTTACTTAGACGATTATGCTTTTCTTATAGACGCCCTCATTCAACTCTCCAAACACACCTGCAATGCTTCTTATCTCAACATTGCCGAAAATCTTGCAGAACAATGCATCAATAATTTTTATTCCACTCAACATCAATGTTTTTACTATACAGGCCCTCAGCATTCTATTTCACAAAGCATTGAACTTTTTGACGATGTTATACCATCTGCAAATGTTCAAATGATATTCAATCTTTACTATTTATCGGCATTAAACCACAACACTTTATTCAAAGACATCGCAGATAAATTTTCAAACGCTACTCAACATCTGTTCTTTCAACAACCAACACACGCCGCTTCGTATGGACTATTGCTTTTGAATAACATTTATTTAAAAGATCTTGAACTCGTAATCTGCGGCAACAAATCCCAAAAATATCTTGAAAAAATCTATTCCTCTTCGTGGTTATTAAATACCATCTTTACTTCTACACACATTTCTTCACATTCTATTTTTGAAAACAGATTTCATCCTGAAAAAACTTTTCTCTATGTTTGTCAGCATTCTACTTGCTATGAACCCATTGAAAATCCTCAGTATTTTTCTCTTTCAGATTATCTGGTTGTGTAAGGCACAATTGCTTGTCTTTAGCCCCGAATACTTATTTGAAAAATTCCCTGTTTTTAATACGGAATACATTCAAAACAATAAGATAAAAAAAATTGTATTTGACATCATCGATAAAAAAGATTGGCAAGAAGCCGAAGATAAAAACCTTACCGAAGTGTATGAATTCGAAGCATCCGGAAAATTAAAACGTTCTTACCACACTTCCATCAAAAAAATTATTCGCATTGAAACACAACATAAAAAACATAAAAACTTCACTACTCAGGAATTATACGAATACGACACCACTTCCACAGAATACCTTTATCAACCTAAGCTTATCATAGAACGACATCAATTTCCTAATCATTACACAGAAGCCACCTATTACAAATTGTGTGATCCTAAATGGATTTGTAAAGAAGAAAAATACATTGAATCCTACAGAACTTTATCAACAGGTAATCAAGTATTAGATAAATTGCTACTCAAAGCACAAGACAGCATCGCAACTAATGAATTCCCCAATCAAATCAAGCAAATTTATTACAACAACGAAAAATTACCTTACAAAGAAAAATTTATTTATTTCAATGATAAAAAACAAATTACAGAAATACTTGAACAATTGATGGTAGCAGGTGGAAGAATTAAAAAAACATTTTTGTATACAAACGACAATCTACTAATATCCGCCACAATGACCATAGATTTTGGAAATTCAGAAACACATCAAATAGCATATTTTTACGACGAGAAAAAAAGAGTTTTATCCGAAAAACATTACAAAAACAATCAACATACAAAAGAATATCAATACATTTACAGCGAAAATAATAATGAATTAAAATCCATTTTAATCCGAACCTTTGAAGATAAAAACATCCGCATCATAAAATTAAGCTATGAATACTTCTGATACTATGCACAACATCTCAAAAAAAGTGAGAGTACGCTTTGCGCCCAGCCCTACGGGTGGATTACACATGGGCGGTGTAAGAACAGCATTGTTCAATTATCTTTTTGCGAAAAAACATAACGGCGATTTCATATTGAGAATTGAAGACACTGACCAAACACGCTACGTACAAGGCGCCGAAGAGTACATTATTGAATCTCTGAAATGGTGCGGCATAGAACCTACTGAAGGCGTAGGATTTGGCGATGGTCCTTATGCCCCTTATCGTCAAAGCGAACGAAAAAACACAGGAATCTATCTGACATACGCTCAAAAACTCATAGAAGCAGGCGGTGCCTACTACGCTTTTGACACAGAAGAAGAATTAGAAGACATGCGTAAACGTCTGGAAGCCGCTAAAGTCGTATCCCCGCAGTATAACCATATTACCCGAATGAATATGCGCAACTCTCTGACATTAAGCCACGACGAAGTCCAAAAACTTCTGGATAGCGGCGTCCCTTATGTGATTCGGCTGAAAGTACCCCGCAACGAAGAAATACGCTTTCACGACATCATTCGTGGTTGGATTGTGGTCAACTCTTCCACCATTGACGACAAAGTATTACTCAAATCCGACGGCATGCCCACTTATCATCTGGCACATATTGTAGACGATATTGAAATGAAAATCACACATGTTATTCGTGGGGAAGAATGGCTGCCCAGCGCCCCCGCCCATGTGTTGACATATAAATATCTTGGACTGGAAAATCAAATGCCTCAATTAGCACACTTACCACTCATTTTGAAACCCGACGGCAAAGGAAAACTCTCTAAACGCGATACTTCCGGATTGCCCATGTTCCCACTCAATTGGCACGACGAACGCACCGGAGAAAGTTACATCGGATACAGAGAAAGTGGCTTCTTTCCCGAAGCATTCATCAACCTATTGGCCTTATTGGGCTGGAATCCCGGCAATAATCAGGAAATACTTTCAAAAGAAGAAATGATCCAATTATTCTCTTTAGAAAAAGTCCACAAAGCCGGCGCCAAATTTGACCCCGAAAAAACAAAATGGTTTAACCAACAATACCTGCGTAAAAAAGATAAATACGAACTGGCAAAATTATTAGAACCCATATTAAAAGAAAACAATATCTCTGCAGAGCTTGAATATACTGCAAATGTTTGCGAATTAATGAAAGAAAAAGCCCATTTTGTCAAAGAAATATGGGAATTTGGAAAATACATGTTCATAGAACCTAACACCTACGACGAAAAAGTCATTCAAAAAAAATGGAATACCGAGAGTCAAAAACAAATTCTGGCCATACAAACCCTCTTGCAAAACACTGAACCATTCGATGCAGATAATATCCATCAGGCCTTAGATAATTTTTCCAAAGAAAAAAGTAAAATAGATTATCAATTACTTCGTACTTTATTAACCGGTGTTTCGTCCGGTCCTTCGTTGGTGCATATTATGGAAGTATTAGGTAAATCGCAGGTTTTAAATAGATTAGAAAAAGCTCTTCAAAAATTTTCTGTAACCCAAAATTAATAACGATGCATTCCATTCTTGATTTTTTTTTACATCTGGATAAAAATTTAGCCGGGATTTTATTAGAGTATCAAACCACTACGTATTTTATTTTAGCACTCATCATTTTTTGCGAAACAGGTTTGGTGGCCACGCCATTTTTACCCGGAGATTCCTTATTATTTGCGGCCGGTATGCTCACGGCTTCTATGGGCATTTTGGACATCAAATTTTTAATTCCACTGCTTATTTTGGCCGCATTTGTAGGAGATAATGTCAATTATTTTGTAGGAAAATTGGTAGGTGAAAAAGTATTTGATATACCTTATTTGAAAAAAATAATCAAGCGTGAATACCTTGACAAAACACATGCTTTTTATGAAAAACATGGCGGTAAAACCATTATCATGGCTCGTTTTGTTCCGATTGTTCGTACCTTTGCGCCATTCGCAGCGGGATTAGGAAAAATGACCTATCCCAGATACATTGCTTTTTGTATTGCGGGTGCTGTGTTATGGGTAACTTCCATTACCCTTGCCGGCTATTACTTTGGCAATATACCTATTGTAAAAAACAACTTTGAAAAAGTAATTTTTGGCATCATATTCATTTCTGTCTTGCCCATTGTTATTGGAGTTGCAAAAGAAAAATTAAAAAAATAGAGAAAGTCAAAAAGAATAAATATCTCCACTATAATTGATAATATCTCCACCTATTAATTATATTAGCACAATAAAAGAAGTTACAGATTCAAGATGTTGGCCCATGAACGCCATTTTTTAAGCAAGATCTTTTTGTAACATTTCCATTCAAAAAAAATAAGCCATTCAAATAATTTAAGAGAAAAAATTCATTTTGTATTGTTTTT
>CAZNVL010000059.1:0-14082 GCA_964576565.1 uncultured Flavobacteriaceae bacterium | reverse complement strand
CCGATATATCCCCGCACTTTTAGTAGGTTGGGGGATAGAAGTTTTAAGTAGCAATTGTATTTTTTACCATTATTGGGGTCTAAAATAGTTCCATTAGTCCATTCTTCTCCTTTTTGTGTTAAGCCATCTATAATCACCATTCCTGTAATGGGTTTGTTTTTATTTTCTCCTTCGCAGGCACTACAAAGTTTATTTTCTTGACCGGGTGTTAGTATTTTGAATACTTTTCCATAAAGTTTATTATCTTTGAGATAGATTTCAACAATAGATTTTGCTTTCCCTGTTTGATCATCAATGGTTTTCCATTTTCCTGTAATGGAAGTTTGAGCGTTTACAAAAACAGATAACAAATAAACTCCGACAAGTATTATACTTGTTTTCATAAACTGATTTATGTTTTTATGGATACCACTTTTGATTGGTAATCATTAATGCTTCCTGAACAGTAATTCTTATTTGATTTTTATGTGCAATGACAAAGGCATCCTGAATACCTTTTAATTTGACTTCTTCTCTGTAATCCCTTGCTTGTTTGTATTCCTGAAAGTTACCGGAGTAGAATTTTCTATAACTCTCGTGATTTTCTATTTTGACATCTTGTAAGGTATATTTATGGATAAAATAATTTTTACCTATTTTAGATTTTAAGAATGCCCCTAATTGTACCGAAAACCAAACAATTGTTTGCTTGGCTTGTACGCTGTTTTGGGCGATATTAGTTGTGTTAGGTTCAGATGTAGTAGTGGTAGGAGATGTTGTGGATATTGGAGCAGAAGGTTGAAGAAGGTCTGGTGGTAAGTTTTTAGTTATGACCTGATTATTTTCGGTGTAGGAAAAATCGCCGTTGAGTGTAATAGGTGAGGTGATATTACCGGCAAGTTTGTAGGAGATTTGTAAATTATTTTTTTCAGGTAAAGAGGACCAGACAAATTTGATAGTATTTCCATCCACAAAAAAGGAACTGCCGTCTTTATCTTCTACAGTGGCTTTAAGTTCGGCGGGCAATATATCATTATAACGTGCAAATCCTTTCACATTCCCTTTTTGAATGTTTATTTTAATGAGCCATGCGTTGGCGGCTATGTTTTCAATTGTTCTGCTGATTTGGATTGGTGTTGTTTCTGCGGATGGTGTAGGGGCAGTTTGTTCTTTGGATACGGTTTCAGTATTTACAGATACCTGAACATTAGTGGCAGAATTTACACTGACAGGATTGGTAGTATTAGCTTCATTGGTGGGGGTGGTAATGCTGGTTGTTTCTGTAGGAGTTGGTGGCGGGGGAGTATTTTGTGAAAGTGCTTCGGCGGGTTTATCACTAATTTGAATGGTTTTAGTTGGGATCTCCACAACTTGTTTGGCATTATTGAGAATATAGCTGAATTTACCGGAAATGGTGGAACTACCCGATGTACCTGCATTTGCTGTTACTTTAAATTTCACTTTAAACTCTGATTGCATCGGCAACGCAGTCCATATCCATTTAGCGGTATTTCCGGAAAAACTGAAAGTGGCGCCTTTACTATCTTCTTCTGAAATACTTAGTCCTTGTCCTACGTCAATTTGTAGTTTAGCAAAACCGCCTGTATTCCCTTTGTTGATGATGACTTCTGCGATAACTGTTTCACCGGGCTTGATTGTTTCCGGAATATTTAAATGGGCGGTTACGCCATTATCAAAGATTAAAGCCCATAAGTAATATAAAAAAGAAAATATTGCTAATAAGATGCCTGTAAATGTTTTAAGAATCATCTCTTTGAATTAGATGGGCAATTATACCTCATATTATCTAAAACTAAAAATTATTTGAAATTAAATTTTGAACAATAGAATGTGGATTAATTTGCAAATATCTCTTATTTTACCTATTACAAACTCGTCATCTTTCTTTCTTTCTTAAAAGCTTGGAACGCCATTCACAGTTGTATATTTCATAGTATATTTAATACCGGGATTAATGTACTTATAAGCACTATGACTCATCAATGCTGCTTCGTGAAAGCCGCACAAAATAAGTTTTAATTTATTAGGATAGGTATTAATATCTCCAATGGCATAAATACCCGGAATGTTTGTGGAATAATCTTCCACATTTACTTTAATAGCATTTTTTTCAATTTCTAATCCCCAGTTTTCAATAGGCCCTAATTTAGGCGACAAGCCAAAAAGAGGTAAAAAATAATCGGTTTCGATTTCGTTTTTTTCATTGGTTTTCAGATTTGTTACGACTATTTTTTCCAATTTTCCATTGCCGTGTAGTTCTGTAACCTGTGTATTTAAAAGCATATTAATTTTGCCTTCCTTTACGCGCTTACAAACTTTGGCTACGCTATCCGGTGCTCCTCTGAAATTTTCACTGCGATGTATTAATGTTAGTTCTTTTACGATATTGGATAAATAAATTGTCCAGTCCAAGGCACTATCGCCACCACCGGCAATGACTACTCTTTTATCTTTGTATATTTCTGGTTTAGGAATAATGTATTCCACACCTTTTCCATTTTCAAATTCAGCGATGTTAGAAATTTCAGGTTTTCGTGGTTCAAATACCCCTAATCCACCTGCAATCACTACCACTTTACTTTGAATTTTTGTTCCCATATTGGTTTCCAGTATAAAATCTCTTTCACCAATTTTGGTTAATTTTTCTACTCTTTCACCAAGTGTAAAAGTGGGTTTGAAGGGCTCAATTTGCTTCATTAAATTGTCAATCAGTTCTTGCGCCATTACAATTGGATAGCCCGGAATATCATAAATTGGTTTTTTAGGATAAATTTCTGAAAGTTGACCGCCGGGCTGTGGCAAATAATCTATTAAATGACAGCGCATTTTTAATAATCCACATTCAAATACAGCAAATAATCCCACTGGTCCCGCTCCAATAATTGCTACATCTGTTGTTATCATTCTTAAATTTTGGCGGCAAAGATAATGAAGCCATTGTGATAAATAACAAAATAATTTTTGTTTTTAAGAATATACGATCGTGTTTTTAATAAGAAAAAGATGGATACACGTATCTATTTTTTTAGTTTTAGTTTATTGAATTTACATACACTTCATTAGAGCATTATATTATTTATGCTTTGTGCCCAGCCCTTTTTAATCCAGTAATGGTACAGATACTGTTGCTCTAATTGATAAGGAGTAGGGGTTAAATAGAGTGTTTGCATATCGTCTTGAATAGCATGCCAATCCATCAGTGTTGAATACCCGGCACGTGAGACGATGTTTTTTGAACGACACATCAGTTCATTTGTTTCCTGAAAATTTTTCCAAGCCAGAAAGAAGGTGTTATTTTTTTTATATCCTCCAATAATTTTAATGTGAAGATCTTTGTTTTTATTATGTAATTGGGTAGCGTGGGCTTCAAATATTTTTTCAAAATAATGACGTTCTGCTTTTGTGCCGCTGATGATGAACAAATAATCAATGTCTTTCTGAATTTGTTTTTTTTGCATCAGTGAGCAGGGATGGATGTAGTAAACAGGGATATTGGTTTTTATTTTTTCCGGATGTGATAATTTTCCTGCTAATGCCAAAGTAGCATTTCCATAATCCGGAACCCATAGTTCGTGAAAGGGTTTATAGAGTGTCTGATGAATAAGATTGGCTGCTGAAAGCCACTTGGGGCTTGGTAAATTGATTTGATGCGTAATAAAAACACTTTTGATATCCGGATGATAAAAGCCATATCTGTTGTCAGAAAGGATTAAATCGGGCCGGAGTTTTTTTTTGATACATTGATCTAAGATTTTTTTTTCTTTTAAGATGGCTGTAAAAAATGAGATAGAGTATATGAATGTGCGGATATTGGAAGTGGGATAAAAATTGATGCCATAAGAATTAATGTGGAGTTGTTTTAAGTTTGGAAAAAGTATAGAGTAAAACGGGGCTTGCTGTGGCGTTGTGAATAAAATTATTTCATTGTTTTTTGAAAGTTGTCGGACTATTGCGGCTGTTCGGCTCAGATGCCCCATTCCCCAATCCAATGCAGCTACAAAAATGATTTTATTCTGAATACTATTTAGTAGTAACACTGTTTTTTATATTTGAAAAAATCCATTGCATTTCTTTTTGAATTTGCTGAGCCACTTTGATGTATTCAATTAAAGGATGGGGTGTATTATCGGCTATTTTGGGATCATTGTAAGGCAATAAAATTTTCTTTTCTGCTCCGGGCACATACGGACAATTTGTTTCAGTTTCAGAGCAAACCATCACTGCAGCAAAAAATTTTAATTTAGATGTAACTTCTTCAAAATTCTTACTATACAATAAAATAGAAGAATGATTTTTATTTAATACACATTCGTAAACAGGATTTTCACCGCTTGATTTTTGATGTATCAGATAGCCCAAAGATTGCAGAGTTTTTATGGTATTGGGATGGACTTGTGTTACTTCTACACCACCGGAATAACAATGTACAGTGTGAAGTTTAAATCTCTCTGCGATGTCTTGTGCCATTACCTGTGCCAGATGGCTTCTGCGACTATTTTGCACACAAATAAAAACTAGATTAGCTTCTTGTTGATGATTGATTTTGTTTAAAATGTATTCTTTTAATTGATTTAATTTTTCTAATCTTTCAGGAGACATATCATTTTCAATCTTTTGAAAAGTAATCGGCACTTTGATATACGCCAGTCAGTTCTTTTTTAATTTGCATCAACACATCGTTGGCTAAACTGCTGGCACCATAGCGAAACCATTGATTGGTGAGCCATTCTTCGCCTAATACTTCTTTTACCATCACCAGATATTGTAAGGCGGTTTTAGAGTTTGAAATACCACCGGCGGGTTTCATTCCTACCATAATACCCGTTCTGTCATAGTATTCTCTAATAGATTGAAGCATTACATAAGTCACCGGAAGGGTAGCAGCCGGTTGGACTTTACCGGTAGAAGTTTTTATGAAATCAGCACCCGCCAGAATTGCAATTTCAGATGCTCTGCGGACATTATCTAAAGTAGAGAGTTCGCCGGTTTCTAAAATCACTTTCAGTCGTGCGTGATAGTTGGCTACTAATTTTTTGATAGCCACAATTTCTTCATAAACGTATTGAAAATTACCTTTTAAAAATTCTCCACGGTTAATGACCATGTCTACTTCATCTGCGCCGTTTTCCAAGGCAAATTTTGTATCTTCCAATTTTACGCTTAATGGTGCCTGACCAGCAGGAAAAGCAGTGGAAACAGAAGCTACTTTTACAGGACTGTTCTTTAAGTATTTTTTGGCTGTAGATACAAATGTGGGATACACACAAACGGCTGCAACGGTAGGCAGATCCGGAATATCTTCTGCAAGGTGTTGGGCTTTGTAACACAATTGCTTTACTTTTCCTTCTGTATCTTTGCCTTCGAGAGTAGTAAGGTCAATCATATTTAAAATAAGTTTGAGTCCTTCTACTTTGCTTTGTTTTTTAATACTTCTGGCGGTTATACGCGCTAACCGATCTTCTACGCCCACTTGATCGATTCTTAAATCATAAAGAAAATCCCAATCTTTATTGGAAGCAAATGTGTTCATGATTTTTATTAGTTTTACGCAAAATTACGAAAATAAAAATTATTTGTTCATGACTAAAAAAGTGATTTGGTTATTTGGACTTTCTGGGGCAGGGAAGAGTACGATTGCAACAGAGATGAGTCGTTTATTGCAGCAGCAGAATATATTGCATGTAAGATTAGATGGTGATGAAATTCGGAGCACTCTTAATTCTGATTTAGGATTTTCAGAAGCAGATAGACGAGAGAATATCCGACGTGCAGCAGAGATGGCTAAAATTTTGGTTCAGCAAAATGTCCTATGTATTTGCTCATTTATTACCCCAACGAGAGAACTTAGAGACAAAGTACGCTCTGTGTTACAGGATAATGTGGTACTCATTTTGATTGACACGGCTATTGAAGAATGTGCAAGAAGAGATGTAAAAGGATTGTATAAAAAGGCCTTCAATAATGAAATTCCGAATTTTACAGGTATTTCAGCGAAGTTTGAATATCCGGATGAAGAGCAGGATGTTGTAAGAATTCCAACGCTTAATAAAACAGCGGAGGAATGTGCTAAGAGTATTTTGGAAAAATGTATGTATATGGGTAATGTGTAACGCTTAATAGAAACTACATTCATGAATCCGCTTCCTAAAAATAATTTTTTTCAACAAATGGTCAAAAAACGTTTTCGGCTTACTTTTTTCCATGATGATTTTAAACCTGTTTTTTCATTTCGGTTTACTATATTCTCTTTATTTCTTTGGCTTATCGGATATGCAACGTTGATAATTATAATTACTACTATCATTATAGCCAATACTTCATTAAAGGAATACATTCCCGGATATGGTACAGTGGAAGAGCGAAAACAAATGCTTCTGTTGACATTAAAGATGGATTCTTTACAAACCATCTTGTATCAAAAACACCTTTATTTAAATGCTATTCTTAAAGTGTTGAAAGGAGAGAAAGACAGTATTCCTGTTTTTTCTAATAATAATCAACTCAACCAGAATGTGCCGCTCAAAGCAAATGCTCATGAAAAAGTGGTAAGGCAGGAGATTGAACAAGAAATTACTCCGTATAGAACACTATCAGGAACAGGGGATCAAAGCATTCAAAATATTCAATTTTTATCACCTACCAAAGGCATTGTTATAAGTCAATTTAATCCTAAGTCCTATCATTTTGGGATTGATGTGGTTGGAAAAACAGATGAACCGGTTCGGTGTGTTGACAAAGGCATTGTAATATATGCAGATTATTCCGTTCGTGATGGGAATTGTGTGAGTATATTGCATCCCTTTGGTTTTGTAAGTGTGTACAAGCATTTATCGGTTGTATTGAAACGAGCAGGTGATTATGTCAATGCGAATGAACTGATTGGAATGATGGGGAATACGGGTAGTGAAAGCACCGGTGTACATTTGCATTTTGAATTATGGTATAATCAAAAAGCAGTGGATCCTTTACGTTATATTGTATTTTGAGTGTTTTTTTTGCAATATCATCTTTGAGTGTTTATTTGGCTTGTAGAATGAATGTTAATACTTCTTCATCTACCTTACCAATATCCGAAACAAGTATGTCTTTTTTGAAAGGGATATAACCATCTGCTTCAATACTAATGGTATATTCTCCTTCCTGTAGAGCCATTATAAATTCTCCGTTTGACTTAGTGGTAAAAGTGTATTCTTCATTGTTCTGTTTGTTGGTAGCAACGATCATAAGTTGCTCTTTTATCACCTGTGTTGTATCTTTACTGTATAACTTTCCACGAAATATCCTGGTAGGTTGATCTTCGTCCATAAATTTAATTCTGTAAAGGTCTAAATCGCCCATTCCTGTTGGTCTGTATGCACTTACATAAGCAATTTTTTTGTTTTTCGTGAGGCATATCCCCATATCGTCATCGGTAGAATTTATGGGATAGCCCATATTTTCGGCGGGGGTGAAGCGGCCTGTTTCAGGGTCGTAAATGGATTTGAATATATCATAACCGCCCATACTGTTGTGCCCTTCGGACGCAAAATAAAAGGTAACGCCATCGGGTGCTAAATAGGGAAAATCTTCATTGTAAGGGGTGTTAATTTGTTCGGGTAGTTTTTGAGCGGGACTCCATTGTCCATTTGGTAATTTTTTTACGACATAAATATCAGAAGTAGATTCTAAATTATCTTTTCTGACAAAGAAAAAAATGGTGCTGTCTCTGTTGAAGCAGCCGGATAATTCTATTTTATCGGGGTCATTAATAACAGGAGATAGTGGTTTTAATTTCCCAAATTGGGTTTTGTCTTTAAGTTTAGAAGAAATATAAAGATCGCCAAATTTATCACCGCCTCTATCTACATAAACCAAGGTTGTATTCCCTTCCGGGTTAAGAAATACACACATTTCGTCAAATCTTGTATTGATTTCTCTGCCGGCGCTCATAGGTTTTTCCCATTTATTATTTTTGACATTGCTTATCCATACATCGCTGGGGCGATAGCCGTCTGCTTCTGTTCTGCCACCTCCGATATTATTTTTTCTTCTGGAGGTAAATACAAGAATGGTTTCATTTTCATCCACGAAAGGATAGTATTCCGGAAATTCGGTATTAATTTCTTTTCCAAGATTTTGAAATACCACATTTACAGGATATTGCATCAATTGCTTGGCATTTCTGCACATCTCAATTTGACGGTTTACGTCTTCCAGATCTTTTTTCTTAAGTTTGAATGTTTTGTAATTCTCGTAAGCCGCAATGGCATCGTCTAACTTGTTTGTCAGATGGTATGCTTTTCCGAGATAATACCATAGTTTGGGATCTATGTCTTTTGTTTCTACTAATTTTTCTAATAATTTGACTGATTCTTCTCTGTTTGTTCGTGTTTTGATATAGCAGACAGCCAGCTTGGCCATCACAAATTTATTGTGCGGAGCTTTATTTAATACTTCTTTATACAGTGGAATAGCGGACAAGTAATTGCCTGCATCAAAGTAATCTTCGGCTTTTAAGAATTTGGGCATTAGCTTGTTGTCTATATCTTGTGATTGGAGAGGGTTAAAAACAAGGTTGATAAAAATGAAAGTGATTAGTAAGATGTTATTACTTTTATTTTTCATGGTTTCTTTTTTAATATAAAATCTTTATTTTTTTCAATTTCAATTTTTCCAATATCGGACACTGAGATATTTTCAACATAATCTTCATAACCTTCTGCTGAGACGGTAATGGTATATTCACCTGCTTCCAGAGCAATAACGTATTTTGCTGTTCTGGAATTGGGGACAAATTGCCGTTCTTCTTCAGTTTTTTTATTTTTGGCAATAATCATCACTGGGACATCAATGGCTTTTTGTGTGGTATCACCTAAAAAAACTTTTCCTGTAATGATACGAATAATCTGATCTTTATCGTCAAAGCGTATTCTGTATATGTCCAGATCACCGTGACCATTGGGTCTGAAAGCGCTTATGTATCCTACTCTGTTGTCTGGAGTCATACAGATGCTTCTATCATCAGCAGTTGAATTAACTGGATAGCCAAGATTTTCTGCGGGAGACCAAGTATTTTCATCGGGATTCCAGGTTGATTTAAACAAATCGTATCCTCCCATAGAATTATGTCCTTCTGATGCGAAATACAAACTCACGCCATCTGCTCCGATGCATGGAAAATCTTCGTTGTAAGGCGTGTTGATTTGTTCAGGTAATTTTTGCGGAAGCCCCCATTGACCATTGGGGAGTTTTCGGATAACATAAATATCGCTTTGGTCATCAATACTATTACGTCGGGCAAAAAAGAAAGTATTGCCATCTGATGTAAATGAGCCACTCGTTTCGATGGTTTTAGGGTCGCTGATGTAGGGGTGTAGCAGTTTTATTTTAGTGAAGTCGCCGTTGGTGTTTTTTTCTGAGATATACAGGTCGCCGTATTTTTCTATGTTGTCAAAGTATACCACCATTTGTTTGGTGTCTGGGCTTAATGAAACGCATTGTTCATCATAGTTAGTATTGATGACTTTCCCGGCGTTGTATGCTTTTATCCATTTTCCATTTTCTACTTTGCTAAACCAGATATCGCTGGGGCGATAGCCATCAATTTCGATTTTATTACCTCCAACGTTTTCTTTTCTTCTGGAAGTGAAAACTAAAAACGTTTCTTTCTCATCTACGTAAGGATAATAATCGGGGTCGGGGGAATTAATTTCAGGTCCAAGATTGGTAAATGTAACATTGATAGGGTTAGCCATTAGTTTTTTAGCGTTTTCGCACTGTTCGATTTTTCTTTTTGCTTTTTCCACATCTGACTTTTTAGGTTTAAAGGCAAGGTACTTATTAAATGCTTCTATTGCTTTATCTATCTGATTATTTAAGTGGTAGGCCAATCCAAGATAATACCAGTTTTCAATGTCTGTTTTTTCGTCTTTGGTGAGTTCTTCTAATAATTTTATAGGTTCGGAGCGATTTTGATTGGTATTTAAGTAACAAACTGCTAATTTAGGTTTGATGTATTTATTATCCGGCTCTTTTTTCAAAAGATCTTTATAGATTGGAATAGCCATTAGGTAATTGCCGTGATCAAATAAATCGTCTGCTTTATTGAGTTTTTCTTGTAATTTGTCGTTTTTCATTTGTGCGAATAGTGGACTATAAGAAGTGCACCATAACAACAAACTTACTGTCCACAGAGTTATTATGTTGGTGTTTGATTGCATTATTTGGTTTGAAATGAATGCTAATTTTTATTCGCAAAAAAGTTTACATCCAATAATTGTTGAAGGGTGTATCTTTTTCCTTTGTAAAAAGCGACAATCCATGCATCTGTTTGCCCTTTCAAAATGGCTTTTTGTCGCCATGCTTCGGCTTCTTTAATCGTTTTAGATTCTTTGGATAAATAAAAGCGTGTAATTTTATCTTCTCCGGCTACTACAATGGGTTGACCAAATTCAATCAGGTGTTTGTAGCTATAATTTTGTGGATAATGATAAGCGGCTATTTGTACTCTGAATATTAGTCCTTCCAAACAATAATTGGCCATCAAATTTACTAATGCTTCGTAATCTTTATTGTTTTTTATGTCGTTGATTTCTTTTTTTGCTTTATCATAGTTTTCAGGAAGTTGAGTAGCACAATTCATTTCATTGACTTCTGTTTTTGCAAATTCTTGTGGTTTTTCTTGTTTTATTTGTTCATTTTCTTTTTGTATTTCTTCGTTGATTTTTGCGACTTGTTCGGGTGTGAGTAAAAAGAAGTTTTTATTGATTTGAGTAAATTCTTTGATATTTTCTATGTCAAACACTTCTTCTGTTGGCTCAAATCCTTTGGCGGTTACTTTTACTTTGTAGGTTTGTCCGGGGGATAGGGCAATATAATATTTTCCTGTTTGTTGATTAGAAACGAGTTTAAACTCTTTTTTTTCTGAAACTTTTGTAATGATAATTTCTGCGGCAATCGGTTTGTCATTTCCAAATACTGTGCCCGTAACGACTGCTAAAACAGGTTTTTCGCCCACAATACCGGGTGTGGAAGTATAAATATCCTGACGTCCTTTGCCTCCATATCCGCCTCTATTGGAAGATAGGTATCCTCTGTCTCCTTTTGCATTGATCACATAGTATCTGTCGTCTTCTGTAGTGTTTAATGGAACGCCCATGTTTTTAGGTGTTAACCACTGACCTTCTTTTTTGATGGAATACATAATGTCGTAACCACCAATGCTTTTATGGCCTTTTGAGCTAAAAAATAAAGTAATCCCATCTGGGTGTATAAAGGGGGCGTCTTCATCATATTTTGTGTTGATTATGGGTCCTAAATTGGTAGCAGGTCCCCAGTCATCACCTTCTTTTTCGGACACCCAAAGGTCTCTGCCGCCATAGCCACCGGGTCTTTCAGAAGCAAAGTATAAATATCTTCCATCTGCGCTCACAGAACAACTGCCTTCCCAATATTCTGTGTTGATATTTGAATTTAAACGTACGGGTTCTGTCCATTTATTACCTTCTAAAATGGACATGTAGATATCACCTTTATCTTCGTTGGTGGATTTGAATATAAAGAGTGTTTGTCCATCGGGCGAAAGGGCGATGGCTGCATCGTGCCCGGGCGTATTTAGTTCTGGAATACCAACTGGTTCTGTCCATGTGCCGTCTTCTTTTTTGAATGAAATCATAATATCTTCATGATAATATCCTTCTTCTTTGTCTGGTTTTAATTCATCGTTGACCAGGCCGCCGGTGGATTTGGGCCCCACGTATGTAAAAATCATCATGGATTCATCTGCAGAAATTACTGGCACATATTCTGAAGCATCTGTATTGATGGGTGCACCGATATTTTCTATTTTACAAAACACTTTATTTTCCATGATGGATTTTCCATTCTCAGAATATGCTAATAACATCATGGCATCGTTGAGCATAGCATTTTGTTCATCTGTTGGTTTTTTTATAGAAGCAAAGTTATTAATAAAATCTTGTATCTGAGAAACGGCTTCTTTGAATTTATAGTTCATGTGATAGGCCTTGCCAAGATAGTATTTCATTTCAAGCATATCCTGACGTTTTTGGGAGAGTACTTCAAAAATTTCTAAAGCCCTTTCTTTTCTTTCGGGATAGTTCAGACAAATTATTCCTAATGTAAATAAATAATCTTCATTCTTAGGTTTTTTAGAATAGAGTTTATCCATAATTTCGTATGCTTTGGCATATTCTTTTTCATTCATATACGTTAATGCTTCCCGATACAATTCTTTTTCGGATTGAGCCAGTGTTAAAAGAGGGAATAAAAGTATGATTGCCAATAAAACAAGTATATTTCTATGCATAGAATTTTTTAATAAGGGCTAAATGTAATTGAAATATCATAAATAAAAAAATTTTATTGAAGTGTTTTACTATGTGAATAAAGATACAGCCCGCAATAATAAAGCGTTTTCTACTGCAAAAATATAGGATTGAGAAATATCAAAAAAACTTATTTGTAAGGGTCCCAAAGTATACAAATAGTAAGCACAACAAGATGCTGCTTATTACATAAATGAAAAATAGTGTATAATGTCCTTTTTGTAACAAGAATAAATTTTCTGCAGAAAAAGAGGAGAAAGTGGTAAAACCACCGCAAAATCCTGTTACCAGAAAGAATCTATATATCTCATGTTGAGGGTATTTTTCAAGATAAGCATACAAAAAGCCAATAATAAATGAACCCATTATGTTGACTAGAAATGTACCTGTTGGAAAGATGGTTGAAATGTACTTTGTCGTGAATAAAGACATGCTGTAACGTGCAATGCTGCCTAAAAAACCGCCGGCGCCTACCAGGAACAAATGTTTCATAATTTGTTAAGTTTAGGTTATCGGGCAGGCGTTATCATTCTTTGGAAAGATTCAAAGACATTTACAGGCGAACGCCATCGCCTTTTTGTGCGGTGAGGGGGGGATTCGAACCCCCGGTATAGCTTTTCAACTATACGGCGGTTTAGCAAACCGCTGGTTTAAGCCACTCACCCACCTCACCATTAATGCTTAAAACAAGGTGCAAATGTATTGGAAATTTTGCACAATAGAAAACAAAAATATATTTTTAATTATCGTGTTTTTTTAGCCATTCTATAACGGCTGGTGCCAGTTCATTCTGGGATTTGGAACCTACAAACACACCAATATGTCCGCCTTTAAAACTATATAATGTTTTATCTTTACTGCCTACTAAATCATTTAATGGAATTGTAGAAGCGGGTGGTACTAGATGGTCTTCTGTTGCGTAGATATTCAATAATGGACAGGTGATGTTTTTTAAGTTTACTTTTTGTCCTTTGATGATAAGTTCGCCTTTCACCAATTTATTTTTTTGGTATAAGTCCTTCATGAATTGCCTAAAACATTCGCCGGCCTGATCAGGACTTTCGTTGATCCATTTTTCCATTCTCAGGAAGTTGAGCAATTTGTCTTTATCATCAATGATATTCATTAGGGCCTGTTGTTTTTGTAGTTTCATCATGGGCTTTAATATCTCAAAACCTACATTTAAGAAATCGCCGGGAATAAGCCCGTGATACCCTTCTACGAGTTTATCAAAATCCATGTCTTTACTCCATCTGAATAATAAACCATCATTGGTTGAAAAATCAATTGGTGTAACGTGTGGAATTAAATTTTTTACTTTTTCCTGATGTAATGCTGTATAAATGACTGATAATGTCCCTCCTTGACAAATACTTAGAATGTTGATTTTATCGTGTCCGGTTTTTTTACGAATAAAATCTACACAATGATCGATGTAATCTATGTAATCGTCTATTGTAAGATACCTATCTGCTTTTGTTGGAAAGCCCCAGTCAATTAAATACAGATCGGCGCCACCATTCAATAAATTTTTGATGTAAGATCTGTCTGGTTGCAGGTCTAACATTTTGTAGGTATTCACCAAGGCATACACAATTAAAACAGGAGTTTTTATAGTGGGTGGAGTTTCTCTGTCGTAATGATACAAAACAAGTTTATCTTCTTTGTAAACCGGCGTTTTGGGGGTTGTAGCAATGTCAATATCTTTGATGTCTTTCAACACTTCTGCACCTTTCATCATTTTTTCTGCGAGTTC
>CAZNVL010000058.1:0-14372 GCA_964576565.1 uncultured Flavobacteriaceae bacterium | reverse complement strand
ATCGCCGATTTTTTCACGTATTTTACGAATGTGTACATCAATTGTTCTTTCGCCTACGATAACATCTTCGCCCCACACTTTTTCTAAAATAAATTCTCTTGTAAACACTTTTCCCGGCTTGCTGGCTAATAATTCTAATAACAAAAATTCTTTTTTAGGTAATTCCAATATTTTATCATCTTTGTATACAAGATGTTTTTCTTTATCAATTTTAATATGCCCTAAATCAATAATAGATTGTTCACTGGATTGCACTCTTCTCAACAATGCTTTGAGGCGAGAGATAAAAAGTTTGGGCTTAATGGGTTTGGTGATATAATCATCGGCACCATTTTCAAAGCCCGCTATTTGAGAATAATCTTCACTTCTGGCTGTGAGAAAAACAATAAGTTTATCTTTTGTTTCAGGCATTTCGCGTAATTCTTTACAGGTTTCCATTCCGTCCATTACAGGCATCATAATGTCTAATACAATTAAATCAGGTTTTTCCTTTTTTGCTAATTTAATAGCATCAGCGCCATTGGTGGCAGTTATTACATCGTATCCTTCTTTTTCTAAATTGTATGACAAAAATTGAAGTATATCTTCTTCATCATCTGCAATTAATACTTTAATGGACATAAAAATTTTTTACAAAGTTAAAGGTTTTATGTGAAATTTGTATGATTGCAATGTGAAGAAATTATTAAAAATCAGGATAAAAATTTTGAGGCCACATATTCTGCAATCTGAACGGCATTGGTGGCGGCGCCTTTTCTTAAATTGTCGGCTACAATAAATACATTCAATGCTTTAGGATTATCAAAATCTTTGCGTATTCTACCTACAAAAACTTCGTTTTTCTTGTGTGCATACAAGGGCATTGGATAAATACTATTTTTTACATCATCTTGAAGAATAACACCTTTAGCTTTAGACAAAATATCTCTTACTTGATTTATTTCAAAATCTTTTTCAAATTCTACATACACACTTTCGCTGTGGCCGCCAATGACTGGAACACGCACGCAAGTCGCATTTACAGAAATAGTATAATCGTTGAGTATTTTGCGAGTTTCGTTGTGCATTTTCATTTCTTCTTTTGTGAAATCATTTTCCACAAATACATCAATGTGTGGAATTAAATTTAGATCAATAGGGTATGGATATGCAGGATGTTCGGGCTTTTTGCCTTGTCGTTCCTGCATGAGTTGTGCTACTGCTTTGGCGCCTGTGCCTGTAACGGCCTGATAGGTAGAAACAATGATTTTTTTTATTTTGAATAATTGATGTAATGGGTACAAGACCATTAGCATCTGAATAGTAGAGCAATTGGGGTTTGCAATAATTCTATTTTCTTTTTTCAAAATGTTCGCATTGATTTCAGGGACAATGAGTGGCTTATCCTTATCCATTCTGAAAGCAGAAGAGTTATCAATGACATACGTTCCTTGCTGTGCGAATAAAGGAGCATATTCCAAGGATGCTTTGCTTCCTGCTGAAAATAGGGCAATGTGGGGCTTTTGAGCGATGGCGTTTTTGACAGAAACGACCGTGTATTCTTTTTGATTAAAAGTAAGTTTTTTGCCGATTGATTTTTCGGAAGCAACAGGGATAAACTCTGTAACAGGAAATTGAAATTCTTCTAAAACTTTTATCATTTCCTGACCTACTAAACCCGTGGCACCTACGACTGCTAATCTCATTTTTTTGAGGCAAGTATAGGAAAATTTTTAGGAGTGATACATTGAATAGGTTGATATTGTTCGGTAGTAATTATTCATTTAATACTTTTGATGGTATTCAATTAAGCCATTGAGTGGATTTTTGAGGATTGTTTTTAGATTGAATGCGTAATGTTGAGCCATAGTGTTTAATTCTTCTTTTAGTATAAATGCCACGCTTCCCACAAAATGTAAATCGTGCTTTTCTTTTACAATGGGCAATAGTTGAATTTCAAAGTATTGTTTGAGTGAATGATGTATTAATTCCTGAATGAATGGATGTGATTTATGTTTTAATACAAACGGAAATATAGATGCCAAAAACCTTGATGGCATGGCTGTTTTATACACTCCTTCTAAAATTTTTTCATTGTTGTATCCTGCTTTTTCAAATTCAATTTTTAGATCTTTAGGTAATGTTTTATCACAATATGCTTGAATAAATTGTTTTCCAATGTGGGCGCCGCTTCCGTAATCGCCGAACAAATAGCCATAGGAAGGAGCTGTTTCTATAATGCTTAATCCGCCGTAAACACAGGCATTACTACCTGTGCCGAGTATTCCTACAATGCCTTTTTCTCTTTGGCAGGTAGCGCGTGCAGCACCTAACATATCGTGCCAGATGTGGACTTCTTCCAGTTGAAAAATAGTGCGAAAAGCGTGTTTGAGTTTTAAATTATTTTCTTTATTACTGCAACCGGCACCGTAAAAGTAAACGGCTTGAATAAGGGATAAATTTTTTTTGATGTGTGGTAGTGCTTCTTCCATTAGTAGGTGTTCAATTTGTTTTTCGTTTAAGAAGTAAGGGTTCATTCCTTTTGTTTCAAATCTTACCAAAGTTTCTTTTTTGCTGATAAGAGCCCAATCTGTTTTGGTAGATCCGCTGTCAGCGATGAGAAATAGAGTCATAGAAATTTTTATTATTTATCGTATCAGAGAAAATTTCCCCTTGCGGGTATTTTTTTTGCCGGTATTTTTTTCAATAGTTTCTAATGTATATACATACACATCTTCGGGGAGTGGATTACCTTTGTATTTCCCGTCCCATCGGGCGTTGGGATTATTTGAGGAAAACACGATGTTGTTCCATTTGTCGTAAATTGTAAAATTATAGTAAGAATATTCACAGGATAGTAATGGGAAAAAATAATCATTTTTTCCATCCTCATTGGGCGTGAAAGAATTGGGTATCAGGACTTCGCAATTACAGGGTTTAAATTTTACGTGGATGGTGTCAATTTTTGTGCCGCAGTATTTATCTGAAATTTTTACCCAGTAGTTATCTTCATTTTCTACCACTATGGATTTTTGAGTGGAACCATTGCTCCACATTACAGATGAGATACCATTGTGTTTGAGATTAATTTTTTTGTTGTCGTCATGGATACAAAAAGCATATTCTTTTTGTTCGGGAATGGTGGGTGGTATAGTTTTTACTTCAAAATGTCGGGTCATTTTGCATCCTTTATTGGATACATTAAAAGCATAGCGTCCTGCCTGCGTTATTTTGAGTTGTTCTATTTTTGTTTTATTATCAGGGGTATAAAATGTATATTCTTTGTGTTTTAATGGTATGAAAAGCGTTTTTCCGGAACATAAAATGGTGTCTTTGAGTTCAAATTTTGGCAGTTCGGATTTTAAGACGATAACGGAGTCCATAATTTCGGATTGTTTTGTTTTAAGTTTTACAATGTATTTTCCTTCCTGAAAAATTTTTAATGTGGAGGAGTGATAAATAATGGAATAGGGGGTAATCCATTGAATATTCACAGATTTTGAAAGGATATCAGCGGGAAGTGTTAAGTGGATACTATCTGTTTTACAAGCAAAAATAGTATCTTGGAAAAAACGAATAGTTTGAGCGTGAAGAGAAAGAGAAGAGAATACTATTAAGAAGTTTATTCCAATAATGAGTAATTGCTTATAGAGAAGTATTTTATTCATTATAGTTCTATTATGATTTTGACTAGAGTGCCTGTTTGATTGTTATTCAAACTGGATTTATCGATTATTTGAACCGATTGATGTTTTTGATATAATTGAGTATTGATGTTTAATATTTCTGCAATAGTTTGTGTGGCCAGTGATTTGTGGTGTTTAGGTTTTTTCTCTTCGCCTTTAATGATTCCGATGCCGTCGTCTTCAATGGTAATTTCGAGAAAATTGTTTTTTGTTATATCAAATTTTAAAGACAAGTGTCCTTTTTCTTTTTTTTGTAAAATGCCGTGTAAGATAGCGTTTTCAAGGTATGGCTGTATTATCATATTAGGGATGTGAGTATGTTCTGTATTTATTTTTTCGTTGACGATTATTTCGTAATCAAATTTATCTTCAAAACGTTCTTTTTCCAATTCAAGATAAAATTGAATGCGTTTTAATTCATCTTGTAAAGTAATTGTTGGGCTGGATGCTTTTTCAATAATCATTCTTATAAGCCGTGAAAATTTAGATAGATAATCACTGGCTTTTTCCACATCATTTTTAAGGATATAATTTTGAATGCCGGTGAGTGAATTAAAAATAAAATGTGGGCTTAGTATGGCATTCATTGCCTGATGCTTGAGTAAGTTCATTTGTTGAATGTTTTTTAATTTTTCAGAAGATTTTCTTTTTTCAATTTTCCGAATAGTGTATATGCTGAGTAGAAGAATTACTATGCTTAATAGTATGATTGCTGTCCAAAACCATTTTTTTTCATTTAAGTTTAGTTCTTTTTTGAATAGAATAGTAGTCGGAGTGGTAAAATGCTTGTTATCTGTGGTGGCTCTGATTTGCAAGGTGTATTCTCCGCCGGATAAGGAGGAAAAGTGCAAAGGAGAGTTGTCAAAGGCAATCCAATCGGAGTGATTCAGTTTGTATTCATAAGTAACCTGAGTGAGTGGGTTAAAATTGGGACAAATAAGATGAAAGTATAAATCGTGCACCTGTGATGAGAAGTTGAGTTTTGAATCGGAATACAAAATGGTATCGTTGTTAGAGGTGATGTATTGAACTGCAGGTGGTAATAAGTTGAGGTAGT
This sequence comes from uncultured Flavobacteriaceae bacterium, assembly GCA_964576565.1. Taxonomy (GTDB): domain Bacteria; phylum Bacteroidota; class Bacteroidia; order B-17B0; family Aurantibacillaceae; genus BPGX01. The sequence continues at coordinate 9,650 of CAZNVL010000058.1, read as the reverse complement.
AGTGAAACAGATGTTTAATAGGAGTATATGAAATGCCTTTGTCGGTAGCTAGTAGAATAGTGCTGTCTAATATCGCCACGTCATTGATAACATTGGATATGAGCCCGTTTTTTCTGCTAAAATGATTAATGTATTTGAAGTGCTCGTCTAAAACTATCAATCCTTCTTCGGAAGACAGGAAATAATAGTTTTTATATTTAGCAATGTTGGTTAGAGTAATGATTTGATAGGGTTCAAGGTTTATGAGAATTTTATTGGTGTTCAGGTCATACATTTTATTTTCGGATAAGATGTATGTTGAATTATTTAGGTTGACAAGTTTTTTGATGTCAGAATTATGAAAGGAGGAGGTGATTTTTTTTGAGTTAGAGTTATAGATGTACAATCCTTTATTGGTTGAAATGAATAATTGGTTATTCAAATAGTATAAGTGATTGATAGTGAGTTTGTAGTCAGATGGTTGAAAGATGGTGTCAAGGGTTTTATTGGAATTAAAATTAAACAATAAGACATTGTTGGTAATATCCGCAACGTAGCATTGATTATTGTTTTGAACGGCGAAGTATTTAAATGGTAATACGAGGATTTTATCAGATTGATTGGAAATAATTTTTGTATCAAAAATCATGCTACTGGAAGAAAAAATAGTTTGTTGTACTTTTTTTAAGTCCGTAAAATCTGTGTTAAAAAAATTATCCGGGGCTACTAATGCTGATAAACGATTGAGGAGAGCTGCCTTACTTGTATATAATCCATTATTGGTTGAAAAGTAAACATTACTATTAGATATTTCGATATTTTTTATGTTTAAAACTTTCTGATTGCATATAAATTTATAGGATTCCCAGTAAGTAGAAACAATTTGATAGAGCCCATCGTTAAAGGTAGCTACCCATATATTATTGAAATTATCAATATAAATATCGTTTATAAGAGTAGGTGGAATGTTTAATATGTCCATCACATTGTAAAACTGATTATTTTCCAGCAGATACATATTATCGTCTGGTTGGGTGCAAAACCATATTCTGTCAAACTTATCTACTACTATTTTACTAATGTTCTTTTCCATAGTGAGAATAAACTGATTGGAGGTATTGGGTAGGCGAACATTTATTGGAATGACTTTTTGAACTTTAAAGTTACTATCATTCAGTATTAAAATTTTCCCACTTGTACCAATGTATAGTAAATGTTTTTCCCTAAAATGAAATAGGGCGAATACAGGAAGAGAGCCGATGTGTTCTATCTTTTTTTGTTTACCGTTATCAAAAAAGTAAAGCCCTTTTTTACGCCCTATTATAATTTTATTTTGAACGGGCTGAATACAAAATGCCTGATTGCTGTTATCTTTTAATAACAAAGAATCGTTGTAGTATATTTGGTTTTTGTAATCATAAACTTCAACGGAAATCTGGTCGGTATAATTAAAACAATAATTGTTATGAAGTATGATTTTATCACAGGGTTTTTTAAATGGATTGGAAGTAAATAAAGGAATAAAACGATTGCCTTTTTGATAAAATATACCTTGATCACGATGGACTATGAAAAAACTTGTATCATTAAAATATACATTCCGGATATTTTTAAGTGGTGTGACCATTTGTTTTTTTTGAAAACTTTTTCCGGAAAATTCGTACACGCCGCCTTGCGTTACACTATACAATACTTTGTTTTTATCTTGTTGTATGGCTAATACATTCAAATGGATTAGTCCATTTTCTGATTCATAATGATAATAAGGGAAGTAAATACTTTGGGCTTTAAGTATATCAGAAAAGAATAATACACTACACCATAAAAATACCCATTGCATGGACATAGAATGTTTCGCCAGATGATTATTTGTTGGGATTAATAGTTTTTGTACGAATAGTTTCGCTGAATTCAGACCATTTGGCTTTGACAATATGAATTTGATGGTTTTCGGTCAAGGTAAGTGTTTCCGTACTGCTGTTGTATTCTTTAATATGTGATAGATTGACAATGGCACTTCTGCTTACCCGAAAAAACAAATTTTTATTCAAAATATCTTCATAATCTTTTAGGGTTCGGGAAGAAATAATTTTTCGGTTACCTGTTAAATAAAAGTCGGTGTAATTGCCGGCGGCTTCTAACATAATTATCTCATTAAAATCCAATAAGGTAAAACCCTTGCTGTGTGAAACCATTAGTTTATTGGTTGCAGTGTTAGTGGCAGATGTATTTATTTTTTTCTCATCCATGAACTTACATACCCGTTTTATGGCTTGCATCAACTCTTCTTTCATCAGGGGTTTCATTAAATAATCTACGGCTCCTGCCCGAATAGCTTGAATAGTATAATCTCCGTACGCAGTTAAAAATATCACATAAAAATTCTTTTCTTTTTCCGGGATGCTTTCCAACATTTCTAAACCATTTAATTCGGGCATATTGACATCTAAAAAAACTAAATCCGGATGAAGTTCGTTAATTAATTTTCTTCCTTCTATACCATTTTCGGCTTCCCCAATAATTTCAATTTCTGAAAAATATTTATTAAGCATAAGCCGTGTGTTGTCTCTGCTGTTTTTTTCATCGTCAATAATAATCGTACGTATCGGGTTCATAAGTTTAGTTTTGATAAACAAAGATACAGATATTTTTATTCAGCTAAAATAATAAATTTAAATAGTAAAGAATAGGCGAGGTAAATGAGGAATAAGTACAATACATAGGAAGAGATTTTTTGTATTTTGTTCGCCAAATTTATTTTTTTATGTCTTCAGTTTTTGTGCATTTTTTGGGTGCGGCCGGAATTGTTACGGGTTCTAAATATCTGTTAGATGCTGGTCATACAAAGTTTTTAGTGGATTGTGGGCTATTTCAGGGCTTGAAAGAATGGCGAAAGCACAACTGGGATTTTTTACCGGTAGATGTTAGTAAAATTTCATTTGTGTTATTAACGCACGGACATTTGGATCATGTGGGTTATTTACCGCGTTTGATTTATCAGGGCTTTAAGGGAAAGATATACGGCACTGCACCGACTTTGGAAATTGCGGCTATTGTATTAAGAGATAGTGCAAAAATTCAGGAGGAAGAAGCGGAACGTGCAAATAAGTATGGCTATTCCAAGCACCATCCGGCAAAGCCCCTTTATACTATTGAGGATGTAGAAAAAATTATTTCCCGGTTTATACCGGTGAAACACAATGAATGGGTAAACTTCAGTGATAGTGTGAAGTCCAGGTTTGTTCCCAATGGACATATTATAGGATCTTGTTTTATTGAAATTCAAATTGAGAATAAATGTTTTGTGTTTAGTGGTGATGTGGGAAGAAAGCAAGATCCCATAATGCCTGCTCCCAATAAACCTCAAAAGGCAGATGTGCTTTTTGTAGAAAGTACGTATGGAGACAGATTACATGCATCTGTTGATGTTAAGGTTCAATTAAAGCAGATTATCATGGATACTGTACATCGCGGGGGTAATTTGATTATCCCAAGTTTTGCTGTGGAGCGAACGCAATTATTGATGTATTTGCTCTGGCAACTCCGAAAGGAACAAGAGATACCTGAAATGCCTTTTATTATTGATACACCTATGGGGGCAGGTGTATTGGAAGTTTTTAAAAACTACACAGAGTGGCATAAAATGGCATTAAATGAATGTGTAGAAATGTGTAAAATGTACAGAATAGTGAAAGATATAAAAGAAACTTATGAGATTATACACACTCAATTTCCAAAAGTAATTATTGCAGGAAGTGGTATGGTTTCTGGTGGCAGAATATTAAATTACTTACAGCATTATTTGGCTCAACCACAACACACATTGCTGCTGGTGGGTTATCAGGCAGAAGGTACAAGAGGAAGAAAACTATTAGAAGGGGCTCATGAATTGAAAATTTTTGGAGAATACTATCCTGTAAAATTAAAGATAGAAAATATGCAAAGTTTATCTGCTCATGCCGATCAATCCGAATTATTAGATTGGTTAAATGCAATAGAACTATCGCCGGAAAGAATTTTTATTACACATGGAGAGAAGCAATCCGCGGAGACCTTTCTGGTAAAACTGAAAGATACGTATGGATGGAAAGCCACTGTTCCTGCCTTATACCAGATAGAAGAGATACATTTGTAAAATTTCCCCGTCAAATTTGTTACATTCAAGCCCAAAATAGAAGATATGCTAAACATTTTTAATTGTAGAATTGTATCGGTATGGGTTCTTTTTATTCCTTTCTTGTTTTTTTCTCAAAATAAACAATCTCTTTCCATAAAAGATGCTGTATTAAAAGGAAGAACATCTCTGGCACCACAACGATTGAACAACATTCAGTTTTTGAATAATAACCTACTTTCGTATTCTTTAAATGATAACATTATCCTTTACGATTGCAAGAAATCTCAAATCATTGAGAAAATCAGTTTATATCAAATTAACAAAGCATTAAAAACTTATATCAACGACACCTTAAATACTATCCCTGCTTTATATTGGAATACATCTCAACTACAGTTTTCTTTTCCAATCAAAAATAATTATTTTGTTTTTGATGTCAAGCAAAAGAGCATTCAAAAAGACACCACAGAGCATCCTGATTTTTCTCTTGAAAATCTTGTTGTTTCCGGCAATCCATCCATTTGGGCTTATACAAAAAATTTTAATTTGTACTTACATTATCAAAAAAAAGATATTCCGATTTCTACCGATGGGAATTTGAATCTCACCTATGGCTATCCTGCTTCTCGCAATGAATTTGGAATTAACGAAGGTATTTATTTCAGTCATTCTGTTGATAAATTGGCTTTTTTCAAAGTAGATCATTCCGAAGTAAGCGAATATCCCATCATTCACTGGACGGAATATCCTGCCAAAAACGAACTCATCAAATATCCAATGGCAGGACAAAAAAGTCAAAAAGTATCGGTTGGTATTTATCACATCAAAAGTAATAAAATTGTTTACATTCAGGAAAATCCCAATGATTACAAGTATTTCACCAATATCTGTTTTTCACCAGATGATCAATTGATATTAATTGCTGTATTAAACCGAGATCAAAATGATATGAAATTGAATGTTTACAATGCAGATGATGGAAGTTTTGTCAAAACATTATTGGAAGAAAAACACGAAAAATATGTAGAACCGCTTACACCAGCGTATTTTGTTCCCAACAATTCTCATCAATTTATCTGGAGAAGCAACAGAGATGGTTATTATCATTTGTATTTGTACGATATGAACGGAAAACTCATAAGACAACTCACCAAAGGCAATTGGGAAGTTAAGAAAATACTGGACTTTTCAAAGGATGGTAAAAAATTATTTTTTTTAGCCAATGCCGAATCGCCGATTGATCAAGATATTTACAGCGTAGAAATAACTAATGGAAAAATAGAAAAAATTTCAAAAGAAAAAGGTTTTCACACGGCCATCGTAGATGAAAAAGCTGAATATGTTTTAGATGCGTTTTCATCTTGTTATGTACCGGGAAAGTATTTTATTACCAATGTCAAAACAAAGCAATCGCATTTATTGTTCGAATCCATCAATCCATTAGAAAACTATAAAACAGGGCAATGGAAACCAGTGAAATTAACATCTTTTGATGGAAGTGATTTATATGGGAGAATGTTTTATCCGGTTAATTTTGATAGTACTAAAAAATATCCGGTATTAGTGTATTTGTATAATGGGCCGCATTTGCAATTGGTAACAAATAGTTGGATGTTGGGCGGAGAAGTGTGGTATCATTACATGGCAGAAAAAGGATTTATGGTATTTACTATTGATGGACACGGTACGCCTTTTCGTGGAAGAGAATTTGAACAGCAGACCTTTAGAAAATTAGGCGAATACGAAATGAAAGATCAGATGATAGGAGTGGAATATCTGAAATCATTGTCGTATGTGGATGCTTCACGAATGGCCTTGTTTGGATGGAGTTTTGGAGGATTTATGACTTGTTCAATTATGACCAAATATCCCAATGTTTTTAAGGTAGCAGTGGCGGGCGGACCGGTGATAGATTGGAGTTATTATGAAGTGATGTACACCGAGCGCTATATGGACACACCACAACAAAATCCTGATGGATACAAGCACACCAGCATTTTGAACTCTATACAAAATCTGAAAGGTAAATTATTGGTTATTCACGGCGCAGAAGACGATGTGGTAGTATGGCAGCACAGTATGCTGCTTTTGAAAAGCGCTATTGACAAGGGTGTTCAATTAGATTATTTTGTTTATCCCACACACAAGCATAATGTTTTAGGCAAAGATCGTACGCACTTGATAGAAAAAGTTTGTAATTACATCATTGAGAATATTTAAATGAATTGTTTGCGGGCATTCATAAAAAAAATTGTGTATGGTTTAATGTATTTTTTTCGTTATGCGATTGCTATTGTAATTCGGTTTATTTTATACATCCGTCACTTTTTATATGATAGGAATATACTCAGATTCTATCAATTTTCTAATGTTTATACCATTTGTATTGGAAATCTAAACTTAGGAGGGACGGGAAAATCGCCTATGACTAACTATTTGATACAAGTTTTGAAGCCGCATTTCAAAATTGCTGTATTAAGCCGTGGTTATGGCAGAAAAACAAAAGGGTTTCAATGGGTACATCAAAATGGGAATTATTTAGAATATGGAGACGAACCATTAATGTATAAAATTAAACACAGGGATGTAAATGTGGCAGTATGCGAAAATAGAGTGAAGGGAATACAAAAAATAATGGAAACATTCCCGGATACTCAAATTATCTTATTAGATGATGCTTTTCAGCACCGACGATTAAAAGCACATTTCAACATTGTACTTACAGAATATTCTCATCCTTTTTATGAAGATGATGTTTTTCCAGCAGGAAAATTAAGAGATTTGACAAGTAGCATTCAAAGAGCCGATATAATTGTATTCACTAAAACACCTGAAAATGTTGACCTAAATGCTTTTGAAAAAAGAAAGCAAGAAGTTAGAAAATACGTTGACAAAGAAGTGTTTTTTAGTGGAATAGAATATCAAAAATTTTATCACTTGTTTGATGTGCAAAAAACTTTGGACTGGTGGAAAGATTTGGACAAACATAATGTTATTCTTGTTACTGGTATTGCCAATCCTGAACCTATTGCAAAATTATTGAGAGAATACAGTGCTCATTTTTTTCATCTTGAATATCCCGATCACTATGCCTTTTCACAAGAAGATATTGAAATTATTTTATCTGTTTTGAAAGAATGGCAAGAAAAACATCCGCCTGTGATATTAGTAACTACTGAAAAAGATGCGGTACGATTAAAACCATTTTTTAATCATCATACTAATTTGCCTATTTTTGTAGCACCTATAGATATTCATTTTTTTAAGGATGCACAACATTTTAATCAAAAAATTTTAGAACATGTTAGAACAAATTCAACAAACTGCACAATTCATTCTTGAAAAAACACATTCGTTTAAGCCCACTGTTGGGATTATATTAGGAAGTGGATTAGGCGGATTGGTGAAAGAAATTGAAGTGAAATATGCTATTCCTTATTCTGAAATACCCAACTTTCCGCAATCTACTGTGCATGGGCACAAAGGACAATTGATTTTAGGATATTTATCCGGAAAGCCCGTTCTGGCGATGCAAGGGAGATTTCATTATTATGAAGGGTATGACATGAAGCAAATTACATTTCCTGTGAGAGTGATGAAAGAATTGGGTATAAACATTCTAATAGTAAGTAATGCGGCAGGCGGGATGAATCCAGAATTTCAATTGGGAGAACTGATGATTATTAAAGACCACATTAATTTTTTCCCATCCAATCCTTTGATTGGAAAAAATGATGATGAGTTGGGACCAAGGTTTTTGGATATGAGTGAAGCGTATTGCAAAGAATATATTCAAATAGCAAAGAAAATTGCTGAAAAACATGGTATTCGTGTGAAAGAAGGCGTGTATTTGGGGGTGAGTGGACCTTGCTTTGAAACGCCCGCTGAATATCGTTGTTTCTGGAGATTAGGGGCCGATGCGGTGGGGATGAGCACTGTTCCGGAAGTGATTGTGGCCAGACATGGCGGCATGAAAGTTTTTGGAATGAGCATCATTACAGATTTAGGAATAGAAGGGCATGTAGAAAATGTCTCTCATGAAGAAGTATTGAAAGTAGCCACAGCACAAGAACCTAAGATGAGTTGGATAGTAAAGGAGTTGATTGGTAAAATAGGTTAATGAATCGAATTTCAGATAAATATATTTTGTAGTTTTGCCGATGAGTATGAAATTTGTTTACAAAGCGTTTTCTGTTGTTTTAATTGTATTTTCCATAATTGCGGGTTTGAATAATGATGTGCCGCGATTATCGATATTAAACGAAAGTATTCGTAATTTGTATTTTCATGTACCTATGTGGTTTGCGTTGCTGTTCCAAATGTCTGTTTCATTGTATTATGCTTTAAAATATTTAAGCAATCATCAATTAGAAAACGATATTAAAAGTGTATCTGCAGCTCAGGTTGGTTTCTTTTTTTCAATACCTGGGATACTAACAGGTATGCTATGGGCAAAAGCAACCTGGGGTACCTACTGGACATTTGCAGATCCAAAATTAAATGGAGTCGCCATGGCTATTTTAGTATATACGGCTTATTTTATTTTACGAGGATCTGTGGAAGATGAAATTAAGCGGGCGAAACTTTCTGCAGTTTACAATGTTTTTGCGTATGTGATGATGATGGTATTCATTATGATATTACCACGACTTACAGATTCATTACATCCCGGAAATGGCGGTAATCCGGCATTTAGTCAGTACGATTTAAATAGCAGCATGCGCTTAATTTTTTATCCTGCTGTATTAGGATGGATATTATTGAGTATTTGGTTATTGGAATTGAAAATCCGAATTAAAGTTATTCAAAATAAACTATATCAATATGACGAATGAAAGTATTGAAATGGCAGACGCGTTAAGACAAAGCGGAAAAATTTATGTTGTTATTTCTGTTTTAGTGGTAATTTTTGTTTCACTCATGGTATATTTATTTCTGCAGGACAAAAAATTAAAAGATCTGGAGAATAAACTAAAAAACAAAGAATAAAGAATTTATGAAGAAAATTTATATCCTGTCGTTAATAGTAGTAGCTATTGCAATTGGTGTAATATTAACATCATTGAGTAACACGGCTACCTATTCTAATTTTAAGGAGGCAGAACAAAATGCTGGTAAGGAATATCATATTGTTGGTAAGCGTGATACAACTGAAAAAGAAATGTATAATCCTTTAGTAAATCCCGATAGATTTGAGTTTTATTTAATAGATCAATTAGGGGAAAAGCGAAAAGTTGTTTTACATAAAAGCAAACCACAAGATTTTGATAAAAGTGAACAAATTGTTGTTATCGGAAAAATGAATGGAAATGTTTTTGAAGCCGATGAGATATTAATGAAATGCCCATCTAAATATAACGATGTAAAATAATATAAATTTTTTTACTATTTAATTGCCTCCTGCTTTTTCTGCTTTGCATCTTAGTCCCACAAAAGCAGGAAGAAATTTCTTAATTGTTGATAGTAACCAGTTTTTAATGAGTTAATGATAAGTGGTTGGTCATTTTTCGTTGTATGGCAAGCACGTCACATGTCCTACAAATTCATGCCGATT
>CAZNVL010000057.1:0-15268 GCA_964576565.1 uncultured Flavobacteriaceae bacterium | reverse complement strand
AAACACCCATCTGAAAAAGAATACTCTTTTGTTTCTGGTGGTTCATATTCTGAACATAATAATAAAAATAAAGAAAAATGGAAAAACTGGGAAAACTGGGAAAACATAATATCAGATAGAAGTAATGATATTTTTGAATTTATGATTAAATATTTTTTTGATGAAAAATGTGAAGATCAAAAATCATCAGAAAAATAATTTTCTCTTGAGTTAAAAATCCTGAAAGTTCTATTTACAAACTTTGCACGTTATTAAAACAGAACTTGTCCCCGATACTCGGGGCTGGCTCCGCTTTATCGGGAATCTGCATTAAACTTTTTTCAAACACAGAAGGAAAAGAAAACATTCCCTTGACTTCCCTAATTTGCTTCGCTTTTCGGAAAAAGTTATCTGAAAAACAATCCCTGTGTGAGATGTAAAATATATGCATTCATCCTAATTAATTTGAGATAAAAAACTTCAAAAAAAAGTGTATTAAGCTTAAAAGTTGAATACGTAAATCCATTAAACAAAAAGCAATTTACTCTTCAAACAAAACTACAATCAGAGTTTGTAAATTCTCTCTTCACTTATCACTCAAAACTTACAACTTATCACTCATTCCATCCTCTCAAATAATTTTTGCAACATCCTTTTTTCTCGCTCGTTATAATCTAAAAAGAATTGATGCAGCAGAACGTTTACCACACCCTAAAAATCAACCACTATGAAAACGTTCATCCTTATCGGTCTCTTTCTGCTGCATACTTTTTCTTTTACTGAAACACTCGCGCAGAATCACAAAAAGCACACAAAAACCCCTTCTAAACCACTTCCGCATCAAGCCCCCAATTTCCACGACGATTGTATCCGCTACCTTTATTGGTATTATGTCAACTATCTGGATACTATCCAGCATCCCATCGTTCTTCAGTTCTTCTTAAACTATGGCAAATTAAATTCTATGGAAAGCATTTTTGAACCGCTTCGCCAATGGGAAGCCAAATATCGTTCTAAACTGATGTGTAACGCTCTTGTCAGCGATTACCTGCGGTTTTTAAGCAACTTAGACACCTTACCCGCCAACTACTCTGACAAAAAATCCATGTATGATAAAACGCATTATTTAGATATGGACATCCATGAAGATTATTCAACCTTTGCACTTTATAGCGAACCTATTAGCCCATCTCTTATCAAAGTGGGCAATGTGCTCACGTTTAACAGAGATTTCGTTTATGCCAATATGAAAGACGATGAACAACTTCAATACTATCCAATAGATGGCCACACTTGCATTATCACAGACATTCTAATCAACGACCCCCTCCATCAAATCATACTCTTTGTAACATTAAACAAACCCGATGATGTATATTACCTTATGATGTATGATGCTAAAAACGATATACTGGTAGAAGACCTTGCACCAATTATTCTTTTATTCCCCTACAAACACTTTATGAATAAATACTTCAAATATCCATTTCCTTCTGAGATGAATCTGCCTAATACAGAACTCAAAACAATTGCACTTTTCTATAAGAAAGAGGCTATTCAACCCTTTTTAGAATGTTCTTTAAACAGCGTTGTTATAACTCAAATCCCTAATTTATACCATCTCTTTAAATGGTATGACAAAATGAAAATCCCTTACGTAAAAACAAAGTACTACAACAAAAATTTACTGACAAACAATAAATAAATTTTTCAATCACTTAAAAAACAACCACTATGAAAACAAAACACTGGCATTTATTATTCCTTATTCCATTCTCTTTTATTTTTTCTCAAAATCAAAACACAGGCATTGAAAATTATTATTCTTTAAGGCATCAGATAGTAAACGACAATAAATCTTGGTTTAAGAGTTTGAATAATAATACAGTATTGTTTAGTGAATTAACGATGATTATTAAGTCCGTTAAAGACACCACAATTTTATGGTTTTTTAAAAACAACAATTGCGTCAAAGATTATCCCTGTTATTTAAAACCATATAGTGATTATTGTTCAAAAAATAAGAGCAAAGAAAAATATTGTGTATCATCGCATAACATCATGCAAAATTTATTAATAAAAAACAAAGTATCAGATTATCCACTCGCCTACTCATATATTGGAAGTAATCCCACATCTACCAATACACTGTCCAGTAGAAATGTATCTCAAAATATCTTAAATAAAAACCCCAAACTACCCCTTACACCTGAAAACCTACAGCCACTTTATGCCTTAGGATATTATTATAATTATCACAATGTCAGAAAAACCTTCAAAGAATTTGGAAAACATGCTTGTGTTTCTACCAACCATGAATGTTTAATTGTAGATATTTTGTACAAAGACAATCACAATGGATATTATGTTCTAACCTTTAATTATCCCAATCCATATTACTCTGTTATTTACATTAACTTTGATTATCGTGTCATTATCATTGATCCGCATCTCCTCTATAATATTGAAAAAATAAACACCCAAAATATCTTATCTACTAAATTTTTCAAAAGCTATGTTGGTTCTAATCTGGTTAATAGTATTGACAAAAGTTATGTCTTTAAGATAAACACCATTTGGAACTTATATGTGCTGTATGAAAAAATGCAGGTCAAAGATATTTATCACAAATATGCCCATGCCCGCCAATAATCTCATCTTTCGCTTTACTTATTCAGTAAAAACAAGCACTTAACTTTTAAGGCACTAATTCCTCCCCTTCTACATAATTCAACTCTTTGTGAAAAGTTTCATCCAGTTTGTACACCGACCATAAGGCCAAAACAAAAATTACAAGCCCAATAATAACAGCAGAATGAACAGGACCCACCACCGTTTTCAAATACAGATGAGAAATAGACATCAACGGCACAGAACCTCTTACAAAATTAGGCGCCGTAGTAGCCACGGTGCCGCGGATATTCGTGCCGAATGATTCAGCCGCCGTAGCCATAAACACCGCCCAATACCCTGCAAAATATCCCAATACAAACACAATAAAATAAAACCATAAAAGCGAATCCCGAATCATTGTAAAATACAAGGCAGTTACCAACATCGTACCAAGGATAAAAATATACAAGGCCTTTTTGCGGCTTCTCAACTTTTGACTTAACAAACCACTTGATAAATCCCCTAACGAAACACCCATATACTCTACCATAATCGGTATTCGGGCTTCTTTAGGATAATGCTGCATCCCAAGTGCTTTTGTCATTTCTGGTGCAAACTGAATGAGCATATACGTCACATACCACACCGGTAAGGCAATAATAATGACCGAAAGATATTTCAACAACACATCCGGATGCGAAAACAAATACATGAAATTTCCTTTCTTAACCTTACTTTCTTTCAAATGGCTATACATCCCCGATTCATATACTCCAATTCTTAAAAGCAATAGCAAAACACCTAAAAACCCACCAATGTAGTAAGACATTCTCCAATTGTTGATATAATAAGTAGTTAAGCCCGCAAACACTGCCCCCAATAAACCAATAGTAGCCACCATTGTAGTGCCCATTCCTCGCGTTTCTTTAGGCATTGTTTCCGATACTAATGTAACCCCAGCCCCTAATTCACCAGCCAAACCAAAACCTGAAATAAAACGCAGCACAGCATACGTATTCGTATCGTTCACCATTCCATTGAATACATTCGCTATAGAATAGGTGATAATACTACCAAACAATACAGACAAGCGCCCTTTTTTATCCGCTAAAATACCCCACACAATACCGCCAACCAGCATTCCAAACATTTGCCAGTTTAAAAGCTGAGTACCAATTTCTTCTATGTACTGATCCATTTTGGGAAGTTCATTGGCTGGCAATGTTTGAGACAAAATATCTCGCAAAGAAGCAACCCGCTCCATCCCAAAAAGCACCAAATCATAAATATCTACAAAATAGCCCAAGGCAGCCACAATCACTACTTTATTAAATAACGTAGTATAAAAACCTTTTTGCTGACTCATTTTGTTTTTAAGGCAAAAATACAAAAGAACATTAAATCAAATTCAATGAAAAACAAAAAACAAACACTTCTTTCGTTACTTAATCTTACAATCAACAATCATTGAAATAATGACAGTTCAGAGTTTTAGTGTTTGCATTTTATTTCAACTTATCCCGTATCTATCTCCGACCAGTCAAAAATATTGATTAATGAATTAATATAACCCTTCTCAAATTGAATTTTTTATTTTAATGCACTACATTTTTAATTTTTTATTTATATTTGCATAAAAATTTACCACTATGAAAACAAATGTATTAATTTTTCTTTCAAGTGCACTCATGAGCAAAATACTGCTTGCTCAAACTTGCAACGATGGCTTTGAAACAAACTCATTCGCAGGGTGGCAGGGCGGAAAGGGTACACGAAGTACCGGTTATTCTTTTACTCTAACAAGCACATCGCTCTCTTCTCCTAATTTTAGCGTAGAAAGCGCCTCCACCTCTACCATTATCTGCAGTAATTCTACCTCCAATCCTTCTGTTTATCAGCCCTTACCAGCTTTTGGTTTTGGACAATACTCTGCACGATTAGGAGAATATAATGTACCGGGATTTGTTGTTGAATTCATGACATACACATTTGTGCCAACCGTGAACGATACCAATTTCTTATTTGCCTACTCAACATACCTACAAGCGCCCGGACACGGTCCCACTGACAATCCCTACTTTGTAGTAGGTATATTGGATGCAAATAATGACACTATTCCGGGCTCTTTTTATATGTATCAAACCGGAACACCAAGCGTGGCCGGCTTTGACACATCGGCATGCGGAATGGGATTATACTTCAAACCATGGACTATTCGTGGAGTGAACTTAAGCAACTACGCTGGACAAACCGTTACATTATTTGCAGTCAACGCCGATTGTGCGATGGGTGGGCATTATGCTTACAGTTATTTAGATATGGATTGCGACGGTGTATTAATGGTGCCCGCCACTTCCAATCTAATCCTAAATGCTACCAGTGAGCCCAATTCTACCTATCTCTGGAATACAGGTGCCACAACACCTACAATTATGATTCCATCTCCTACCCCTAACTCTATCTATACTTGCAAAGTAACATTATCTTCTGATTACAACAATTATTCTTTTTATGTAATATATAAAATAGTTTCTCCAACAAGTGTTGAAAACATCGCTCAATCCTCTTACATAAAAATTTATCCCAACCCTGCAAACAACGAACTATTTGTAGAAAACATCCAATCCTTAACATTAAAAAACACATTGGGTCAAGAAGTAAAACGAATGTCATTTAATACCAATCAAAACATCCTTCCTGTTTCAGACCTTCCGGAAGGGGTTTATTTCGTAGAAGGCATTGACCACAACAATCAAAGATTTGTTCAAAAACTTTTGATAGTCAGATAATTCGTGAAACTTAATTCATAACAAAAGGGATCCTTTTGATCCCTTTTTTTATTTTATAGTTGCAATCTCTACATTTGTCCCTAAAAACAAAAATGAAAAAATATCTTATCAAAAATGTGTTTGTAGCCAGTGAAAATTATTACGACTTCTACGATGTGTTCCTTGAACCACCCTTTATATCAAGAATAGAACGAACAATGGATGCTATAAAAGAAAATCTCGTTGAAATTAATGGCGAAGGAAAAATTTTAATGCCCGGTATGATTGACGATCAGGTGCACTTCAGAGAGCCCGGACTAACACACAAAGGAGATATTTATACCGAAAGTAAAGCCGCTGTCGCAGGCGGCATCACCTCTTATATGGAAATGCCCAACACCAAACCACCCGCCACAACTCTTGAAGAATTAGAAAAAAAATATACGATTGCTCAAGAACAATCGCTGGCTAATTATTCGTTTTACATCGGCGCTACAAACAATAACTTAGAAGAAATTTTAAAAACGGATTTTACAAAAGTATGTGGTGTCAAAATTTTTATGGGCTCCTCTACCGGAGATTTATTAGTGGACGATAAAAAAGCATTGGAAAAAATATTTTCACAATGCCCGGCACTCATTGCTACACATTGCGAAGACGATACAATCATCAAAAAAAATCTTGAAAAAATTACCGAAGAATATGGCTTTGATTTACCTACCTATTTTCATCCCATCATCAGAAATGAAGACGCTTGTTATGCCTCCTCCAAATACGCCGTTGATTTGGCTAAAAAATATAAAACGCGCTTACACATCTTACATATTTCTACAGCCAAAGAACTTTCCCTGTTTACCCATCAACTGCCTTTGAAAGAAAAACACATCACCGCAGAAGCATGTATTCATCACTTATGGTTTTGCGATGAAGATTATGAACGATTAGGCAATAAAATTAAATGGAATCCTGCCATTAAAACAAAATACGACAGAGATAAAATTATAGACGCCGTAAACAATGACCTGATTGATGTAATTGCTACTGATCACGCACCGCATACACTTGAAGAAAAAAACAAACCCTTATTAGAAGCCCCCAGTGGTGGACCACTCGTCCAACATGCCCTCTTAGCATTATTAGAGCTTTATCATCAAAAAGTATTTTCATTAGAAACAATCGTAAAAAAAACATCCCATAATGTAGCCCAACTTTTTAATATCAAAAATCGTGGATACATAGAAGAAGGATATTTTGCAGACCTTGTTTTAGTGGATATTCACAAGCCCTATACGGTTTCTACAAATAATCTTTTATACAAATGTCAATGGTCGCCGTTTGAAAATCATACTTTTTTCTCAACTATTGAAAAGACCTTTGTGAATGGACAATTAGTGTATGATAATGGACAATTCAACGAAACAGAAAAAGGAATGCGATTAGAATTTAATAGATAAAAACCTCTTTTATTTTAGGTGCTTATGAATCCATGCCCAGAATTTAGAATTAAAATAAAACAACGCTCGTTACAAATTCCGAAAGTGATCTGTTTGATAAAAAGTATTTTAACCTAAAAAGGGGTACCTGTAATCTACCGGCGGTACAAAGGTTTCTTTAATTGTTTGCGGACTTACCCATCTTAAAAGATTAAGTTTAGATCCGGCTTTATCATTGGTGCCAGACGCTCTTGCGCCGCCAAACGGTTGCTGTCCCACCACGGCACCAGTTGGTTTGTCATTGATATAAAAATTACCGGCACTATGGACAAGTTTTTTGCATGCCAAATCTATAGCGTATCGGTCATTGGCCATAATTGAACCCGTTAAAGCATATACACCTGTTTTATCCACTATATCCAGCATCTCTTCATACTCCTTATCCTCATAAATATAAACAGATAAAATCGGCCCAAAAAGCTCATGACACATAGTATAGTAGGTGGGATTAAAACACTGAATCACGGTGGGTTGAATAAAATATCCTACCGATTTGTCATAATTTCCACCCATAATAATTTTTACATCTTTGGATTTTTTGGCACTTTCAATATGTTGAGCCAATTTGTTGAAACTATCCTCATTTATAACAGCGTTGATAAAATTTGAAAAATCTTCTGTACCGCCCATTTTCATAGAAGATAAATCTTCTTCCATGTATTGTTTCACCTGATTCCAGATGCTTTTAGGGATATAGGCCCTGGAGGCGGCCGAGCACTTTTGTCCCTGATATTCAAATGCACCTCTTGTTAAGGCCACCGCCACTTCTTTCGGATGCGCTGAAGAATGTGCTATAACAAAATCCTTTCCACCTGTTTCACCCACTATTCTTGGATAAGAGCGATAGTTATGAATATTGTCTCCGATTTTTTTCCAGATGTTTTGAAACACTTCCGTAGAACCGGTAAAATGAATTCCGGCAAAATAGTAGTGGGAAAAAATGACTTCTGCGGCTTCCGGACCACTTGGATAAATTAAATTTATCACACCATCGGGCAAGCCCGCTTCTTTTAGAATTTCCATAATGACGTGAGCACTATACACCTGATCGTTGCTGGGTTTCCAAACTACCACATTTCCCATCATGGCTACACTGGTTGGTAAGTTGCCGGCAATAGCTGTAAAATTAAAAGGAGTAAGTGCGTACACAAAGCCCTCTAATGGCCGCCAGATCATTCTATTCCACATCCCGGGGGCAGAGTTCGGTTGCTCCTGATAGATTTCAGCCATATAATAGACATTAAACCGTAAAAAATCAATCAACTCGCAGGCGCTGTCTATCTCCGCCTGAAAAGGATTTTTACTTTGTCCAAGCATCGTCGCTGCGTTGAGTTTATAACGATATTTGTTGGCAATCAAATCGGCCGCTTTTAGAAAAACAGATGCTCTTTGTTCCCACGACAAAGATTCCCATGCGGGTTTGGCTGCTAATGCTGCCTCAATGGCTTGTGTAATATGTTCTTTAGTGCTTTTATGGAAATATC
Organism: uncultured Flavobacteriaceae bacterium; assembly: GCA_964576565.1. Classification (GTDB taxonomy): domain Bacteria; phylum Bacteroidota; class Bacteroidia; order B-17B0; family Aurantibacillaceae; genus BPGX01. Next base: position 6,931 of record CAZNVL010000057.1, on the reverse strand, counting down.
CCAGTGTGTGCCGATGATCGTGTGGAGGGGCTATCCGTACTTTGTTCCCGCTGCGAACTTCTTTTCCACCAATATACATCGGAATATCTACTTCTTTACTTCTCCATTCCGATATAGCTTCCTGTAATTTTTTTCTTTCTTCTGTGTTAGGTGCATATTGTTTTACAACTTCGTTTTGTGGTACAGGAACTTTAAAGAAACCATTGTTCATAGCATTAAATTTTGCTGCTAATGTAAGGATTATTGTAATAAAAATTAAGAAGACAAAATGCTCAATACTTTTTTAAGAACTTAAAAAATATACAAATCTAACACAAAAATACACCAATGGAGATTTTGATAATAAAAAAGAACTTCCCGCATCTTACAGGAAGTTCTTATGAAGCGTCAATCGGATGTTGAAATAATCTACTTGTTAATTACCAGTTTTTCTAAATAAAAGTTTTTAGCCGATCCTAAACGAACAAAGTAAACGCCTTCCGGAATAGTTTCTAAATGTAAACTGATTTTTTCGGTATTTTCAATTTTATTATTTTTGTAAATTGTATTGCCAAGTGCATCAATGATTTCAATAAAACTAATCTCTTTAATGTTTTGTGGAATGAGGTACACAATATTTGCAGAAGCAGGATTAGGAGATAAAACAAAGTGTGCATTTAGATTGTGCATAAAATTGGCAACTCCTGTGGACAAAGCAACACTACCGTAGATATTGACATCGTCTATTCTGTAAGTACCGTTTGTTCCTTCTGCATTCCAGGCATACCATCTAAAACTAATGGGGGATGTAATGTTAGTTAATGCAGGATAAACTTTAAAACCGGATTGAATAGTGGAAGCAACAATACTATCTACATTCCATTTGAACTCATTATTACCGGTAACACTAACGTTGGTATTGGTAGAAACAGCAGAAAAATTGTTAGTAAATCCATCATTACTGGATCTTACCGCCCAGAAACGTGGGCCTGTGCCAGAGCGGTTGCTCTTGAATGTAATAGAATCAACGGTTACGCTATAGTTGGTCTGAGGAGTAATGGTTATTTCATAGTACTTATTGGTGTCTAAACTACCCGTAAAGGTATTGTCATTACCATTGGTAGCGCCTAATCCCCATCCACCAAAAGAAAAATAGCCGTTTGCTGATGGACATGTATTGGTACCAACAGCAATAAATGAACCGCTGGTGAGCCCTGTAGATGTTGGAGGAGGTGTTGGATCAACCGTACCAGTGCAAGGTGTAGGGGTACTGACCACCTGTGCAAAATTGTAAGTTAAAGTAAAACTGGTAGTTTGTGCTGTTAACACGCTAATACTCGCCAATACTTGAAGTGTAAATAAAAGTTTTTTCATAAATTAAATTTTAGGGTGGCAAATATAAGAAAAATAACTTCAAATAATCAACAATTTTACGAAAGGTAATGATTATTTAACAAACGGTAACAAGCCATTTAAAATCATTTTACTTAATGGATAATTTAACCTGATAGGCCCCTGTGTTTTTTTCGCTGTAAACGGTTTCGTAAATTGTAAAATAGATGATTCCATCACTATCAGCGATGTATTTAGTGCTACTTCCGGCCTTTAAATTTTTTCCATTGTTACCAATTTTAAATATTAAGGTACCATAATTAAAGTAAGTAGGGTCATTATTATCTGTTGGCTCAGCGCCCACAACATTGCCATCCGGGGTGTACTTTTTGTTATCCAAACTCGCCAATACAATTTCGCCTCTGGCAGAAATCTCAATGGTTTGCCCTTTTTTAATTTTCACGCCGGTATTGAACCATCCGCCATTATTATTGGCCAGAATGTATTTAGAGGCTTTTAGTGAAAAATTAAAATAACCATCCATACTTTCAAAATACGCTATATCCATGCTTTTTATACTACCTACAGGAATCGTTGTTTTAAGAAAAGAATTAGAAAATTCTATTGTTTGGAAATCGAGCGTGCCGGAAATTCTATCTCCGTTACTCATAATCACGGCATCTGAAAAACTATAATCGCTGATGTTGTATTCAGATAAAATTTCATTTAAAACAGAAGCAATATTTTCAGAATGGGTAGTCGTGTTTTTATCTAAAAAATTTTCAAGATAATAAACGGCTTTTAATCCATATTTTTTAATGTTTTCAACAAGGGCTTCTATGTTTTTTTCATCAGATGTATTGGCTAATATCTGAATGTTTTTACTAATATCCGATGCAATGCTTTCATCTTTTCCCAATCCAAAAGCGATTTGCGTAACGTCTTTTAATGGGATAGTTAATTTACCATAAGGGGTATTTAATCCAACATCTTTTTTCATTTTTGCCTGACCATACAAGACGCTACCATCATAAAGGTACAGCGTAACATCCGCCAGTTTTTGAGCTAAACTAATACTGAGAGAAAACAATAAACCAACACTAAGCATTTTAAATTTCATAAAAATATTTTTTGCAAAGTAAAGTAATTTAATCAATAGAGCATAAAATTTTTTATTTTTATTTCCCACGTTATTAAATAATTTCAAAAAGATTATTCTCTATTTTTGCCACAAATCATATTGGTTATGCAAGATAAACTTAAGACATTAGAACAAAAACAACAAGAAGCATTATTAGGCGGGGGTCAAAAGCGTATTGAAGCACAGCATAAAAAAGGTAAGCTGACTGCCAGAGAAAGAATTCACTTTCTTTTGGATGAAGGATCTTTTCAGGAAATTGGCATGTTTGTTACACACAGAAGTACGGAGTTTGAATTAGATAAAGAAAAATATCTCGGAGATGGCGTTGTGACGGGATACGGTACCATTAACGGAAGATTAGTATATGTATTTTCTCAGGATTTTACGGTGTTTGGCGGCTCGCTTTCAGAAGCCCATGCCGAAAAAATTTGTAAAATCATGGATCTGGCTATGAAAACAGGGGCGCCGGTCATCGGGCTGAACGACAGCGGTGGCGCCAGAATACAAGAAGGCGTGGTGTCGCTTGCCGGCTATGCCGATATTTTTTATCGCAATGTAAAAGCCAGTGGGGTTATTCCGCAAATATCCTGTATTATGGGTCCCTGCGCGGGTGGGGCGGTGTACTCTCCAGCCATGACTGATTTTATTCTGATGGTAGAACATACATCGTACATGTTTGTGACAGGTCCTAATGTAGTAAAAACGGTAACACATGAAAATGTAACCGCTGAAGAATTAGGTGGAGCCCATACACATGCTACTAAAAGCGGCGTTACGCATTTTGCCTGTGCGAATGAAATAGAAGCCATTACTACTATTAAAAAATTATTATCCTATATCCCACAAAATTGCGAAGAAAAGCCGCCACGAATGCCTTATGAAATCACGGACTGGCAAAAAGAACTCAGACCAACGCTCAATACAATTATTCCGCCTTCTTCTTCTCAACCTTATGACATGCATGAAGTGATACAACAAGTCATTGATGAAAATTCCTTTTTAGAGGTTCATAAAGAGTTTGCGGAAAATATTATTTGTGGTTTTGCCCGATTGGCGGGCAGAAGTATTGGTATCATTGCTAATCAACCGGCTGTGTTAGCAGGAGTATTAGATATTCACTCGTCGGTTAAAGCCGCCCGATTTGTAAGATTTTGCGATGCGTTTAACATCCCTTTACTGGTGTTTGAAGATGTGCCGGGCTTTTTACCGGGCACTGACCAGGAATGGAATGGTATTATCACGAATGGATCAAAACTGTTGTTTGCCTTTGCCGAGAGCACGGTTCCAAGAGTAACGGTGATTACCCGCAAAGCATACGGAGGAGCTTATGATGTGATGAATAGTAAACATATTGGTGCGGACATTAATTATGCGTGGCCTACCGCCGAAATTGCCGTGATGGGTGCAAAGGGCGCCGCAGAAATTATCTTTAAAGATGAAATCCAATCTGCTGAAGATAAAGAAGCCAAGTGGAAAGAAAAAGAAGCCGAATACAATGAATTATTTGCAAATCCCTACAAAGCGGCTGAAAGAGGATATATTGACGAAGTCATAAAACCAGAAGAAACCAGAATAAAATTAATCCGTGCTTTTGAAATGCTTGAAAATAAAGTGGATTCTATGCCAAAGAAAAAACACGATAACATTCCATTGTAAGAAACAATATGACCTTTGCTTCCATCACTTTTCTTTTATATTTTTTACCGATATTTATTTTGATTTATCATTTTGTTCCGAAAAATTGGAAGAATGGTATTATATTGTTAGCAAGTATTTTGTTTTATGCGTGGGGAGGACCAAAGTTTATTTTTGTCATCCTGCTAACAACATTTTTAGATTTCTTTTTGGTTCAAAAAATGTATGCGGCTAAATCTAAATCACAAAAAAATCTTTTTTTGATATTATCGTTATGTCTTAATCTTGGGATATTATTTTACTTTAAGTATGCCAATTTTTTTGTAGATAACTTGAATACATTGTTCGGATTAAATATCCCCTTAAAAAAACTTTTGCTCCCCATTGGTATTTCTTTTTACACTTTTGAAAGTATTACTTATGTGGTAGATGTTTATCGCAATGTTCATCCGCCTTTGAAAAATTTTTGGCATTATCAAACTTATATTTTATTGTTTCCTAAATTGATAGCGGGACCAATTGTTCGCTTTCACGAAATAGCCGACCAAATAACCGATAGAAAAGAAACGTATGATAAGAAAATTCATGGGTTGATTTTATTTTGTTTAGGATTAGCAAAAAAAGTAATACTTGCGAATACAATAGGAAGACAAGCCGATGAGATTTTTAGCATACCCATTGAAAACATGGATACGGCAGCAGCGTGGATTGGAGCATTGAGTTACACCTTTCAAATTTATTTTGATTTCAGTGGTTACAGCGATATGGCCATTGGCTTGTGTAAAGTAATGGGCTTTGAAATACCAGAAAATTTCAATAATCCATATACTTCACAATCTGTTACCGAGTTTTGGAGACGCTGGCATATTACATTGGGTAGATGGATGAAAAATTATTTGTACATTCCATTAGGTGGAAATAAAATGAGTACTGTAAGAACATTAATAAATTTATGGACAGTGTTTTTGTTATCCGGATTATGGCATGGTGCAGGGTGGAATTTTATTTTGTGGGGTGCTTATCATGGATTTTTTTTAGTAATTGAGCGATATAAGTTGTTGAACATATACTCAAAAATTCCTTCTCTATTAAGAATTTTATGGACCTTCTTAATTGTCAGCACAGGATGGGTATTGTTTCGCAATGAAAGTATTCATTATGCGCTGGCGGTTATTCAAAAAATGTATATACCCACTTTTTCTCATAATTTTAATTATCTGCTTAATGATTGGTGGTTTTCTTTTGTGTTATGTGTAGTGTTTTCTTTTTTCACACTAATACCATTATTTAAATCATGGCACGATAAGATATTTTATTTTCAATTAAACAAAAATTCTTTGAAAAAATGGATCATTGCTTTTGTGTTGCTTTACTACGTTTCACTCTCCTACATTGCAGCATTGGACTTTAATCCTTTTATTTATTTTAGATTTTAATAAATGAGAAAAAAAAATTCCAATACTACTATTGCCAACTCGCTGAAAAATTACTGGTGGGTATTTTATTTTTTAATCTCTCTGCCAGCCATCCATACATTCTTGAAAAAAGACAATAAGCCCAATCTGACAGGTATTGTGATGCTGGAAAAACGACCAGAATGGAATAAAGAAAATTGGCTTTCAACTTATTATCAAAAACAAACCGATGATTTTAATAATGACCATTGGGCTTGGAAAGAATGGATGGTCAGATGGAATAATCAGTTATATTACTCTTTGTTTAATGAAATTCGTGTGAATGGATTTGTGGCTATTAAAGATCATTATGTGATTAGCAAAAGTTACATTTTATCAGCTTATGGAGATGATTTTATTGGGGAAGAAAAAATCAAAGAAAAATGCCGAAAAGCCAGAGTAATTCAGGATAGTTTAAAGAAAAAGGGAATTGATTTAGTGTTTTTAATAATTCCCGGCAAAGGTAGAATGTGTGAAGAAAAAATTTCGGACAAATACAAACATCCTGTAAAAAATACCAACTATGATTGCTATATGAAGTACTTCAGGCAATATCAGATAAATTATCTAGATTTACAGAAATGGTTTGTAGATGATTTGAAAAAGAAAGAACAGCATTTATTATTCGCAAAATTTGCGCACCATTGGACAAATTACGCCGAATGTTTAGCCGTAGATACAATTGTAAAGTATCTTGAAAAACTTCGTCAGAAACCATTTCCGTACATCATTTGGGATAACATTGAAATCAGCGATACACCAAGGAGTAGAGATGCAGACATACTAAAAAGTATGAACTTAGCCATTAACCCGCCATTTAATGAAAAGTATTCGTATCCGGATTATGGCTTTGAAGTAGATTCCAGTTTAGAAAAACAAAAAGTGTTAGTAATTGGTGATAGCTATTGGTATGGACCGGTGTATATGGGGGTGAACAGATATTTATTTGGAGATGGACAATTCTGGTATTATTACAACAAAGTTATTCCAACTCCCAAGCCGGGTGAAAAAGTAGAAGTATGGCAACTTAATTTAAAAGAAAATATAGAAACTAACAACGCAATTATTCTGGCTTATAGCGATGGAAATTTATCTAACTTAGGAAATCAATTTATCGAGGAAGCATACTTGATGTACACTAATCCCAAAGAGTTTGAAAAATATTGGAATAATAAACAACAAATACAACAATTTGCCCGCCAAATCAGAGAAACGCCAGAATATCTTAAAAAAGCGACTATTTTTTCTGAAGAAAATAAAATTACTTTGGATTCGGCAATTTTGTTTTGTAGTTACAAACTGAGAGAAAATCCCAATTTTTTTCAGAAATAAAGATAATTTACTTATTAATTGAGCGAAAGGGGTGTTTTATTTATTGAATGCGGGGTTT
>CAZNVL010000056.1:0-15350 GCA_964576565.1 uncultured Flavobacteriaceae bacterium | reverse complement strand
ACCCGTTACAGTATAATTCGTAGCTATTGTTGGACTTACAACAATTGAATTGGTTGTAGCCCCTGTATTCCATGTATAAGAACTAGCACCACTCGCCACTAAAGTCGCATTTTGACCACTGCAAATTGTCGCACTATTGACACTAACGTTAGGAGAAGGGGATACGGTTACCTGAGCCATTGCCCGAATCGTGCCAGGACATTGTCCTGCATAAAAAGTATACGTTCCGGTAGATAAGGTATTAGTAGTTAAAACACTTCCACTTGCAATAGACAAAGTACTTGTGGGGCTGGTAAACCATTCAATAGTAGATGTAGAAGTTGCTGTAGCCGTTATGCTGATTGCCGATCCTACACAAACGTTAATCGTAGTTGGTGAAACAGATATTATATCCGGCGGTGTCAGAGTATTGGTAACAATACCAGCGCCGCCTTTGGTAGCACCATTCGGTGGAAAATTATCATCAATTTGACAACCATTCGTACCACTGACATATTGAACAATCCCATTATTTCCACCGGAAACATCTGTAGTGGGAAGAGATACACTGCTTCCAATATAGCCACCACCGCCGCCACCACCCGGTCCATAAGCATCATTAGGTGAACCAAAAATATATCCTGATTTCATTTGTTGATTTCCGCCATTCCCTCCTTTTGCTGTAACGGTGAGTGTTCCAACAATAGGATTAGGTGTTTTAATAATGATAGCACCACCACCGCCGCCGCCGCCAGCACCATCTCTTCCGGTTAATTGATTTACACCTGGTGTGGGGGTAGAAGTATTGTAACCATCTCGCCCATTGGCAGAGATAATACCGTTTGCAATAATTTGACCGTAATTCAAAATGAAAATAATCCCACCACCACTACCTCCTTTTCCTGCATATCCATTGTCTTAATCTCCTGCCCCACCACCGCCACCTAAAAATACTCGCCCGGAAGCATAATCCAAAGGACGTCCGCCCAATCCACCATTATTACTTCTTCCATCTCCGCCCCAATTGGCATAATCATTAGGACCATATACCAAAGGATCTTTATTAGAATTTGAATAGGTGTATCCCCCTCTTCCTCCTCCCGAAGAAACATTAGTGGCAAAACCAGAACTTTCCAAATTCCACGCAGTTATCCACGAAGGATTAGACACATCCGGATTGCCCATTCCATTCCACATAGAAGTATCACCGGCGTTAGCACCACCGCCACCGCCAGCATTGACAGCATTTCCTCCTCCTCCACCATTTGCTACCGCTCCTTTACAAAATCTCCCGGAAAATTGTAAAGCATATACGCCTGTATCGCCCGCAATACTTTCACCTTTATAGACACCCATATCTTTATTTAAATGTCCCATATCCCCCACACCAAACGCAGGAGAAGAAGTACGTAAATTGGTAACACCGCCTCTGAATCCAATAGTATCTGCCGAAATCTTCCCACCACTATTTATTGTTAATGTACCTGAAACTTCAATAGCCACAATTCCCCCTGTACTTCCATTCCACATTGCACCATACAACACGTGTCCAGTATTAATGGTAACATTTGAAAACCGCGGAACACGCACCACCTGAACTTTTCCAGATGCTGTATAATTTTTTTGAACAGAACATACTAAATTTACTGTATTCCCATTCACGCTTAATATCTGATTAAACTCATAATTTCCCGCATTATTGTAACTTGTAATGGCGCCATAATTCGTGTTAGGTAAGGAAGCCAATGTATTGGAAGGATTAGCATAAGAATTGACACTGGCACCCTGCATCTGAATTATTAAAATCAAATCACCGGAAGATAAACCAGACGTACTACTTAAAACTACATAATTATCTCCCGCAGTAATGTTGGAAGTAACCAAATAATATTGATTGACAATTGTATTAGATATTGTTGAAAGAACGCCGTCTTTATTTACCTGAGCCAATAATAATTTACAAAAAAACAAAGAAAGCATTATTGTTAAAGAGAACCGCATATTTATTACTTTTAGAAATTGGCAAAAATATGGTAATTTTTAATAAAAACGATGAGTAGCAAAACTTATTATACAAACGGCTGAATGAAACGAAAAATGGTTAAAGCAACTAATTATCTCATAAGTCATTACAAGATTTTTTAGATTTTGTTAATTATTCTTTTTAATTGTGGATATTATATCCTGCTTACTCTTCTAATTTGTACCTAACTTTACAAGCCCAAATAAACAAACACATCCATAATTTTTTCTATGCAGATTAATATAAATGATATTATTTCTACTTTGTATTATTCCAGAGAAGCAATAGAATATCTGTATGCTAAAAAAGATAACATCAGCATCAGCCAACTAAAAAGTGAAACCAATCTAAGCGATGAAATGTACCACCGTCTGAAATCTCTGGAAATCGTTTATGAGTATGAAAATACCGTTGTACTGAATGATTCTGTCATCAACTTATTTGAAGACATTTTGCAAATCGGTGAAGTAACACCCGGCATTATTTCAGATTATATCGTTGAAATCAAACGTTACATTACATTTTATCAGGAAACCCATCATTACCGTTTCATTAGTCCTATAAAAAAATATCTGCGACGATTAGATAAAGCCATCACCCGTGAAATCATTAAACTTCAAAAAAGCATTGACGACACCTACAAAAACGAAAGCAATTACCGCATCAAATTGCGCCGATTAGAAGAATACAGAGAAAAACGAGATACACTTATCAATAACATCTACACCCTTCAAAACATTCTTTCCGAAAACAGAAACACACTATCTGCCTGCAGCGATGCACAACTTTACCAAATTATTCAGACCATCCGACAAACTCTGCTCGAAAATCTTGACTACCTCATTGAAATACAAACAGACATTACCGACTATATCAATAAAATTCAATATCAATTAGATATTTACCATAAAGCCCAACAACTTAAAGAACTTAAAGATCAAGGGCTATTACACTTTTCTACCAATTTCAATGAAATTATTGAACATATAGATCCCATTCGGTTCAACGGCCACAAAGCCCCTCGCACCAAAATTGCCATTGACACACTTTACACCGACATAGGTCAGCAACTTTGTCAAAAAATAGCCGAAAAATATAAAGTATCGCAACTTCGTTACAGAACTTCCGCAGGACAACTTTCCTTCAATATTCAGGAAAAAATTTTAGACCAACAAATTTTAATTGATACAGAAAAATTGGTGGAAAAATTTTCCAAACAAAAAGATAAAGACCTATTTCAATTCATCTTAAATTATCAATTCCCTAAACAAATCGGCACACTCACTCTGGATCAAAAACTCTCTTTATTTGTAGAAATCTTAGTACAGTACGAAAAACAACTCCATTTCTCTTACAAAATGAATTATATGACCATCACCGATGAAAACAATCAAAGAAAAAAAATAGGATACACTATTATTCAACCACAACTTGTTAAGAAAAAGCAAACCATTTAAACAACAACAATTTGACCCCAAAAACCAATCCTATGAATATAGATGAATTAGAACTACCAAAACAAACACACGAAATATTTAACATCCTTGCCCGCGGACACTTCATTTCCAGCAACGGAACCAAAGACGGTATGAACCGTTTGTATGATATTCTCAACGACCCCACCAATTTTGAAAAACTACAAGCGTATTTCAGTGTTTTAAGATATAAAATAGAAAAAGGAAACAATTATTTCTACTTTTCAAAAATCAATGAACCACCCAGCATCACCGAAAAAAAATTAGAAACCTTTGAAAAATACATAGACATCATAGACCTCTTCGCAAGCTTAGATAATAAAATCACCATCGGCTCACGCTTCCGCCCTTCCGAAATTGCAGAAGAATGCAATGCCAACGTTCGGCTCAAACAAAAACTAACTAAAATCCCACTCTACCGCTCTGAAAACTTTCTGAACAAAATACGCGAAATCTGCGATATGCTTGCCCGCGACTCCTTTCTGGAACTGGAAGATGAAACTACAGAAACTTATAAAGTTTTAGATGCCTACAGATATTTATTAGATATCATCAATGCCATCACCATCTTTGGACAACCCAACCCGGAACATACCATTAACCACAATCCAGATCTTGACATCAACATCAATCCTAACTAACAATAACAAAATAAATTCTAATTAAAAAAATTATGACAAACCACAGAATACTCAATAGAATCATTGAAATAAACATCGCCAATGTAAAATATGCCGACATTGAATTAAACGGGAACACCTGCTTTGTCGGAGCCAACAATTATGGCAAAACTTCCCTTCAGAGAGCCATCCTGTTCTTTTATAGCGCCAACTCCCGTGCCCTTGGCATCAGTTCCTCTCAAAAACCATTTGAAGAACATTATTTCCGTTATGACAATTCCTACATTATTTATGAAGTAGCCACCGAAACAACCCCCTTCTTCGTTATGGTTTATCGCCACAACAAAATGGTCTTCCGATTTGTAGATAGCGAATACAATCCCGACTTTTTCTTCAACGACAATAACGAAGCCCTCAAATTCCGCGAAGTTCTTGCCAATCTGGATAAACGCAATATCTATTACAGCAATCAAATTGATACCTTTGAACGATACAGAAACATCCTGTACGGCACTGAAACAGACCCCAAACTCAGTAAATTCTTCTTACTCCGTGGAAACGAAAAATACCAAAACATACCAAAATCCATTACCAACGTCTTTTTAAGTTCTAAAAACAGCATCGATTCCAGATTTATCAAGGACTTCATAGCCAGTGCCATCTCCAACGAATCCGATGTTATCCTTTTAGAAAACATAGAACGACAATTACGGCAATTTTCTGAAAAATATCAGGATATTGACACCTTCCTGAAAAAAGAAACCCAACAACTCATTGAACTAGCAGAACAAAAATACGATCAGGTACAAATACTCAAAAACACACAACTTGAAAATGCACAAAAATTAGGAACCGCCCTACGATATGCAGACACACAACATAACTTACTCATCAACAACATTCAGGAAAAAGAAACAAAAATTCAGCAACTCAAAGAAGAATACGAAGCATTAAAATACACATTAGAAGAAAAACAAAAAGATCTACGGGAACAAATCGGATTTTATGACGGAATGTTACGCGAAGCCCAAAGAAAATTAGATCTCTACAAAGAAAAAAATATCGACAACATTCTCGCACAATACCAGAAAAAACAACAACTAGAATCACGACTGCAAGTATTACAAAAAGAATACGACACACTGACCTCTGATGTACGAAACATCGAAGTACAATACCAATCCCTTCTTAACGATGTACGAAACGAAATACAATCCGTAACCAACAAAATCAACGCTCAAATTACAGAAGTAGTCAATCATTACAACGAACTCATTTTACTCCAAAAAGAAGAACAAACCAAACGAGAAAACACACTTCAACAACAACTCCAAACAGCAATTAACACAATTGACAGCGACATCAATCAAAAACAAATTGAACTAGGCCAACTCAAATCCGAAGAAAAAATTGCATCCAACATTCAACCCTACGAACAAGAAATCAAACAACTAGAACTGGAAATTACCGAACTTAAAACAAAAATCTACACCGGCAAAAGCGAACTGGCCATTCGTCAAAATCAGGTAGAAAGCTTGCAAAAAGAATGGCAAACACTGGAAAAACAACTGCAAAATAAATTTGAATACACCTCTCAAAACATCCAAAAAGCAATTGAACAAATAAAATCAGAAATTCAACAAATTGATGAAAAACTCCATATCCAGGAAAACGCATTTTATGGCTTCCTTGAAAAAAATATCCCCAACTGGCATCTGACCTTCGGAAAAATTCTAAATGAAGAGATTCTTTTCAAAAACGACCTGAACCCTCAACTTATCAACCCATCTGACAATACCATCTTCGGTGTAAAAATAGATTTAGAAAAACTCAACATCGTTTCAAAATCAATTGAACAATACCAAACAGAAAAAATTGAAAAACTCAATAAAATAAAAGAACTAGAAGCACAATACATTCAAGAACAACAAAACATTCAGAATGAAAAATTATTAAATGCCGATAAATACGGCAAACAAATAGCAGAAATAAAAGAAGACATCAAAGTAACGCAATATGCTATTGAACTCGCCGAAAAAAAAGAAAGAAAACTTCTGATAGAACTAGAAGAATGGAAAACAAAAGCCGCCAAAGAAACCGACACTTCACTTCAATCCATTCGTGAAAAAATAACTATGATTGAAGAAGAACTAGCCATCCTCAAAAAACGCAAAAAAATTACTGAAACAGAATTCGAAACACAAATTCAAAACGCCATAGCCAAAGCACAACAACAAATCCAACACCTTAAACAACAACAACAAAAAGAAATAGAAGAATTAGAAGTACAACGAAAAAATACCATTCAGGAACTCAAAGAAAAAGAAAACAAACTCATTGCTGAAAAACAAACCATCTTTCAGAACAAAGGCGTAGATAATCAACAAATTCAAAATATTCAAAAACAAATATCCGACTTACACGAACTCCTCTCAGAAATCAATCAATATCAAAACCTCATCAACGATTACCTGAAAGATAAACGCGACCTCTTTGACAACATCCCACTCTACAAACAGAAAAAAGAAGAATTCATTACCGAAAATAAAAACATCCTCCAACAACTAGAAGAAGAAACAAAAAAATACAACCTTCAACGACTTGAACTACAAAAACAAAAAAAAGAACTGGAAGATACACTTTATCAATTCAACCAAGGTATTTTATTCTTTGAAAACAACTTCAAAGAAACCCCAGTTTACAAACATTATGCCACTATCATCGAAAACGCCGAACCACAACCCACCAATTACAACATTACCGACTTGTGCACCCAACTGCTAAAAAACGAATCCTATTTCAATGAAGAATACACACAGTTTCAACGCTACATCCATGAATTTGCCGGTAAATTCCGAATGGACAATCACTTTGGCTTCTTCATCCGACACGACGCCAGTTTTCAGGAATACGAAAAATTTGCCCAAAACCTCAGAAACTTCATCCACGAAAACCGTATTGACGTATCTATCACCGAAACCTCCTCTCTTGCAACAATGATTATTGACAGTATTGCTATCAAAGTCAAAGAACTTTCCGGACAAAAAGATAAAATACAACACATCGTTACACTCTTAGCAGACGATTTCAAAAAAGCTGAATTCGAAGAATCCAAACTGATTGAATACATTAAAATTCGTTTAGAAGAATCCGACAATAAAATTTACAAACTCCTCAAAAAAATTCAGGAATTCCGGGATGAACACGGCATCACATTCAACGAAGGATTATTTAGCACTAATACCGCCGCCCCCAAAAAATCCCTTTCTTTACAAATCATCCGAATGCTCGACCAATTACGCATCGCTATTAAAGAACAGGAACAACAAGAAATCCGCCTGCAAGACCTGTTTGAACTTAAATTTAACATCAAAGAAGGACTCAATGAAACGGGCTGGACACACCGCATTGACAGCATCGGCTCCACAGGAACAGACATTTTAGTAAAAGCCATCATTTACATCACACTGCTGCACGTGTTCATTAAAGAAAGTTCTGTCAAAACAAACAAAAAATTCAAAGTCCACTGCATCATTGATGAAGTAGGACAAATCTCTGCACACTATCTTAAAGAACTTTTACGCTTCGCCAAATCCAGAGACATTGTGATGATCAATGGATTACCCAACAAGAGCGGACTTGAAAGCCATTACAAATTTACCTACCAGTTCAAAAAAGAAGACGACGGCAGCGTAAGAATTTTCCCAAGCATCGTTACAGAAGTAGAAGTATAGACACATACATAACCGTATTAAAAAACTCTGCTTCTATCTTTTTTACTTCTAACCACAACACATTCTTCATCCTGTATTTAATTTGTGCCGTATCTTTGCAAAAAACAATTCTTTTCACAATGCATACTTCCAACAAAAAAGGCAAAGTACTGGTAGCCATGAGCGGCGGTATAGATAGCTCCATCAGTGCCTTGCTCTTAAAAAAACAGGGCTATGAACTCGTAGGCATTACCATGAAAACATGGGACTATGAAACCTCTAAAGTCAATGGAAAAGAAACCGGCTGCTGCAGTTTAGATAGTATAAACGACGCCCGAATAGTGGCTGTAAAACTCGGCTTCCCACATTATGTGTTGGACATTCGAGAAGAATTTACAGATAAAATCATCAACAATTTTGTCGAAGAATATTTAAATGGTCGTACGCCCAATCCTTGTGTATTGTGTAACACGCATATTAAATGGGATGCATTGCTCAAACGAGCAGATGCGCTTGGATGCCAATACATTGCAACTGGTCATTATTCAAAAATTCGTCTTGAAAATGGCAGATACCTCATTTCCAAAGGCAAAGATGCCAACAAAGATCAAACTTACGTATTGTGGGGACTTACACAGGATGTTTTATCCAGAACAATTTTCCCATTGTCTGAATATACCAAGCCAGAAGTCAGAGAAATAGCCAAAAGAGAAGGTTTTGATTATCTGGCTAAGAAGAGTGAAAGTTATGATATCTGCTTTATCCCTGATGGAGATTACAGAAAATTTTTAAATAATCGTTTGCCAGAACTACCAGAAAAACTTGCAGAAGGTAATTTTATTTATCATGATAAAGTAGTAGGAAAACATAAAGGATACCCTTATTATACCATTGGACAAAGAAAAGGTTTAGAAGTAGCGTTAGGGCATCCGGTGTATGTGAAAGAAATCAGACCTGAGACCAATGAAGTGATATTAGGGGATAAAGAAGAATTAGCCCACCAAATAATTAAGGTAAGAGATTTTAATTTAATCAAATACTCAACACTGCCTGAAAACTTTCAGGCATTAGTAAAAATAAGATATAAAGACAGCGGCAAAATGGCTACCTTGCATACCATTGATGAGCAAAACATAGAAATTATTTTTCACGAACCAGTTTATGCCGTAGCCCCCGGTCAAAGCGCCGTATTTTATGAAAATGATGATTTAGTAGGTGGTGGATTTATCACCAACATTACTACTCATTAAAGTAAAATAACTTTTCCCCTTTCCAACTTGATTTTATTTTTATGGACTAACTCACCCAATATTCTGGTAACAACTTCCCTTGATGAATTCAACTCCTGAGCCAACTCTTCATGAGTAGTTTCTATAATATTGCTTTTCAGTACATTAGATTTATAATGAATCAAAAATAAAATTTTTTCCTCCATATCATTAAAAACATGATTGGCTATAGAATTAACCAAGTCAACAAAAATGGAATAATAAATTTCAAGTAATTTTTGAAATATCTCAGGATGACGAGACAAAAGTATATTAAAATACTCAATAGGCACATACCCAATCCAACAATTCGTCTCTGCAACTATCTTTAATGATAACGACTCCTTAAAAAGACCTTGAGAAATAGTAGTAGCCGCCGTACTACCTTCAGAAATATAATATAAGAAAGTTTCTCTGGCGTCTCTTTTATCAACCAAAATTACTTTCGTAATACCTGATAAAATTATAGGAATAGATTTTAAATAGGAAAATTCTCTTTGAATAATATCACCTTGAAGAAATTCTTTTACAAAAATATTTTTACTTATATCCTGAATTTCTTCATCAGTTAATGTAAAAAAAATCTTACACTGTCTCAATGCCTGTATAATCTGCATTTGTACTATTTATCCAATTCGCTAAATAACAAATAGCCCAACAATACGCCATAAAGAATACTTAAATACGGATTAGATGTAATGGGACAAGTACCAGAATAGCAACCTACTTTTTTATAATACAACCAACCGCCCAAAGCACCCAAAAAAACACCCAATACAGTAAACTTATACTTAACTAAAAAATAAAACATATTAATATTAGTTAGAGTGCTCTTTCTTTTCTTTTGTATTGATGTTAAATGGTAAATACAATGGACAAAAACCAAGCACACTTGTCAAAACAAATATACCCGATAATATCAAAAGTACTAAACCCAACGTACCACTAATAACGTCTAATAAATAAAGAACAAAAATCAGAATTGCCACCACAATACGTACAATTTTGTCAATTTTTCCCATGTTTGTTTTCATAATATTTTTTGGACAAACTTATAAAATAATGTTCAAACACTTATGTAACTAATATCACATATACAAAAAAATCTTTAACTCATATTTATTCCAGAACTTCAATCCTTCCACGATATATTTTTATTTTATTTTCAGATTCTAACTGATTAAGTATTCTTGTAATAACCTCTCGTGTAGAACTTAATTCCCTTGCCAATTCCTCATGCGTCGTTTCAATAACATTACTATTTCTCAATTTTGACTTAGTAAGCAAAAGTGTGTACAATCTTTGTTCCAAAGGATAAAACGAAAGAGCAGAAACTGTATTTACAATTTTCTTAAATATCTGCAAATAGTTTTGTAACAATAGTTCAAAAAGTTCAGGATGTTTTGAAAGTAATTGAGTAAAATATGATAAAGGTAAAAATAATATCTCACAATCTGTTTCTGCTTCTACTCTTATATCAATCTTATCATTAAATATACCACTGGCTATACTACTAGAACAGGTCTCGCCTTCTTTCATATAATACAATAACACTTCCCGCTTCCCGGCTCCTTCCTGATTTATCACAAAAACTCTGACAACGCCCCTCAAAATGATAGGTAAGGTTTTTAAAAAAGTATTCTCTTTAAATATCACATCATTTCGCTTAAAATATCCTACTTTTCCCGCTGTTAATATCGAATCTAATTCCTCATTAGTACAATGTGATAAAAAATTAGATTTCTTTAATGGATTAGTACTCATAGCATTTTGAATGCAAATAAACTTAAAAAAACACATTATTACAAATAAAAACTGCTGCCTCTGTAAAAGATTAAGCAGCAGTTACAAGTTCTACCCGTTTCAGATTTCAATCAAACTTATACCATTTTTTCCGGCCTTACCCATTCGTCAAATTGCTCGGCAGTCAATAAACCTAGTTCAAGAGCAGCTTCTTTTAAAGTTTTATTTTCCTTATGGGCTTTTTTCGCAATCTTTGCAGCGTTTTCGTACCCGATATGCGGATTAAGTGCCGTTACCAACATTAATGAATTATCCAGGTGCTTCTTTATATTCGTACGATTGGGTTCAATGCCCACTGCACATTTATCATTGAAACTCACACACACATCACCAATCAAACGAGCCGACATTAAAACATTATAGGCAATAACGGGCTTAAACACATTGAGTTCAAAGTGTCCGTTAGATCCTCCAACTGCCACTGCCATGTCATTTCCAATCACTTGTGCAGCCACCATAGTCATCGCTTCCGGTTGAGTAGGATTCACTTTACCCGGCATAATTGAAGAGCCCGGCTCATTATCCGGGATAATAATTTCTCCTATTCCACATCTTGGACCAGAAGCCAACAAGCGAATATCGTTTGCAATTTTCATTAAAGAAACGGCTACCCGCTTCAAAGCACCACTCAATTCCACCATAGCATCGTGCGAAGCCAGCGCTTCAAATTTATTAGGCGCCGTAATAAATGGATACCCTGTCAGTTCGGCAATTTTTTTAGCCACTAACACATCATATCCTTTGGGTGTATTTAGTCCCGTCCCAACGGCTGTACCACCTAACGCCAATTCTCTCACCACTTCCAACGCATTCTTCAAAGCCCGCAAGCCCATATTGAGTTGTTGAACATACCCACTGAATTCCTGCCCTAATGTGAGTGGCGTAGCATCCATTAAGTGTGTTCTACCGGTTTTTACAATATCTTTGAATGCCTCGGATTTATTTTTTAATGTGTCTCGCAGTTTTTCTATGCCGGGAATAGTTACTTCTGCCACCATTTTGTACGCCGCAATGTGCATAGCCGTTGGAAAAGTATCATTAGAAGATTGAGATTTATTCACATCATCATTCGGATGCAAAATCTTTTTTTCATCGGTTAATTTACCACCACTTAAAACATGCGCCCTGTTCGCAATCACTTCATTGACATTCATATTGCTTTGAGTGCCTGATCCGGTCTGCCAGATAACAAGCGGAAACTGATCGTCTAACTTTCCGGCAATAATCTCATCTGCCACTTTACATATTAAATCACATTTTTCTTTCGGCAATACACCTAATTCAAAGTTCGCTAATGCGGCAGCTTTTTTCAAATAACCAAACGCATGAATAATCTCTTTGGGCATACTACCTTCCGCCCCTATTCTAAAATTATTTCTGGAACGCTCTGTCTGAGCACCCCAATACACCTGTGCCGGCACTTTTACTTCACCCATAGTGTCATGTTCAATTCTGAATTCTGTGTTTTTAGTAAGTGTTTCCATATAAATTTTATTTTTAATGATAGCATTTTTCATTAAGCCATTTCATATTCTGAAACGGGCAAGCAAGTACAAATTAAATTTCTGTCGCCATAGGCATTATCAATTCTGGAAACCGATGGCCATATTTTATTAGATTTTACCCATGGTCTTGGAAATACCGCATATTCTCTGGAATACGGCTGTGTCCAATAATCCGACACAATCGTTTCTGCAGTGTGGGGAGCATTTTTCAAAGGATTGTTGTGTTTATCATAAACGCCCTCCTGAATAGATTGTATTTCTTTTCGAATAGTAATTAAGGCGTCGGCAAATTTATCTAGTTCTTGTTTGCTTTCACTTTCAGTGGGTTCTATCATCAAGGTGTTAGGCACAGGAAAGGCAACAGTAGGAGCATGATAACCAAAGTCCATGAGTCGTTTGGCAATATCCACCACCTCTACATCTGTTTGCAATTTAAATGAAGAACAATCTATGATAAATTCATGGGCGCAACGGTTGTTATGATTTGTATAAAGAATCTTGTAATGTTCCTTTAAAATATCTTTCAAATAATTAGCATTCAAGATAGCAATTTGAGTGGCTTTGGTCAGACCTTCTGCCCCTAACATTCGGATGTATCCATAAGTAATCAGGAGTATCAGAGCACTTCCGTAAGGTGCTGCCGATACAGGGTAAATGTTTTGAGTAGCTGTATTACTATCCAGCGGATGTTTAGGTAAATAAGGTTTTAATTTATCATTTACCAATACAGGTCCCATTCCTGGTCCGCCGCCGCCGTGCGGAATTGCAAATGTTTTATGTAAATTCAAATGGCATAGATCGGCACCAATCATGGCCGGATTGGTCAGTCCTACTTGTGCGTTCATATTAGCACCATCCATATAAACTAACCCGCCATTCTGATGGATACAATCTGTTATGATTTTAATCTGTTCTTCAAAAACGCCATGCGTACTGGGGTATGTAATCATCAATCCGGCTAAATTGTCTTTGTATTGTTCGGCTTTAGTTTTCAAATCATTCACATCTACATTTCCATGAGCATCGCATTTGACCACTACTATCTTAAACCCTGCCATAGCAGCAGAAGCAGGATTAGTTCCATGTGCAGATGAAGGTATCAAAATGATATTTCTCTTTGCATCGCCTCTGTCTTTGTGGTACGCTCTGATGATTAACAATCCTGTATATTCACCTTGTGCCCCGGAATTCGGTTGAAATGTAATCCCTGAAAAGCCGGTAATGGCACACAGATATTGACTGAGTTCTTCAATAATTTGCCTATATCCTTCCACTTGTTCTTGTGGCACATAAGGATGGATGTTAGCAAACTCTGGCCAACTTAAAGGCATTAATTCAGAAGCGGCATTTAACTTCATGGTACAGGAGCCAAGTGATATCATAGAATGTACCATAGAAATATCTTTGTTTTCCAAAGTTTTGATATACCGCATCATTTCTGTTTCCGTATGGTAGTTATTAAAAACAGGATGTTTCAAATACTCTGATGTTCTTGATATATTGGACGTTTGCAGGATATTCAGATGCTGGGGAACTATCTGTATTGTTTGTTTTTTAGCATTTGCAAATACTTCAACAATTTCCTGAATAGATTCAGGTGTGGTGGTTTCGTCTAATGAAATCGAAACAGAATTTTCAGAATTGTATCTGAAGTTTATCCGGTAACTTTCTGCAATGGGGCGTATGGTAGATGAAGACGTTTCAATTGTGAGTGTATCAAAAAAGAGTTTAGTGTGCACTTTATATCCCAATTGTTCCAGATAGTATTTTAACGTGCACGTATTTTGATGGATAGTTTCAGCAATGTTTTTCAATCCTTTAGGTCCATGATAAACAGCATACATGCCACTCATGATGGCAAGGAGGGCTTGTGCAGTACAGATATTAGAGGTGGCACGTTCTCTTTTGATGTGTTGTTCCCGTGTTTGTAAAGCCATACGCAATGCTCTGTTGCCTTTAGCATCTACCGATACACCAATAATACGACCAGGTATAAAGCGTTTGTAGTTTTCAGTAGTGGCAAAAAAAGCAGCATGAGGGCCACCATATCCCAAAGGAATACCAAAGCGCTGAGCATTTCCAAAGGCACAATCCGCCCCCATTTCGCCCGGTGTCTTTACTAAAAGTAAAGCCATTAAGTCCGTCGCCACAGCCACAGCAATTTGATGCTGCCGGGACCTTGCAATAAACGATGAATAATCAATAAGTTCACCATCTACATTCGGATATTGCACCAAAGCACCAAAGTAACTTTCATCCAATTGGACAGAGTGATAATCTTCAATAACTAATTCTATATTAAAAGAAAGGGCTCTGTTATAGAGTGTATGTATTGTTTGCGGGAAACACTTTTTGTCAACAAAAAACTTAACAGCATTGAGTTTGCTTTTTTCACGGGCATTCCAAAACATCATCATGGCTTCAACAGCAGCACTGGCCTCATCTAATAAGGAAGCGTTGGCAATTGGTAATCCTGTTAAATCACTGACCATAGTTTGATAATTGAGCAACGCTTCTAATCTTCCTTGTGCAATTTCTGCTTGATAAGGAGTATACGCTGTATACCATCCCGGATTTTCAAATATATTCCTCATGATAACAGAGGGAGTATATGTGTTGTAAAAGCCAAGTCCGATGTAGGACTTATACACTTTGTTTTTTTGAGCGACTTTCCGTATATGTTCTAAATACTGCGGTTCTGATAAAGGATTGGGTAATTGCAATGGTTGTTTTAATCGTATTTCAGAAGGAATGGTTTCATCTATCAACTGTTCCAAACTAGAAGCACCCGTTTTCTTCAACATTTCGTGTAAAGCATTTTCATCAGTGCCCAAATGACGGGGAGTCAAATAATGTGCAAACATATTTTAAATTTTGGACTGCAAAGGAACAAAATTTTTTGCTAATTACTTTTATTATTTAGAAGACAGATAAAATGAAGTGTTAATAATCATTCTGTTACGG
>CAZNVL010000055.1:0-15356 GCA_964576565.1 uncultured Flavobacteriaceae bacterium | reverse complement strand
CACTTACTATACCGGGTCCGGTCCAATTATAGGTGATACCGGAGGAAGGTGTTACGGTAGTGGTTATTTGAACAGTAGTAGTAGTACAATTCAAAGATCCTGAACTTGCGGATGTTATGGTGGGGGCAGTAGTATTACCTGTGATTGCTGTGGTAAAAGAAGAAGTACAGTTGTTGTTATCATTTACAGTAATTGTATATGTTCCAATGTTCAAATTATTTGCGGTAGAAGAAGTTATGTTTCCTGGGTTCCATGTGTAATTATAAGTTGGAGTACCACCAGAAGCCACAGCTGTTGCACTTGCTAATGAAGTACAGTTCACGGTAGTTGAGTTTATGGTCAAATTAATGGGCGATGGTTGAGCGATGTTGACAGTGGCTGTTCTGCTACAACCATTTGAACCGGTTACGGTCACTGTATAATTACCGGCACTTAACCCGCTGGCGGTGGCACTATTACCTCCGCTTGGACTCCATGCATAACTGTATCCACCTAAACCGCCTGTAGTTACGACTGTGGCAGCACCGGTAGAAGCGCCGTTACAGGTTACGCTTTGAGAGGCAGTGATGGTTGGTGAAATTGGCACACTCGCCAATACAAATTGTCCATACGTTGTATATGGTATCGGTCCTACTTGCCCTATACCAGTAGTAACGCCCGGACTACCAGGGCCTTTTAATGGGTTCCATGCTGCGCCATTCCAGTTTTGTGCTTTCAAAGTATCGGTAGCACAAAAGTTAGGGGGTGTGCCTATTGTGTTTTCTACGCCTCTGTAAGAAAAAGTTAGGTCCGCATTTACGGCGGCATTGGTTTTCACATCCCAATATCTGTCAATAGCATTGGCTGCTTGTGGGATGGCTGAAACGGCGGCTACTGCTGCGCCGTTGCTGGTTGAAGCACCGGGCATTGGAGTATTGGCCGCATTGGTAGAATAGGTAGAGACAGTAAGAGTAATGTTGGCGGCGTTGGTTTTATTAAAAGCAAAGGGGATATAATCGGCCGCATTACCACCCACGCCAAAAGGGATAACATACGAGCCGGTATTGGTTCCTGTTATCCATTGCACGTAGTTGTATTGATTTTCGGAATGAATATGACCACCATTGGCACTTCTAACTATCCCAAGGGGATTGGGTTGATTGATAGTTAAGTATATTGGTGATGTAGATGTACCTCCATTCATATAGAGGTAGGCGCCATTTAAATAAAGAGAGTTGTTTTGTCCTGTTAAACCTGCAATAGAAGTAGCAGAAAAGAGGATATACCCGATAATTTTTTTATTCATAGTTTAAAGTTTTTTGCAAAGTTATAGAAAAAAAAATGATTTTACAAAAATTTTAAAATCACACCTGAAAAGCAAAAATTGTTATGTCATCTGTTTGCTCCAGATCTCTTTTCCAATCTAAAAAAAACTGGCTTAAAAACTCCTTTTGGTCGGTCGGACTAAGATGTGAATGCTTTGAAAGGATGTCAATGAAATTTTTATGAAGGATGCGTTTGCCTTTTTTTCCACCAAACTGGTCTTTATATCCATCGGTGTATAAATATATCCAGTCCTCTTTCTGAAGTTGAAAAGAGTAGAGATTAAATGAATCTTTTTTATGAGATAATCCTACCGGCATTTTATCGCCTTCTAAAACGATGTGGGGTTCATTTTGACGAACTATAAGAATATTTTGGTGTGCAGAAGCATAAAAAATTTTTTTGTTATTTGTATATTCATTATCAAATAATAAGAGGGTAGCATCCATTCCATCTTTTTGTTGTTCGTCAAAAGTAAGATTTTGGATGAGTTTTGTTCGGACATAGTTCAAAATTTCATTCGGATAATACAGATGTTTTTCCTGAACGGCTTCGGTAAGGTAATTGATATTTAATAAACTCATAAAAGCACCGGGCACGCCGTGTCCTGTACTATCGCAAACGGCGAGATAGTGTGGCTGATTATTGTGTAAAGGATTCGCATTAGCCCAATAAAAATCTCCACTTACAATGTCTTTTGGAATGTATAATACAAAGTAATTTTGGAAGATATGATTTTGTATGAAATGGTTTTGAATATAGTCATCAGAAGTTATTAATGCTTTTTGAATGCGAGATGCGTAATTGATGCTGTCTAAAATATCTTTGTTTTTTTGTTCCAGTGTGTTTTTTTGATGAGATACTTTCTGATGAAGTTTTTTTATTTGTTTATTCTGAAGAATAGATTTTCTGAGAAAGTAAGAGATGACGAGCAGAGAAAGTAATATGGCAAAAATTATATATGATTTTTGTTGATTTTTAATTTGTTGAAGTTCTGTTTGTTTTTGAAGGTTGAGGATGGATTGTTCTTTTTTAAATAATTCTTTATTGGCTTCTAATTCTTCGTATTTAATTGAAAGTAGTTCTTTATTGATTTGTTCGTTAACTTTTTGGTATTTTTCAAAGTAATCTAATGCTTTTGATAAATTCTTGTTTTCTTTTTCAATCTGATACAAAAGTAAATAAAAATCTTTTAGAGTTTCATTGTCATTTATGTTTTCTAATTCCTTAAAATGTTTATTGACCAAATATCTTACACTGTCTTTATAGTTTAATTTATTCAATATTTTAGCTTTCAGAAGAATGGATATGAGATAGTTTCGTTTATAATTTTGAAGATTAGGATTAGAAAACGTTTGATTTATATAGTAATATGCAGTTAAATACTCTCTTTTTTGATAATATTCTTCTGCCAGATTGGCTTCGAGTTGTGATAATTTAAATTTCCACTTTGGGGTTATGGTTAAGCTATTTATAATATAATGAATCGCATTTATGGCAGAATCTATGAAATATTTTTTCAAGGTGTCTTTTTGATAAAAATTCATATAAGATCCGGATATGGCATTTGAAATGACAGCCATGCTTGCTGTATCTTTTAATAAAACGCTAATGTTTAATGCTCTTTTAAGCAGTGGCAACTTGTCCGGTTTTTCCTTTTGAACACATTCTATCCAACCAATACTATATAAAGCATAAGCATATTCTTTCGGATATTTCAAAGAATCAATTAATTCTAATGATTTGAAGTAATAATCTTCTGATTTACCATAAATGGATTTATACCACAATATATCGCCCAATTTTTGATAGGTGAGAATAATTAAATGTGTGTCTTTGTGTTGAATGGACAGGTTCAAAATTTTTTGTAATAAGGGATAACTTTTATCAAAGTTTGATGAGGACTCTCCAACTTGATGAATAACTTTCAAAATAGAATCTCTGTTGAATTGAGCCAACAAGGTCAAATAAGTAATGTTTAATATGAATAGCGTTATTATCCTTTTCAAAAAAATTATTTTAGAGAAATTATATAGAATTCTGTTCTTCTGTTTTTTGATCTTCCTTCTTCGGTTGTGTTGGGTGCAATGGGCATAGATGCGCCAAATCCTTTTGCAAATATTCTTTTTCCGTCTACTCCTTGTTTTTCTAAAAATTCTTTTACGGAATAGGCACGGTTGAGAGAAAGTGCTTCATTGTCTTTAGGATTACCTGTATTATCGGTGTGTCCTCTGATTTCTATTTTCAAATTAGGATTTTCTTTCAGGTATTCTGCAAATTTAATCAAAACTTTTTTAGAACTTTCTTCAATTTCAGCGCTGTTTGTTTTATAGTATAAATTATTAATGACAAATGATTTGCCGGGCTTGATGCTGTCGGTAATCAAATCAATTGGTTTTAAGGTATTTTGGAAAGAAATGTTTTCATCCACTTTCACTATTTGAGAGGTAAAAGCAAAATCATCTTTTTTGACACTTACTAATAGTTCTTTTCCTTTGGATTTACTTAGATTAATGGCTGCTACATACTCTCCATTTGAAGAATCTACAGCAGCATAAGTTTTAGTTTTATTATCGGGGTAATTTATTTCAACCAATGTTTTCCCGCCAATAGGATTATTTTCTGGGTTTTTTATCTGTCCTTTGATTAAAACAACTTCATTTGGTCTTGCTTCTTTATAGAGTTCAAAGGTAAACAAATCATATTTCCCAACACCTTTTGTGGCTAAGGGACCTTCTGCATACGCACAGAAATAGCCATTTTTTGCATCGGAACTAACGAAAAATCCCAACTCATCTTGTTCAGTGTTTATTGGTGAGCCAAGGTTTTCCGGTTCTGTCCATTCTCCTTTTTCATTTTTTCTAGTATAAAAAATATCAAATCCTCCGAAGCCAAAATGGCCATCGCTGCTGAAATAGAGTGTTTCACTATCACTGTGAATAAAAGGAGTACGTTCGTGTCCGGGTGTATTGATTTTTGGTCCTAAATTTTGTGGTACGGACCATTCGCCGGTTTTAGGATTTCTGTAACTTACATAAATATCCGTTCCACCGTAGCCGCCGGGACGATCGCTGGAAAAGTAAAGTGTGTTACCATCTGCAGAGATACTGGGCTGTGAGTCCCAATATACCGGATGATTGATGTTGGGAACTTTACGGTAGGGTTTCCATTCGTCTTCTATTCTATCGCTGACATAAATATCACAATTGGGCTGGGCGCCGCCTTCGTAGCGCATCATAGCAAAAAACAGATGTTTATTATCTACTGTAATACTACATCCTCCCTGATTGTCATCTGTGGTATTAAAAGGCGGAGGCATTTCGCTGCCTTTATCAAACATTCCTGTATTATCTCTTATTGCGACCATAAATACTTCCTGTTCTTTATCGGTTTGATAAATTAGGTCTTTTGAATCTATAGGCACTTTGCGGACAAAATAGCAATATTGGTCATCTGGGGAAAAGGAAGCAAGATACTCATCTTGAGGGGTGGAGATATTTTTGACAACAATAGGATTGAAGGGGACAACTTTTTTCTTTAGTTCTAATTCTTTTTTGGCATATTTGATCATCTCTTTTGCCTGATACATTTCTGCTTCAAAGTCCTTATCAAATTTTTTAGGATCGTCGCTTTTGAAGTTTAAGAATAATTCAAGATATTTTATAGCAGAGTCGTTTTTCATTTTTTCATAATACTCAAAACCAATGTAATAGTAAGGATTGGAATGGAGGTCTGGACAATTGGCTATCACTTTGTATAAGAATGGCATTGCAGGAGTAAAGGGTTTGTTTTCTAATTTACAATGGACAATAATTTCCTGAGCCATTGCAAAATTGGCTTCTGCAAAGTCGGGTTCTAACTTTAAACATTCTCTTAAAAACTCCAATCTTTCTGGTTTTTTGTATTTTTTTTTGTTAGTCCCCTTTTCATAAAGTTTGGTGGCTTGTTTATTCTCTATTTCTTTACAAAACTTTGAAGTGCCATTTTCTTCATCTTGTGCGATTGTTGGGGTAGTGAAAGCAATTAATGGAAGAATAATAAAATAAAAGAATATTTTTTTCATAAGAGTAAATATGTTCATTGCAAATATACACACTAGATGAATTAAGAAGTTTTTTCATTTTGCTGGTGAATCTCCCATTATATTTACAGCAAAAAAATGAATGCGTTGATATTAAATATCGGCGATGAGTTGCTGATTGGACAGGTCATCAATACAAACGCGGCTTATATTGCTAAGCAAGTAAATTTGCTTGGAATAGAAGTGAAAGAAATAAAAGTTATTCGTGATGATGAACGAAGTATTTTAAGTGCTTTGGAATATGGACAAAAATTTGACTTAGTGATTATTACTGGAGGATTAGGACCTACAAAAGACGATATTACCAAGCACACACTGGCAAAGTTTATGAATGATATATTAGTTGAAAATATTACTGTTTTAAGTGATATTGAAAATTTGCTTGCTGCCAGAGGAAGAACAATGAATGAGTTAAACAAACAACAAGCATTGGTATTAAGCCAAAGCAAGGTGATTCGCAATTTTTTGGGGACAGCGCCCGGAATGTTGATGGAAAAAAATCAAACCATTTATATTTCATTGCCCGGTGTACCTTTTGAGATGAAGCCGATGTTGAAGGAAGCATTGAAAATAGTTTCTGCTGAATGGAATTTACCTGTCATTTTGCATAAAACTTTTTTTGTATTTGGTATTCCTGAAAGTGAGTTGGCAATTAAATTAGAAGATTGGGAAAATGCTTTAAGCAAAGATGGTATTAAATTGGCATACTTACCGAACAGAAATTTGATTCGCTTGCGAATGTCTGTGTATGGTGCTAATGAAGCATTGTTGCAAAAGGTTCAATCTTATGCAAAAGAATTAAAAGATATTTTAGGTAAGCATTTTGTGGGAGAAGAAAAATTTGAACAATCTGAAGAAAATCCATTAGCAAGCGTTTTGGTGCATGTTTTGAAAGAAAAGAAATTAAGTATTGCCTTGGCAGAAAGTTGCACTGGTGGGAGCATTGCAGCGGCTATCACAAAAATAGCCGGTGCTTCGGAAGTGTTTAAAGGAAGTGTGGTGAGTTATAGTAATGAAGTGAAGCAACAAATTTTAGATGTTCAGGAAAATACTTTAAAAAATTTTGGAGCTGTAAGTAAAGAGTGTGTAGAGGAAATGGTAAGGGGTGTCAAAAGATTAATGTCCACGGATGTTGCGCTTTCTGTGAGTGGGATTGCAGGTCCAACAGGTGGTACGGCTGAAAAGCCCGTAGGAACAATATGGATGAGTTTGATGCTAAAAGATACTATTGAAACAAAGTTGTTTCAATTTGGTGAACAAAACAGTAGAGAATATATTATTGAAAGTGCTGTGTTTAATGCATTGGCGTGGATCTTGAAGCGGGTACTGGATTTTTAATGTTATGAAAAAACTTTTACTGTTAGACAACTACGATAGTTTTACCTTTAATTTATATCATTATATTGAAAAATATTTTGATGGCAGAATTGATGTAATCAGAAATGATGAAATAGATATTGAAAATATCCATTCTTATGATGTAATTGTTTTATCTCCGGGACCAAAGTTGCCAAAGGATGCTGGTAAGATGATGCGTGTAATTGGATTGTATTACAATCAAAAGCCCATGTTGGGTGTTTGTTTGGGTATGCAGGGAATAGCAGAGTTTTTTGGAAGTCAATTAGAACAATTAGATTTTCCTGAACATGGACAAAGTAGACCAATGTTTGTAGTAAAGGAAGACCAAATTTATCAGGATTGTCCAAGAGAATTTAAGGTCGCTCGTTATCATTCGTGGGGTGTGAAAAAAGAGAGTTTATCAAAAGAACTTATATTATTAAGCATGGATGAAAATAATTGGGTGATGAGTTTTAAACACAAAGAATTTTTTGTGTATGGTGTTCAATTTCATCCGGAGTCCATTTTAACCGAATATGGAGAAAAAATCATTCAAAATTTTTTGAAGATGGTAGTTGTATAAAAGCTTTGCGATATTTTTCGGATATTGCAGCACAAAATTTAAAACTATGGGAATTTTAGCAGGCAAAAAAGGCATAATAACCGGCGCTTTAGATGAGAATTCTATTGCATGGAAAGTAGCAGAACTTTGTCATAAAGAAGGGGCTTCTATTGTGTTGACCAATGCACCTATTGCGATGCGTATGGGTGAAATAAAAAAACTTTCTGAAAAAATAAATGCCCCCATTATTCCCGCTGATGCGACTAATCTTGAAGATATTGAAAAATTGTACAAAGAGAGTATGCAACATTTTGGCGGAAAAATTGATTTTCTTTTGCATTCTATTGGAATGAGCGTCAACATTCGTAAAAATATTCCTTACACAGAGTTGAATTATGATTACTTTATGAAAGGTATTGATGTGTCGGCACTTTCATTACATAAGCTATTGGCAGTGGCATATAAATTAGATGCTCTCAACGAATATGGTTCTGTGGTAGCGCTTACTTACATAGGAGCACAAAGAACATATCCTTTTTATACGGACATGGCAGACATTAAAGCATTGCTGGAAAGCATTGCACGGTCGTGGGGGTATCATTATGGCATAGCAAAAAAGGTTCGTGTGAATACAGTTTCTCAATCACCTACCAAAACAACGGCAGGTAGTGGCATTAAAGGATTTAATGAATTCTTTGATTTTGCGGATATGCAATCGCCATTGGGGAATGCTACTGCCGATGATTGTGCCGGTGTGTGTGTGGCGCTTTTTTCAGATTATACCAAAAAAATTACGATGCAAAATATCTTCCACGATGGAGGGTACAGTTCTACAGGTGTAAGTCAAAAGCAACTGGATGCATTGATAAAATAAATTGGTTATGATTTACGAGGTACACATTTTTGTATGTACGAATGAAAGAAAAAATTCTACCAGAAGGTCTTGTGGTGAACAGCACGGATGGATGTTAGTTGAGAAGTTGAAAGAAAGTTTTGCAAAATATTCTATTGAAGGCAAGGTGAGAATACAAAGAAGTGGATGCTTGGGGATTTGTGATTTAGGGCCGACTATTGCCATTTATCCGGAGGGGACATTTTATGTGAATGTGCAACTGAATGATGTAGAAGAATTGGTGAAAACACATTTTGTTGAGAAGAAAAAATTAGAACGATTGTTGCTTACAAAACATCCAAAAGAGGTTTGATGGAAGAGGATAAAGTACAATTACATTACTTACAGGTTGAGGAGATAAAAAATATGTTTGCTCAACAACTTATCAAAGATGCAGCGATGTGTGGAATAGAGGTGGAAAATGTTGTTTTATCTTTTGATTCCTTAAACGATTTAATTCAAAAGATTGAAAAAATTTTAAATCAACTTTCTAATACTGCCAATGGGTTTGAAAAACTTCAATCGTGGCTATATCGTGTAGATGTATCTGAAACGCAAATTAAAAATAAATTAAAGCAACATCCTGAAAATACTTATAATCACATTACATCTGAGATGATTGTCAAAAGAACTTTGCAAAAGGTAGTGATAAGATATTTGCACAATCAAGGGAAATTGTGATTCATTATTTATTTACTTCAATCAATTCAAATTTATGAAAACACGCATCAGAAAAGGCACGGAGCAGGATATTCCCAAAGTACTTGAACTTATTATAGAGTTAGCCATTTATGAGAAAGCGCCGAATGAAGTAGAAGTAAGCGTGGAAGAAATGGTAAAAAATTTTAGAGAAAAAGTATTTGATTTTTTTGTTGCCGAATATGAAAATGAAATTGTTGGAATAGCATTGTATTATTACAAATATTCTACGTGGAAAGGAAAATGTATTTATTTAGATGATATTATTGTAACTGAAAAACATAGAAATAAGGGGATTGGTATGCAATTGATGAAAGCAGTGATAAATTTAGCCCAACAAGAAAATGTGAGAAAGTTAGAATGGCAAGTTTTGAAATGGAATACACCTGCAATAGAGTTTTATAAAAAGTTCAAAACAATTTTTGACGATGAGTGGTTGAATTGTAAATTAGTGTATCAGCAATTACAAACCTTTAAGGTGGAATAATAAATTGCAGATTCAACCTTCCCATTTCTTACACAAATAGAAGGAATGGGAAGGGTTGACACATTTGAAAAATATCCCGATAAATTGTGATTACAGAAATTTATCATAAGGAAAAATTTTTAGGTAACTTGTAAGGGAAACTTTTCCACTTTCTTGGAAGAGAAGGGTTATCGGCATTTGAAGTGTAAAACTTGTAAATTGAACCTACAGGATAAAGAAAAAATGAAAATTTTTGAATTATAGGTTCATCCTTCTCCTTCTGTTCAAGGAAAGAAATGGTTTACACTTTATTACTATTTAAACTCTTGTTTTTATTTGCTTAGTTCGCCACTCACCACTCACAACTCATAGTTCACTGCTACATATTCTACCAGGCCATTTATAGGGGGAGATAATTTTAAAACTTTTACATAAATTTTTTCTGTATCGGGGAATTTGGATTTACATTCCAAACAGATTTTTTTGGCAACGGTTTCTATAAGTTTTGTTGGAATAGACATTTGTTGCTGAACAATGTTGTATATTTCACAATAATCTATGGTATATTTTAAGTCATCTGTATCAGCGGCTTTTTCGTAATCATAATGAATGATCACATCTACTAAATACTTTCCACCTGTTTTTTTCTCTTCGGGCATACAGCCATGAAAAGCATAACATTGAATTCCCTTAACTTCAATAGTTCTCAACATATTTTTGAAGGTAAATAAACTAATTAAAATCTAAACCATCGGCATTCCCGTTCATGTTCTGTTGCTGTTGACCTTTTTTGCGTTTAAAAATAGAAGCATCTAATTTACCAAACATATAACTCACGGTAAAGCGTAAATATCTTGCTTCGCGTCGTCTGGATATTTCCTGTATGTAAAAATCAGATGCTGTATTCATACCCATTCTTTTAGTATTAAACGCATCGCTTAAGGTGAGATTAAAATTCCATTTGGTGCCAATCATTTTGTTCAAAGAAACATCCATAAAATACATGGGAATAGTTTTACCACCTATAATAATTTTGGGCGCTTGATAGTTTCCATTAATTTGTAGATTCAAATCCCATGGTAAAGAATACTGTAGGATTATTTTAGTAGTGTAACTCCAACCCGAATAGGTTTTTTGGGGTTGGTTATAGGTAATATCACTTGTAATGGCTAACCAGTAAACGTTGGCATTAAGCGTAACATTTAATTTTTTGAAGAAATTCCATTTGATGGTTTGTTCTGTCCCGTATTCTACTTCGGATTTTCCATTTACAAAAGTATTGACTAAGATGCTGGAATCTTTTTCTGAGGGATAGGTTGTATTACTAATGGGCTGTTGGTCATAGGCAAAAAATAACGTGCTGAATATATTATTTTTACCTAAGTTGAGGTTGTGGTTTAACTCTGCTTTGTTTGTAAATTCTGGTTTTAAGCCCGGATTACCGATGCGGTAGTTTTTATTATCAGCAAACATGATAAAAGGCATGCGTTGAAAAAAATTGGGGCGTTGAATTTTTCGGGTAATGTTGAATTGCCATTCTGATTTTGAAGATAATTCTTTACTCAAAAAAATGCCCGGAAAAAACATATAAGATAAATTATCTAAACTATTCGGATAATAATAGTCAAAAGAAGCAGAAGTCCCTAAATGCGGACGATAGAGCGTGCCTTTGAAATAAGTTTGTTCTAATCGTAAACCGATTTGATATTTAATATCCCAAATCATTTTTGAAGAGTAGTTCACATAAGCGGCATTGATCATCTCAATGGTTTGGTAATTCGTTGACATTATGGTGTCTGGCATAAAGTCATTAATTGAGGACTGAAAATTTTGAGTGTTATTAAAAGTTTCCGTCAGTTCATAATTTGTTCTCAGGCCCATCTCAATTTTTTTAGTTTCGGAAATTGGATTGGCAAAATCGAATTGTGAAGTAATTTGATTAGAATAACGATTGCCTGCGTTTTTTTGAATAGATGGTGAAAAGTAAAACTCTGTTCCTGTAGAATCAAACGTATGTGTTGAATATAAATAATTATTTTTACTATGAAAGTAATTATAGTTGGCATCAAAGGTCAACTCTTTGCCGGGCGTAGCATAGGATTTTTTGTAATTCAAAGCACCTGTGTACCCCCTAAAACCGGCATCGCTGTTGTTTACTCTGTAACCATCACTTAATTTTCGTTGAGTATTCAGCAAGGTTTCAAAAAGTTGTGTATCGCTGGTATAAAAATTCCCCATTGGAAAATTGCCTGAAATAGTGATTAAATCTCTGTTTGTGATGTTGTAATCTAAGGCAACACGGAAAAAATTGAATTGACTTTTCTTGAATGTATGATTGTTTTGATTGTAGTAATCAATCACACTTCCGTTATATAGGTCGGTGCGTTTGGTGTATCCTTTTGTGTAATTGATTTGAGAATTAAAATTTCCCATTAATGAAAGATTAAACGGATATTCTTTAATGCTGATATTCCCCATCGTAGTGTAACGATCGTTTGTTCCGATACCTCCCATTACCATTCCATTATAGCCGGGCTTTTTATTCTTTTTCAATACAACATTCAGGATACCGCCTGTGGTTGATGCATCAAACTTTACAGATGGATTGGAAATCACTTCAATTCGTTCAATCTGGTCGGCTGGTATTTGTTCTAAAGATAATGTAGTAGGGCGTCCATCTACGTATAGAGTAACGGATTTATTTCGCAATTGCACATTGCCATCAGCGTCTACATTTAAAGTAGGGATATTTTTTACAGCATCTAATCCGGTTCCTCCTTTTACTGATAAATCCTTTTCAACATTAAATACTTTTCTATCAATTTGAGTAGCAAATACAGGGGTTTCAGCCACCACATCCACTTCTTTAAGAACGTTCACATCGGGTTCTAAAAAAATATCTCCTAAATCTAATTCCACTTTATCGGGGGGTATAAGGTAAATTCTCTTTTCAAAATTCTTATAACCAATGAAGTTGATTCTTACTCTATAACTTGCAAATGCCGGCAAGTTTTCAATTAAAAAATCTCCATTTTCTTTGGCTAAGATTCCCGTAACCACACTATCTTTATTATACCAAAGTAAAACTACTGAAGCATACTCCACGGGCTTTTTTGTTTTCGCATCGTACACTTTACCCAATACTTTTCCAATCTTCATGTCTTTGAGTTTCTCAAACATTTTAGGATTCGCATTCCCAGGCATTTGAGCAAAACTCAAAGAAAAATGAAGGAGCAGTGATACAAACAAAAATCTCATAAAAAACTATTGGGGCAAAAATACACAAGCAAATTTTAGTAATAAGAATTCAAATTCTTAAAAAATGCTATAATGTTTTTATTTCGGCGATGAGTTCTGTCAGTGCCTTTTTAGCATCTCCAAAAAACATAGAGCATTTAGGATTATAGAACAGTAAGTTATCAATACCTGCATAGCCCGCACTCATACTACGTTTATTTACCACAACATGTTTGGCTTTATCTACTTCAAGAATAGGCATTCCGTAAATTGGTGATGAAGGATCTGTTTTAGCGGCTGGATTTACAACATCGTTGGCACCTACTACTAAAACAACATCCGTTTGTTCAAATTCCGGATTTATTTCCTCCATTTCCACCAGTTTATCATAACTTACATTGGCTTCTGCTAACAATACATTCATGTGTCCGGGCATTCTTCCTGCTACCGGGTGAATGGCATACTTCACTTCAACACCCTTTGATTCCAGTAAATCTTCCAATTCTTTAATAGCATGTTGTGCCTGTGCAACAGCTAAACCATATCCCGGTACAATAACCACTTTTTTAGAATATGCTAATAACACCGCCAAATCAGATGCAGAAATATCCTTGATTGTACCTTTTGTTTCTGTACCTTCTGCTGCCCCACCGCCACCAAATGCTCCGAAGATGACATTAGAAAGCGGGCGGTTCATGGCTTTACACATTGCTAATGTCAAAAGCGTACCGGCACTTCCTACTAAAATTCCACCGGTGAGCATAATTTTATTATCGTATAAAAATCCTCCAAACGCTGCGGCTAATCCCGTAAAAGAGTTGAGTAAAGAAATGACTACTGGCATGTCAGCGCCTCCAATTGGAATGGTTAGCATTATTCCGTAAAGCAAAGCAAATGCAAATACGAATAATAACATTGCAAAAGAACTATTAGCAACAGCAAAATAAATGGCCAATAGGAATGTAAAGCCCAAAATAAGAATGTTTAAGATATTGTAAGAAGGCAAGCGAATGGGCTTTTTCATGGTGCCGTTTAACTTGAGAAAAGCAATAATACTTCCGGAAAAAGATACAGAACCAATCATCATTCCTCCTAAAATGGCAATGGTAGTTCCAATGTTGGTAGCCACTTCAGACGCATTATGTTGAGAATGATAAAACTCAATGATAGAAATCAAGGCGGCACAAGCCCCACCCATGCCGTTAAAGAGAGACACCAACTCCGGCATTTTCGTCATTGGTACTTTTTTAGCAGTTCTCCATCCAACAACAGTACCTAAGGCGATTGCTGCAAAAATCAGAGCAATGATGAGTGGGTTAAAATTAGGATGCAAAAAGATTGTACCTAATATAGCAATGGTCATACCGGCAGCGCCAATCAGATTGCCTTTACGAGCCGTTTTGGGATGTCCCATCAATTTCAATCCTGCAATAAAAGAAACTGAACCTAATAAGTAACAAATTTCCAATAAGTAATTAAGTATCATAATTTATTTGATTTTATGTGTTTTTTGATTCTCACCATTTATGTGGTTGAAATTTTTTATCATTTAAGATTCTTGCACTTTCTGCACTGGCCTTTATTACGAACAAACCATTTTTGTAAGCAAATTTATCACTTTCTTCATCACTCCTTAAAAATGCTATTGCGCCATAAACATTTTTATTTTTATATTCCGGAAAAACTTTTTTAAAGATTCGTAACTCGTCAATAAACTCATTGACATGATTTACTTTCAATGTTGTTTTTACTTCTACTAAGACAATATCTCTACCATTTTTCGCCAGAATATCAATTTCAAAAATTTGATTTTTGTATTTACCTTTCACTCTTTGAGCAGTGGTTTGCACATCAATTTTTCTTTCTTTCAGTAATTTAATTAAATTACCTTCTACTAATGATTCTACCAGTTTTCCCCATTGTCCTGTGAACAAATCTTCTAACTGACGCAGTTTTTTATCTGTCTCTTTAAATTGTTTATCAGTTTCCTGAAATTTCCGGTCTGTTTCTTGAAACTTCCGGTCCGTTTCTTGAAACATCATTTCTGTTTCTTGAAACATTCTCTCAACTCTATCGAATCCTTCGTGAATGGATTTTCTTGTTTCTTTAATCATTTCAAGAAGTTGTGCTGGGTTCAAATTATTGTCTGATCTTTTTTTCATATTTAGACCTTTACTTCAAAAGTACAAAATTTTATATTTTGTACCAAGTACGATTTCCTTATCATAAAGCATATCTGAGCATATTAAATTATTTTTTCTTAAACATTTCTAACATTCTATCGGTTACCACAAAACCTCCTACCACATTTAATGTTCCTAAAAATACGGCCAGAAAGCCAAGTATTAGTGCCAGTGTGTCATCTGGGTTTAAATTCAACATGACATGAATAGAACCAATGATAACTACGCCGTGAATGGCATTGGCGCCACTCATCAAAGGCGTATGAAGCACAGTAGGCACGCCACCAATGATTTCAACACCCACGAAGATAGACAGGATAACAAAATAAATTTGCTCACGATAAACTGAAAAAAATTCTAAAATTTGTTCCATGATTTTAATTTTTGAGTTATGAATTTAGAGAATGTTATTTTTAGTGCTTTCTGGGGGACTCGAACCCCCGACCTACTGATTAAGAGTCAGCTGCTCTACCAACTGAGCTAAGAAAGCGTTGTGTATTTTATTTTTTTGTTATTCCTGTTGCTTTCTTCGCCCCCGACCATCCCGACTAATGTCGGGATGCTCTACCAACTGAGCTAAGAAAGCATTTTAATTT
>CAZNVL010000054.1:0-15793 GCA_964576565.1 uncultured Flavobacteriaceae bacterium | reverse complement strand
AACGTTCAAAGCGAAAAGAAGCATCTGTTTTTAATCCCAATGAAGTAGAGGTTCTACGAATAGCAGCAGGGTTAAACCAGGCACTTTCCAAAAAAATAGTTTGAGTATCGTCTTTGATTCCACTGTTTAAGCCACCGAATATTCCTGCGATGCACATAGGTTCTTCGGCATTGCAAATCATCAAGTCGTGAGAAGAGAGTTTTCTGGTAATGCCGTCTAAGGTTACAAATTCTGTTCCCTGTTGTACATTTCTGACCACGATTTTGTTGCCTTTGATAGCACGAACATCAAAAGCATGTAGCGGTTGCCCTAATTCTAACATAACGAAGTTGGTGACATCTACGATATTATTGATTGGTCGGATACCCAATGCATTCAGAGTATTTTGTAACCATTGTGGTGATGGTGCTACTTTAACGCCGTTGATGACAATACCGGCATAGCGCTTGCAATCTTCTGTATTTTGAATTTCTATATCTATGTCAATTGTGCCGGAAGATTCCGGAAAATCGAACGAAGCAGGAAAGTGTATGGTTAAATCGGTGTATTTTTCGGGATAATGGGTTTTAAGATAGGTCTTCAAATCCCTTGCAATTCCAATGTGAGAGGCGGCATCACCACGATTAGCCGTAAGACCAATTTCAAGGATATAATCTTTGGTCACTTTAAAGTAATCAGCAGCTGGTAAGCCAACGGGAATATCTGGTGGTAAAATCATTATTCCATCATGGTTTTCAGAAAGTCCTAATTCATCTTCGGCACAAATCATGCCTTCGCTTAATTCTCCACGAATTTTGGATTTTTTAATTTCAATTACTTCACCCTTGAATGTATGCAGCTTAGCACCTACCAATGCGACTAATACTTTTTGGTGCACATCCACATTTGGTGCGCCGCATACAATGGTTAGGATTCTCTCATTTCCGATGGATACTTTGGTTAAGGATAATTTATCTGCATTGGGATGTTTTGTTTTTTCAATGACTTCACCTACAATAACATTTTCTAAACCTTTATGCGAACTGAATGTCACAATGTTTTCTACTTCTAAGCCGATTTCTGTAAGAATATCTGCCAGTTCGTGGGGCGGTAGTTCTATTGGTAGTAGTTGTTTTAATAATAGATACGATAGTTTCATAGATTTATTTAATTCTCACGCGTGGGTCTAAAAATCCATAAATAATGTCCACTAACATATTGGTCATAATAAAGATGGTAGCAAACACGAGTGTTGACCCCATTACAACGGGCAGGTCATTTTTAGTAAGGGCTTCGTAAACTTCGTAACCGATGCCTTTCCAGTTGAAAATGTATTCTACAAAAACAGCGCCCGCCATAAGTCCTGCAAACCAGCCGGAGATAGCGGTTACAACCGGGTTAAGAGCGTTTTTCAGAGCGTGTTTATATATGATGGTGTAAAAGGATAGTCCTTTGGCACGCGCCGTGCGAATATAATCCTGAGACATAACATCTAATAATGAACTACGCATCAACTGAACGATGATAGCCAGTGGACGAACGCCTAATGTGATGGCCGGTAAAATGAGATTTTTAAGTTGAATTTTTTCACCTTCCCATACATCTAATTCGTATAAGCTACCGGTGGGTGATAATCCGGTATAATCTCTTAAAACATAACCAAATAACCAGGCAATTATAAGCCCAACAAAAAAGGAGGGAGCCGCCATACCTAAGACCGATAAAACGAGCGATAATTTGTCATACCATGTATGGAGTTTAATTGCTGCTAAAATCCCTAATAAAATGCCTAACACCGAAGATACGATGATAGAAGAAAAGGCCAATACAGCGGTTTCGGGTAACGTTTCTAAAATAATATCTGAAACAGGTCTTTTTGTAATATAGGATCGACGCAGATAGGGTATTTTTAAGACCACATGTTTATCTTTTACTAGTGGGAATAATGTAAAGCCGATGTATTTGTCGGGGTCAAAATACCAGTGTGAGTTTTTATTTTCAGATTGGTGGATGGAAATTGGCGATAAATCGTTGAGATATAAAAAATATTGCGTGAAAATGGGTAGATCCAGTCCTAAATCTTTGTGAATAGCTTCTACTTGTTCTTTATTGGCCCGTTGCCCTAACATGATTGTGGCAGGGTCGCCGGGCAGCACATTAAATAAAAAAAAGATAGCCGTGATAACGCCCCATAAAACAATAATTGAGTAAATGATCTTTGAAAAAATATATTTTCCCACGCGTTCGAAATAAATGAGCCGCTAAGTTAGTAAAATTTATACAAATGGCAGAGAAATTGGGAGCATTCTAAAACAGGAGGCGGATTATTTTTTTTGTGAGATTTTAAACAAATCTTCTTTTTCTTGTTTGGTTAAGGAGTGGTAACCTTTGGTTGAAATTTTATCTAACAAATAATCCAGATATTCATCTTCATTATTAAATCTTTTTTTTGAAAAAATAGTGGTGTTGGGTTTCTTTTTGAATAAGGAGAGTGTTTTGAGGTCAATCCCTTTCTTGAGGTATGTGGCATAAATGAGTCCAAACAAAGCACCACCTATGTGCGTGATTTTCCCGCCGGTATTGAAAGAGAAATCAATCAATGTGCTTAAAATAAATGTAATTAAAGCAAAATATTTGAAGGGCATTTGAAGTATGAAAAATAAATGTACTGTGTAATTGGGGGTATAAATGGCTTGTGCAGAAATAATGCCCATCACAGCAGCAGAAGCACCTAATAAATAACTACCTCCTACATAAGGGAAAAACAATTGTGTAACTAACAGAAATAATGCTCCGCATAAACCACTCATGATGTAGAGATAAAGCAATCGTTTTTCCCCTAAAATGCTTTGAAATAAAGTGCCTGTAAAATAAAGTAACAGAACATTGAATAACAGATGAAAAAAGTCGGTGTGTAAGAACATGTAGGTTAATAAGGTCCAGGGCTTGTATAAGAGTTGCCATTCATTTAAAGGCATTGCTAAGTAAGGGGTTAAATCGAGGTGAAGCAGATGCGTAAAAAAATTAATCAATACAAATAGTGTAAAATTCAAGACCAGTAAAATGGTTAAATAGTTACTGTTGTTCAATTGGTACCAGGTCTTATTGTAAAGTTTCATAGTATTCTTTATACGAAAAAATTATACATCGGTAAAAAAATAGGGTTTATTTTTTTGCTTCCAGATCCATACCCATATAATACCTACTAACATTCCACCTAAATGGGCAAAGTGGGCCACATTATCTTCCAGAAAAATACCTGTGAAGAGTTCAATAAGTCCGTAAATTATCACAAACCATTTGGCTTTTATGGGCATCACGAAATAAATATAAAAGTAAGAATTTGGGAAAAGTACCCCATAAGCCGCTAATAATCCGTAAATGGCTCCGGATGCTCCAATAATAATCATACTATCGTAAATTTCATTTATTCGTTCTATCCATTTTTCAAGGTACTCGGAGCGTATGCTTTCGTGAGGGATTTTCAAAATTTCGGAGTGTATCCGATGGAGTTCGGCAATGGTCTCTTTTATAGAAAAATAATAAAAAACATATTGTGTAAAAGCCGCTCCAAGCCCGCAAATTACATAATAAATTAAAAAACGTTGACTTCCCCATATTTGTTCTAATAATGGACCAAACATCCATAAAGCAAACATATTGAAAAACAAATGCATTTCGTTGCCATGGACAAACATGTAGGTTATCAATTGATACCAATGAAATTCCTGTGATGCAATATATCTTAAACCAAGATATTCAGAAATTTCTATATCGTATTTGTATAGAAATACTAATCTAATCAAATACATTAAGCCATTGATGATTAAAAAATTAAGAGTTACAGGAGGTATTGAAGACGGTCGGTAACTATTCATGGGTATTATTTTTTGAAATAATTTAATATCTCTTCACGGTCAATTTCTTTGATAATTCTTTTTCCGGAAGGGGAGTAGGTAAAATCATTTAATGCAAAAAGTTTTTCCAGAATGGATAATATTTCAGGTTTGGTGAGAATTTGTCCGTATTTGATAGCGGTACTTTTAGCAAAAGACCGGATGAAATTTTCTCTTATATCTTTTATTTCGGATAGTTGGTTGATTTTGAAATTTTCCAATGTATTTTCAATGCTATAGTTGATTTCATGGGAAGATAGAATATCTGGATATGCAGTGATAATGACAGAGGTCTTTCCAAAAGGTTCTATTTCAAAGCCATTTTCTTTAAATACAGGAAGTAATTCCTGTAACAAAAGAAAGTCGTTCGGATTTAAATCCAGATGCAATGGAAACAAGAGTGTTTGGGCGGCTATAGTTGATTTTTTGGATTTTATTTGTTCGTAAATAATTTTCTCGTGGGCGCGGTGTTGATCGATGATAAATAATTTTTCGTTGAGGGAACAAAGTATATATTTGTTGAGCCATTGAAAGCATTCTATAGTGGCGGCTGAAGCAGAGGTAATGTTGAGAGATTCTTGTTTTTCTGTGGGAGTAGAAAGATCAAATTTTCCTTCCTGAAAAATTTTGTAATATTCTTCCCATGAAGCAGGATGGCGTGGGGTATTTTCTAAGGATGTATTGGCAGATGTTTTGAAAGGAGAATAACCGGGGGTTAATTTTATTGTTGGTGGAGAGGCAGTTTTTTGGCTATCAATATCTCGGAGATCAATGTCTGGAGAGGTAGAAAAATCAATAGTTTGCGTAATACCTGAAACTCCAAGCCCTTTTTTAATTACACTGACTAAAAATGGATATATCATTTTTTCGTCCAGTAATCTTGCTTCAATTTTGGCCGGATGAATGTTCCAATCAATTCGGGCTGGGGGAATGTTTAGAAACAGAAAGAACGGTGGATGATGGTCTGCAGGAATGAGACCTTTGAAAGCTTCGTAAACAGCGTGGGTTAAATAATTATTTTTGACATAGCGTTTGTTGATGAAAATCATCTGATAAGAACGTTTCTTTTTGGCTATTTCCGGATTTCCAATATATGCTTTTAGTTCAAAGGCGGGTGTTTGGTCCTGAATAGTGAAAAATTTATTTTTAGAAGAGTTATCTAAAAAACTTTCTATTCTGGAAAATAAATTTGAGACAGATGGTAATTGATAGATTGATTTATCATTGTGAATAAGTGCGAAATGTATGTTGTGATGCGGTATTGCTACACGTTCAAATTCATCTATGATGTATTTAAATTCTATGGAGTTGTCTTTTAAAAAATTTTTTCGGGCAGGAAGATTAAAAAATAAGTTTTGCACGCTCATGCTGGTGCCTTTTGGACAGGCGCAAGGTTCATTGATCAATACTTTGTTATCTTCAATGACAATGCGGGTTCCTGTTTCGGCTTCTGCTGTTTTGGTTTTTAATTCTACTTTGGCTACGGCGGCTATACTGGCTAATGCTTCGCCCCTGAATCCTTTGGTATGGATATTAAACAAATCGTCGATACTTTTAATTTTGGAAGTAGCGTGTTTTTCAAAGCACATGCGGGCATCTTCGGGTGTCATACCGATGCCATCGTCTGTAACCTGCAGATATTCTTTTCCGCCGTCTTTTACGTAAATTGTGATTTTATTGGCTTGAGCATCAATAGCGTTTTCTACTAATTCTTTGAAGACAGAAGCCGGGCGTTGAATGACTTCGCCGGCTGCAATTTTACTCGCAATGTGTTCGGGTAATAATTGTATTACATTGGGCATTAGTAATCAATTTTTTTGTGCTAATTGTTTGGCTACAATGGCTAAACCTTCTTCAAAAGAATGAGGGTTATATCCTAATATCTTTTGTGCTTTGGAAATGTCTAATCCTGTGATGGGCGGGCGTTTGGCAGGTTGCTGAATATCAGTGCTTAAAGAGGGTTTTATTAACGATTTATCTAAATGAAAAAAGTCGGCTACTTTGCAGGCGAGTTCGTAGATGCTCATAAAATCTTTTCCACCGATGTTGAAAATGCCGGTGGCTTCTTTTTCTGCTATTAAAATACATCCATCGGCTAAATCTTCTGCAAGGGTAGGTGTTCTGTATTGATCGGTAACGATGGAAATAGTTTTATTATGTTCCAAAGAATTTTTTACCCACAAAACGATGTTGGAGCGACTCATATCTTTGGCGACGCCATAAACTAATATCGTTCGTGCAATAGCCCATTTTTTCAATTGAGAATTTTGAATAATTTTTTCGGCTTCAAGTTTACTGTGTGCGTAAACACTGAGTGGGTTGGGTATATCTTCTTCAGTCAACATTTTTTTAGTGCCGTCAAAAATAAAATCGGTGGAAAGGTGTATAAAATGTGGGGTGTAAGTTTCTGATTGCAATGTTTTTAGAATAGTGATCATCATTTCTACGGATTTGGTGTTTTGCATAAAGCAGTCGTGGGGGTTTAATTCGCAGGCATCTACATTGGTCATAGCGGCGGTGTTGATGATAACGTTGGGTAAGTGTTTTTCAAAAATGTTTTTTAATT
The DNA here is from genome assembly GCA_964576565.1 of uncultured Flavobacteriaceae bacterium. Lineage (GTDB taxonomy): Bacteria > Bacteroidota > Bacteroidia > B-17B0 > Aurantibacillaceae > BPGX01. The sequence continues at coordinate 9,352 of CAZNVL010000054.1, read as the reverse complement.
GGTCAAAATTAGTAATGTCTAATTCTTCATAAACATAATTTGGATGTTGAAAGTTCATTCGGTCTTTGCTTCTTGATGTAGCAATGACAGAATAATTTTTTGAGAGAAGTTTTTGACAAAGTTTTTGACCGAGTAAGCCGTTGGAACCGGTGATTAAAAATTTTTTCATACGGTTTCAGATAGTATGGTTTTTAAACGTTTGATTTGTTCTTTTGTACCTAAGACAAAAATTTTGGAGTTGGGGATAATGGGTGTATCAGGGCTGGGGTTAATGATATATTGTCCATCTGGTGTTTTGAAGCCGATGATGTTCGCACCGCATTTATGACGCAATTCTAATTCTTTTAAAGTTTTATGTTGTAAAGAAGAAGACAGGTCGCTAAATAAAATTTCTTCTAATGAGACATCGTTAAGACCTTGAGAAGAAATCATTTCAATTAATTCTACGGTGTCGGGCTTGAGTACTAATGTGCCCATGTGTGAACCGCCTACTTTGTCGGGCATAATTACTTTATCAGCGCCGGCGATTTTAAGTTTTGTGTCGGAGTTTTCTTCGCTGGCTCTGGAAATAATATGAATTTTAGGATTTAAATGTCTGGCAGAAAGTACAATGAATAAATTATCTGCGTCATTGGGTAATGTAGTAATAATGGCTTTGGCGCGTTTTATACCTGCTTTTATCAATACTTCATCATTGGAAGCATCGCCGTTTAAGACCAAATGTTTATATTTGTGGGTGATGTTGTCTGTGATATTGGGGTTCTTTTCTATGACTACAAAACGGTGATTATGAGCTTTAAGAACTTGTGCGGCTTGCCGGCCATTTCTGCCAAAGCCACAAATTATGACATGGTTGTGTAATTTAGCAATTTCTTCCACTTTTTTTCTGTTTTTAAAGAATTGATTAAATTCTCCTTCTATTATGAATTGAGTAATAGAGGAGATAGCATAGGCAAAAATACCAAAACTTGTAATGATGAGGAAAATGGTAAAAATTTTTCCTGCATCAGATAGTGAAACTATTTCTCTGTAACCTACCGTGGCAACGGTGATGACCGTCATGTAGAGTGCGTCTAAAACTGGAATTCGTTCGATTGTTGTATAGCCGATAATGCCGGTGATTAAAACGAGTGTAAGCAATGATGCAGAAAAAATGATTTTTCGGTAAGGGTATAAGATGGATGATGGTGGAATAAACTTTGACATACGGGCAAAAATAGTTATTCGTTTTTTGGAATACTAACCTATTTGAAATTCGCGGTGTGATTTTTTTTTATTTTGTTAGGTATTTAAATGCAAAAATGGCTTGAAGGCAATGCCTTCAAGCCATTTACTACCTTCTGTTTAGAGTTTTTTACTTGATTTCAATCCTTTTTTGTGGTTTTTTGATAGCGCTTTCTTTCTTAGGAATAGTGATGTTCAGAATGCCGTCTTTGTATTCGGCAGCGATTTTTTCGGCGTCCGCTATTTCTGGTAAGTAGAAGGAACGGGTGAATGAAGAGTAGTTGAATTCTCTACGAGTGTAGTTGTCTTTTTCTTCTGTTTTTTCTTCTTTTTGTTCGGAAGAGATGGTTAAGGCATCATTGTCTAAGTCAATTTTGATGTCTTCTTTTTTCAATCCGGGTGCTGCTAACTCAATGATGAAGTTTTCTTTGCTTTCTTTGATGTTAGCAGAGGGGATGGTAGCACCAATCCATTTGTTTAAGGAACTTCCAAAAGTCGGGAAGTCGTTTTCAAAGAAACTTTCAATTAAGTTTTTGAATGTTGGGAATCTGAGTTCTTGTTTTACAATGTTTGCCATAGTGGTAAGTTTTTGGGGTTAATTCTGCACTCTGTTTAACAAGCATTGTACCATTATGTTTTAGTATTTTTTTTCGGAACATTTTTTCAGTTTTTCAATTTGTATCCGACAAATTGGCTAAATTTGAGCAAATTTCAAGACAAAAATTCATTGAAAATGAACTTGTTAGAGTTAATAGAAGTGAGCAAACAGTATCATCCACACAAAGCCTTGGATAAAGTTTCGGTAGAAATTAAAGAAGGAAGTATTTTTGGATTATTAGGTCCGAATGGTGCAGGAAAAACTACTTTAATTCGAATCATTACGCAAATTATTGCACCGGATGAAGGTAAAGTTTTATACAAACAAAATTTAATGCGTGAAGATGCTGTTTATGAAATGGGTTATTTGCCGGAAGAAAGAGGGCTGTATAAGAAGATGAAAGTGTGGGATCAATTAATTTATTTTGCAAGATTAAAAGGATTGGAATATGCAGAAGCGGTAAAGCGGGCTAAATTTTGGTTGAATCGATTGAGTATAGAACAGTGGAAAGACAAGAAGATAGAAGATCTGAGCAAAGGGATGCAACAAAAAATACAGTTTATTGCAACCGTCTTGCATCGCCCGAAATTATTGATATTAGATGAACCGTTTAGTGGTTTTGATCCTATTAATGCGGAATTGATTAAGAATGAGTTATTAAGTATGAAGAAAGATGGGATTACAATTATTTTGTCTACTCATAATATGAACAGTGTGGAAGAATTGTGTGATGAGATTGCGCTCATACATCAGGCAAAAGTGGTGTTGAAAGGGAATGTTTATGAGATTAAAAAACAATTTCAGTCATCTGTTTATCAAATACAAATGAAAGGGCATTTACAATCTTTTACTCACGCTCTATGGACAAGTGCAGAATTATTGGAGACCAAGGAAATGGGGAATGAATGGATAGTCAAGATAAGATTAAAAGATGGATTTACTCTCAATAAAGTATTACAATTAATTTTACCAGTGTGTGAAATAATTTCTGTAAAAGAAGATGTGGTATCGATGAATGATATTTTTATTAAAACAGTTTCTAAAGATTCGGAAATAGTAACTACTTCAATGCTTACAGAATGATCTTGCGGGATTTTATAGAGATATATGATTTTTTGTTGTTTCCGATTTATCTGATAGTTTTTTCAATGTTGGCTATTTTTTACAAGAAAAGACATATAAGAGAAGGAAAAGAGGAGTATAAGTATTTGGATTTAGGTATTATTATTAAGATGACGGGGGCATTTGCTTTTGCAATGGTATATGCCTTTTATTACAAAGATGGAGATACGGGAAATTATTACAGAACGGGCAAAGCATTGATGGAATTGATGCTGACCAGACCAATGGATTATTTGGAAATTATGGTAGGAAATGCACATCCGAATCGTATGTATTATTTTTATAGTGAGGATTATACTATGCCTGTTTTCTGGATAAATGACAAGTATGCTTTTTTTGTTTCAAGAATAACGAGTATTGTTACCTTATTTGGTGCTGGGCGGTTTATTCCAACAACTCTAACATTTTCTGTAATTGGTTTTTGGGGCAACTGGAAGTTGTATCAACTATTTTGTGAGATGTATCCTAAATTAAAGAAGCAATTGTTCATTGCGATTTTTGCTATTCCATCCACGGCTTTTTGGACTTCCGGAATAATGAAAGATACGGTGACATTATCTGCGGTTTGTTGGTATTTGTATGGTTTTTACAATCTGTTTATTAAAAGAAAATTTAACTGGTATTATTGGGTAGCGATTGTTTCAGCGGTTTACATTCATTTAAATGTCAAGCCGTATGTTTTGTATGCTTTGTTGCCGGGTTCTTTGATTTGGTGGAGTGTGAGTGTGTTAGACCGATATAATGCGAGTTTTATTCGTTCGCTTTTTACTATGGTGTTAATTTCAATTGGAAGTGTTATGGGTTTTTTTGCTTTGAGTTTATTAAGTAACAAGATGGGCGATTATGCGGTGGATAGAGTGCTTGAAAAATCAGAAATTGTAAGAAGTGATTTGAAGCGGGAAGCGTACAAAGGAAATTCGTTTGACATTGGGGAATATGATAATTCTATTCCGGGTTTGATAAAAATTTCACCGAAAGCCATTTTCGCGGGTTTATTTCGCCCGACATTATTAGATGTGAGAAACGTGGTGATGTTGGTATCGGCTATTGAAAATACCGTGTTGTTATATCTTTTAATACGATTATTTTATCGTTATAAATGGAAAAATATTTTTCATGTTATTTACAATCAGTCGGTCGTTTTATTTATGTTGACATTTGCCTTGTTTTTCTCATTTTCTGTGGGATTGAGTATATCCAATTTTGGCTCATTAGTGCGTTTGAAGACACCTGCGTTGCCTTTTTTTGTTTTATCATTAGTAATTATAGAGTATTATTGCAGATTAATGAAGCAATATAGAGTAGAGAACATTCATCAATTGCAAAAAGTAGCATCCACACATTCTCAGTTTTTTGTTCAAATTTGATTCTATGCCCACCAAGTTAGAAAAATTCAGACAATTTAAAGTATTTTCTAATTGTTTTACTTACTTATTTGATAAGTACATTTTGGAAAACCAAACAATGAAATTATATGGAGAGTGGCAAGCAGAATATTTTAAGAATACCAATCCCATTATTATTGAGATAGGATGTGGTAGAGGTGAATATACGATAGGATTGGCGGAAAAATATCCACAAAAAAATTTTATTGGAATTGATTTTAAAAGTAACCGAATGTGGACAGGAGCCAAACAGGCAGTGGAAAAGAAATTGGAAAATGTAGCATTTGTAAGAACAAAGGTGGAATTTTTAGATAAAGTATTTGCTCCGAATGAGGTAAATGAAATATGGATTACCTTCCCTGATCCCAACGAACAAAAATCTCGTGAAAAAAAGCGATTGACACATCTAAGATTTTTAGAACACTACAAAAAATTTTTAGTACCTGATGGAATTATTCATTTGAAAACAGATAATGATAAGTTTTTTCAATATACATTGGAAGTTTTGAAAAATAGTGATCTTCAGACGGAATTAGTGAGTTTTGATTTATATAATGAAAGTGATGTTGTATTTAGTGAAGTTAAAAGTATTAAGACATATTATGAGCAATTATTTCACGAAAAAGGACACTCTATTAAATATTGTAAATTTCGGTTAACCTAATTTATTTGTATTGATGATAAAAAATAAATTTGCTGTTTTTGGTATCCACCGACCGTTTCGGGCGCCCAATGAACGTTATCGCTGGTTTCAATATGAACCGTTTGTAAGAGAATATGGTGAGGTAAATTATTTTTATTTAGTGAATAGTTTTCTTGATAAAATTTTGTTTCAGTCTAGTAATAACATTCTTAAATTTTTTGTGTTGTGTTTTACTTTTCTAAAAAGAACGTATCAGATCTTATTTCTGAAGAAGGTAGATGTGATTTTGATATATCGTGAATTGCATTGGTTTCATTGTCCTTTGTGGATGTGGATTTTAAGGAGGAAAGCCAAAAAAATTATTTTTGATTTTGATGATGCCATCTTCTTATCATCAGAAAAAGGAGTTGTCAATGTATTAAAACGACCGTATTCTAAAACTGTTCATTTTATCAAGCATTCGGATACAGTATTGGTTGGAAATGATTATCTGAAACAGTTTGTGTTGAAATACAATCAAAATGTTGTATGCATTCCTACGGTAGTGGATACGGATTATTTTATGCCTAAAAATAATAAACAGAAAACGAATAAAGTGATTGTTGGATGGATGGGCAGTCATTCTACAATCCTACATTTATTAAGTATTGTAAAAGTATTGAAGAAAATTCAGCAGAAGTATAATAATGTTGAATTCAGATTTGTAGCAACAAAAAAATATATTCCCGAATTAGCGGTTTCTATTGAAGAATGGCAAAAAGAAAAAGAAGTGGACATTTTAAATTCTTTTGATATTGGAATTATGCCCTTGCCCGATGAAGAATGGAGTAAAGGAAAATGTGGTTTGAAGATGTTGACCTATTTATCCTGTGCAGTTCCTTGTGTATCAAGCAATGTAGGAGTTAATCCGGAAATAATTGAAAAAACAAAAGGAGGACTTATTGCGAACACTGAAAGTGAATGGATAACACAATTATCCATTTTAATTGAAAATGAAGAACTTCGTAAATCATTAGGAAAACAAGGAAGAGAGGGCGTTGAAAATTATTATTCATTAAAGATGTGGAAGAAAATTTTTGTTCAAAGTATATTAAACTAAATTTCAATCAGCAATAAATATGAAAGCAAATATCAAAGTTTTTTTGTCTAATGAAATTCAAGTTTTAAGTATATTACAATTAACGCAATATGTTAAGAGTGAGAACGATTTAGTGATAATTAGTGAGAGAAAAATTTATACACTTTATCCTGAATTATTTAAGAACAACAAGAAACAATTAATTCTGCCCATTTCAGAACACACTAAAACATTGCACACTGCTGAAAAAATCTGGAATTTTTTATTACAACAAAACGTTACAAAAAGTCATAAAATATTCATCATTGGTGGTGGTGTTTTACACGATATAGCGTGTTTTGCCTGTAGTGTTTTTAAGAGAGGAATCCCTTTTGTATCTGTGCCTACTACCTTACTTTCGATGGTAGATGCCTCAATTGGCGGCAAAAATGCCGTGAATTGGAAGCACACTAAAAATATCTTGGGCACTATAGCACTTCCTTTGAAAAATATCATCGTTCCTGAATTCCTGCACACTTTACCAAAAGAACAATTATTAAGCGGCTGGGCAGAAATCATAAAAATCGCACTCGTTAAAGACCAACACTTTTATCACACCATCATTAAACACCTTCATCACTCTTTAATCCCTGACAAAAAACACATTCAACAAGCCATTCAACTGAAATTAAAAATCATTCATAAGGATTTAAATGATCAAAATGAAAGACAATTATTAAACTATGGGCATACCATAGGACACGCTATTGAAGGGCTTTTAGAAGAACAAAAAAAATACATACCACACGGCTATGCAGTGGCTTACGGAATAATCGCAGAAAATCAAATTGCTGTGAAATTAAAAAAATTAAATCCCAAGATAGCCACTCAAATTGAGCAAGATATTTTACAACATTTTTCTACTCGTTATCTACCAGAAATCAATCCTTCAGACATACCATTGTTGACACGAAAAATTCTTCAAGACAAGAAAAATACTGCTAAAACTATTCATTTTTCATTAATTGAAGAGATTGGAAAAGGAAACATTAAAATTCCAGTTGCATTAAAAACTATTCAATGGGCATTAAAGTATTTAAGTTCTTTTAAGCAAAATTAAATTTAAACACTTATAAGTTTTTTCATATACTTGCGAACCAAAATTTAATGCTATGAAAAAAACGAGTATTGGTTTGTTGATGTTAGTAAGTTTTTTCAGTCAAGCTCAAAACAATGATCCTGTTGTAATGAAAGTAGGAGGAAAGCCCATCTATAAATCCGAATTTGAAGCATTATACCATAAAAACAATGGAAGAAGCGTGGATAAAAAAACTACCGATGAATACGCTCAAATGTTTGCTTTATACAAAATGAAAGTATTTGAAGCAGAAGCCAATGGGTTGGATACTTTGCCACAATTCAAAAACGAATTTAATACCTACAAAAAACAATTGGCAAATCCGTATCTTCACGATAAGAATACCGATGAAAAAATTGTAGAAGAGGCATATGACAGATTGAAATACGAAGTAAAAGCCGCACACATTTTAATTCGTTGCTCTGAAGAAGCATTGCCTAAAGACACTTTAGAATCCTGGACAAGAGCCAATTTAATCCGCAATGCCCTTTTAGGAAAACTGCCCACTTCAAAGGAAATTGCTGATTACGAAAAATTACTTCGTCACACTACAATGATTGAACCACAACTGAAAAAGAAGGATAGTACCGTTTACAAAACGATTTTAAATTCCGTCAAAAATCTACCCAAATACATCAAAGAAGCAGGAAACGATAAGTTTTTAGACATTGCTCCAAAAACATCCGATGATGCATCTGTCATTGACAACAAAGGCATGTTAGGATACTTTTCTGCCTTTGATATGGTGTATCCTTTTGAAAGCGCTGCTTTTAATACCAAAGTAGGTGAAATAGCCCCGATTGTGCGAACAAAATACGGCTACCACATTGTAAAAGTGTATGACAAAAAACCTTCTCGCGGTGAAATACAAGTTGCTCATTTAATGCTGAAATTCCCCAAAGAGGCCAAACCAGAAGATAAAGAAAACATCAAAAAGAAAATCTATGAACTATACGATAAAATTAAAAAAGGCGAATTAAAGTTTGACGATGCTGTCAGACAATATTCTGAAGATGAACAAAGCAAATTAAGAAACGGAATGCTACCACCCTTTAAATCAGGACGCTATCCAGAAAGTTTTGAAAACGCTGCCTTTGCATTACAAAACGATGGAGATATTTCTGAACCAGTAGAAACGCCGTATGGTTGGCATATTATTAAACGAATAGGTTTGAAACTCTTACCACCTTTTGATGCTATGAAAAACGAACTCAAAGCCAAAATACAAAAAGATCAAAGAGGCCTTGCAGGACAAAAAGCATTGATTGCTAAAATCAAACAAGAATGCAACTTCACAGAAAACCTGAAAAACAGAGATCAAATTTTGAAATATCTTGATTCCACTTATTTAAAGAGCGAATGGAAAGCCGAACGCGTAAAACCTATAGAAAACCTTGAGATAATTAAATTGTGTAATAAATCCTATACTATAAAAGATTTTGCTCAATATCTTGAATCTCAAATGATTGTCAGAAGCCCCACCGAATTAAAAGGATTAATGGAAAACATGTATGCCAAATGGAGAGATAAAATTGTAATTGAATTTGAAGAAGAAAGATTACCACAAAAATATCCTGAATACAAACAATTATTAAACGAATACAGAGACGGCATTTTATTATTTGACATTACAGACAAAAATGTGTGGAGCAAAGCCATCAAAGATACAGCAGGATTAAGAGCATTTTATGAAAAAAATAAAGAGAAATACAAATGGAACGAACGCGCCGATATTACGATTTACAAATGTGCCGATGAAAAAATAGCCAACGAAGTAAGAAAACTATTATCCAAAAAGAAAACAGAAAAAGAAATTGTAGAAACCATCAACAAAAAAAATCAATCCAATTTGGCCACTCATTCTACTGTAGTGTTCAAAGGAGAAAATCCCAATATTGATAAATTCTGGAAAGAAGGCCTATTACCAGAAAACATCAAAAATGAAAAAGAAAACAGAATAGAAGTGTTGGTAATTAATAAAATCATTCCACCGACCATTAAAACCTTGCAAGAAGCCCGTGGACAAGTAACCGCCGATTATCAAAATTATCTTGAAACCGAATGGTTAAACTATTTGAAAAAGAAATATCCCGTTGAAATTAACAAAGAAGTACTAAAAACAATTCAATAGATAAAAAAATAGGTCCAATTCTCATAAAATCCCCCAAAATCAAAGGGGGATTTT
>CAZNVL010000053.1:0-16080 GCA_964576565.1 uncultured Flavobacteriaceae bacterium | reverse complement strand
CTTTTCTCATAAAAAATGATGAGGTAAATTTAATAAATATAATAAATGTTTTACAGAAGGTTTGTTGTAGTTTTAATTAAAGCATTTTATTTTTTTTGAGTGGTAATATTTATTCACCTTCTTTTTCTTTAAATTTAAGTCAAAGTGTTCATGAATAGGCCTACTATGTTGCTTAAATTAAGGTAAAAATTTTCTTTGTATCCTTTGTGAAAAACCTTTGTGTACTTTGTGGTAAAATCAAAGTAGAAAAAATAATAAACTACAAAGAGTACCAAGAAAATACACACAAAGAACACTGAGAGGATTTTTTTAATTAGTATCAAAATTATTTTGTAATTTTGTAGAAAAAAGAAGCATGAGTGTGGCATTAAAGATAAAACATATAGTAAAAGAGCATGAAGAAGAGATAAGAAATGAGAAGCCGGAGAAGTGGTTAAGTCGGGTATTAGAGGATGTGTTTATTGTATTTGAAGAGGAACAACAAAGCCGTGAGGAGAGATTAGCCACAAAAGAAGATATTAAGTTGCTGATACAAATGATAGACAAACGTTTTGAAGCAATGGAGAAGACGAATGCTGTTCGCTTTGATGCGATAGAAAAGCGTTTAGGTCTGATTACTTGGTTTGTGCCACTTGTACTTTCAGTAGTAATGGCTCTTTTTGCGTACATTATCAAGAGTTAATTTTTTCAACTAGTATAAAAATTATTTTTGTATTTTTATTTATATTCTCCTTTTTTTAATCAAGGAGTTCATGAATAGGCCTACTATGTTACTTAAATTAAGGTAAAAATTTTCTTGGATTGTAACATATTATGCATATTTATTCACGATCTATTTTTTTTATTAAGGTGTTCATGAATAGGCTTCCAATGTTACCTAAATTAAGGTAAATTTTTTTCAATTGTAACATTTTCAGCATATTTGCAGTGCATAAAATAGAGTAAAGTATGTTAGATAAAAATGGCATTGCTAAACGCATCGCGAAAGAAGTAAAAGACGGAATGTACGTTAATCTGGGTATAGGCATTCCTACCTTAGTAGCGAATTACATTCCTGCAGGTCTTAATGTGGTATTACAATCTGAAAATGGTATTTTGGGCATGGGACCTTTTCCTTGTGAAGGAGAAGAAGATGCAGATCTTATCAATGCTGGTAAACAAACGGTTACTTTGCTGCCGGGGGCTTCTATATTTGACTCTGCTATGAGCTTTGGTATGATTCGTTCTCAACGCATTGATCTTACGATATTAGGGGCTATGGAAGTCAGTGAAAAAGGTGATATTGCGAACTGGAAAATTCCGGGGAAAATGGTAAAGGGAATGGGTGGTGCAATGGATCTGGTGGCTTCTGCTAAAAATATTATTGTCGCTATGCAGCAAGTAAATAAACATGGTGAATCTAAACTTCTGTCAGAATGTACTTTACCGCTTACCGGTGTTCGGTGCGTCAAAAAAATTGTAACAGAATTAGGTGTTTACGACATTGACCTAAAAGAAGGCGGATTTATTTTAAAAGAGATAGCGCCGGGTGTTACGGTTGAGCAAATCAAAAAATCTACTGCCGGAAAGTTAATTATTCCTGACGATGTAGTGGAAATGCTCCTGGATTAAGTATTTATGTATTCTTTACTTAAACAAAATCCTTTTAAACCCTTTGCTATCTGGTTGTTAACGGGTGCTGTGCTGATTTATATTATGGTAGTAGTGGGTTCTATTACACGGCTAACGCATTCGGGTTTATCCATTACAGATTGGAGTGTGATGGGCTCTTTGCCGCCTTTATCGGAAGAAAGTTGGATGCAACATTTTCAAAAATATCAGGAAAGCCCGGAATATAAAATTAAAAACTTTGGAATGCGTTTGGAAGAATTTAAAAGTATTTTCTGGTGGGAATACGTGCATCGCTTTATTGGAAGATTGATAGGTCTTGTTTTTATTGTAGGGTTTATGATTCTTCATTTTAAGAAACAGATACCGCAAGGGTTCTATAAAAAAATTCTGATACTGTTTGTGCTCGGTGTCTTGCAAGGGCTCATCGGTTGGTGGATGGTGAAAAGCGGATTGGTTGACAAGCCGGCCGTAAGTCATTATCGTCTGGCTACGCATTTGCTCAATGCATTTTTAGTATTTGGATTTACGTTCTGGTATTTTTTAGATGTTTTATACTACAAACATAGTTTTCAAACTTCAAAAGATGAAAAAAGATATTTTTATTGGGTTTTAGTTTTTTTTATTGTACTGCTTGCTCAGATTAAATACGGTGCTTTTGTGGCCGGGCTAAAAGCAGGCATGTTCTACAATACCTGGCCCAAAATGGGAAATGAATGGTTTCCATCCGATACGATTTTAGTTTATGACAGTTGGTTAAAAAATTTTCTGGATGTGCCTGCAGGGGTTCAGTTTATCCACCGCACATTAGCGATTGTAGTGGTTTTCATTACCCTATATCTTTGGTATTTATCTTCAAAACTTCAGCTCAAAGATAATCAACAACGTGCTGTATCCTGGCTCATCTATTTTGTTACGATACAGTTTATGTTGGGTATTTTTACACTTTTGTATCAGGTGCCAATTGTGCTTGGTGTACTTCATCAGACAGTGGCGTTCTTTTTATACAGCACTACTCTTTATCTGATTTTTTTATTAACCCGAAAAAATGTTTTAAGTGCATAGTATAAAAGATATCATAAGAAAAATTTTTTTCGAATGTAACATTCCTGTTACCACTAATTTGCGAAATGATATTTTATTAAAAAAGATTTTACAAAAAATTTTACAAGAAAAAGATAATACCATTGATGTCGGCTGTCATAAAGGAGAAATCATGGAAATGATTATTCGCTATGCAAAGAAGGGTCAGCATTTTGCGATAGAGCCCATTCCTTATTTTTATGAACGGTTAAAACAAAAATTTTCCAATGTAAAAGTATTTCCTTATGCTGTTTCTGATGAAAATGGCACCACAGAATTTTATTGGATAAAAAACAATCCCGCTTACAGTGGACTAAATAAAAGGAAATTTTCGGATGCCAATGCCCAAATAAAACCGATAGAAGTAGAAGTAAGAAAATTAGATGATTTGATTTCACAAGATCTTAAAATTAAGTTTATTAAAATCGATGTAGAAGGGGCGGAATTAAAGGTTTTAAAAGGCGCTGAAAAAATAATAGAAAACAGTCATCCATACATTGCTTTTGAGTTTGGATTAGGTGGTAGTGATTATTACAATACTACAGCCACGGATGTGTATCATTTTTTTGAAAGTAAAAATTATGCCTTGTTTGACTTTGAATCTTACTTAAAACATCAGAGGCCTTATACTTTGGAAGCATTTAATAAAACCTTTAAAGAAAATATCATTTATAATTTTATCGCTGTACACCAAAATCAGCATTAGACACAGCCGGATAATATCACTTCTTCGTTTTTGTTTATTATATTGAAAATGAATTTTTCATACATCACCCGAAATATCTTATTTTTATCTGTCATTAGTTTTTTTACAGATGTTGCATCTGAATTATTATATCCTGTTATTCCATTATATTTAAGTTCTATTGGCATTAATGTGGCCGGAATTGGCCTGATAGAAGGCAGTGCAGAAAGCTTATCGGCACTAAGCAAAACTTATTTTGGAATCTGGAGTGACAAACTGAAAAAGCGACAATTATTTATAATGAGTGGATATTCTTTAAGTGCTTTGAGTAAACCTTTGATGATTGTTTTTTCAAACTATTTTTGGATTCTCTTCATGCGGATAGCCGATAGATTGGGCAAAGGTATTCGCACGGCGCCGCGTGATGCCCTGCTTTCAGACGAAAGTCATCTGCAACATAAGGGCAAAGTATTTGGTTTTCATAGAAGTATAGATACTTTAGGGGCTGTTGTTGGGCCTGCACTGACGTTGTATTTTCTGGCAGTATTTCATTTAAATTATCAAACAATTTTTTTAATTTCATTTCTGCCGGGTGTATTGGCTGTTTTATTTTCCTTCTTTATTAAAGAAAAAAAATTGTCTGATTCAACAGTATCGGGTCATCGTGTACGTTGGAATGAATTACTTTCCTATTGGTCAAGAGCCAGTAAGGATTACAAATGGGTAACCGTCTTATTGATTGTATTTTATATTTTTAATAGCAGCGATATGTTGTTATTATTAAGAGCAAAATCAAATGGAATAACTGATTATCAGGTCATTTTATTATATGTGGTTTACAATCTGTCCTATGCTTTACTGGCTTTTCCTTTTGGAATAATAGGGGATAAATTAGGATTAAAAAATACCATTGCTTCTGGTCTTTTGTTTTTTGGTATCGTATATTCCGGAATTGCTTTATTTCAATCCTGGCAGGATATGTTGATTTTATTTGTATTATATGGTATCTATTCTGCTACTATTGAAGGAAATATCAAGGCACTGATTAGCAATCTGGCAGATAAAGAAGAAACAGCAACAGCTATTGGCTTTTTTACAACATTACAAAGTTTTACATACTTAATTTCCAATGGACTAACAGGATGGTTGTGGTATAACTTTAACTCTTCTTTGCCTTTTGTGTTAAGTGGTAGTATTGCTATTCTTGTAAGTAGTGTTTTGTTCTTTAAGAAACTATCTCATAAATATTAGATTTTCTATGGAAGAAGTACCCAATAATCTTATTATCACCGCTTTTAATCAAGATACTTTTGATGTTTATACCCTGCTTAATAAAATTGAAAATGAAATCCATCATCCGTTCAGAATAGTAGAATACTTTAAAGATGATACGAATTCTTATGCCTATGCTTTATTTTCGGCTCAGCTCACTTACTTTAACACCACGTTATTTCTTTTAAAAAACTTTCAAATGGTCAATGAAAATAAAGGTACACTGTTTGAACAATTTAAAACGGCCAAAGAGTATCTTATCAAATTATCGCCACCTAAAATGTACATTTTAAGCATCTATTCTGATGAAATTACAACACTACAAGACATAGAGCGGCTCATCAACGCAAGAAAGTATTCTATAAATCTTGAACATATTTCATCTGAAAAACTTAAAAGAGCTTTACATTTTTCACTTGAAAAATATATTCAACCTTCTTAAATAATTAACTTATGAATGAGCAGCATACTAATTTTACTTATCTTTGTTCCACTCTTTAATTCTTTCATTTTATGGAAACAACCAAAATATCCACTGAAAAACTCAACTTACTTTTTGAAAAATATGCTTTAAGCGGGCAAGATGTAAATAGTTATTTAGAGGGCCTGCTTATTTCCAATTACCTACCTTACTGGGATTACATATCAGTAGACACCTTGCTTACATTACAAAAGCCACGCACCGATTTTCCTGATGAAGTGATATTCATTGTTTATCATCAAATTACGGAGCTTTACTTTAAATTATGCTTGCACGAATACAATCAGATTGCCCACAATGGCAGAAAGGTATTGCCTAATGGACAGGATTTAGGATGGAACGAAAAATTAGAACTTACTTTCTTTATAGAACGTATTCATCGCATCATTCGTTATTTTGAAGCACTCACTAAATCCTTTGAAATAATGATTAATGGCATGGAAAAAGAGCAATTCCTGCGTTTCAGAATGGCTTTACTTCCGGCCAGTGGTTTTCAAAGTGCTCAATATCGTTTAATTGAATTAGCATCTACCGATTTAATCCACCTCACCGACAAAGAACACCGAGAGCGATTGAAACAATCCAATGCCAGTATTGAAGAAATGTACGAACACATTTACTGGAAAAAAGGTGCCACCGAAGTTTCCTCAGGAAAAAAAACATATACACTTTTACAATTTGAACAAAAATACCAACAGAAATTTATCGAGTGGGCCCGTTATTACAAAGATAAAAATATCTGGCAAAAATATCTTTCACTCACAAAAGACGAACAGCAAGATCCGAAACTTATCAACGCATTAAAAGAATTGGATCTTTCTGTGAATGTGAGATGGCCGCTTATCCATTACAAAAGCGCAGTTCGTTATCTGCAACAAGATAAGCAAGACGTAGCGGCTACCGGTGGTACTAATTGGCAAAAATATCTGCCACCCCGTTTTCAAAAACGCATTTTTTATCCGTCACTCTGGACTAAAGCAGAACTTGATAACTGGGGAACATTTACGGAGACGACGGCACTTTCATAAAAAAAACATAGCCACCTTTTGAATAAAGTTTTCTGAATTTTCCTGTCTTTAAAACATTTTCTTCCTCTTGTATTTTACATACTAACCCCACCGGATATTTTTCGCTATCATAAATTAAATAATTTAAGTACGCCAGATTATAGGAAAATAATTTTTCATAACCGGCATTTTCCAAATCCTTCCAATAACGATTTACGATTCTTTCTTCCTCTTCACTTAATGGCTTTCTTTGGCCATAAAATAAAGCGGCATAACTTTTGTAACCATATGTATCCACAATTATTCCTTTGTCTGCACAATATTGAAAAAAATGAATGGCACTGCTTTGCGTGTATTGTTCTATTTTACCTACAAAACTATTAATACTAAAAGACAGCCAGAGTATTTGCCCTATCAGTAATTTAAAGTACGTTTGAAGTGAATAATGGGTATGCTTTACAAACCATATCCATAGCACAATAAGAATAATGCCGGATAAAAATTCATATCCATACCACGGCACATTGTTTTTCAGATTTTCCGCAGCAAACAAATCCGAACGCGTTAAATAGGGAATAAGCCAATGTTTCCAGTATTCTACCGTTCCTGCAATTACCAATATAATACCTATTATACTTGCAGTGCTCAACAATAAAATTTTTTGCCACTTTTGAACCGTGTAATTTTTGTGAATGACAAATGTTGCCAGAAAACTCACAGCATAATAACTCATAGAAGAATAATGCACAATTTTAGTTTTTACAATACTGAACAACACTAAAACCACTAGTAATAAAACCGCCATAGAATTTGAAACCAGATCTTTTTCGATTTGTTTTGAAAAATACCTTAATACCCAGACAGACGCAGGAAAACAACCCAAAAACACCACTACAAAATGATAAAGAAAAAAGCCGCCGTGCCCTGCATCTTCGGTTTTAAATAATCGTATCTGGTAGTCCATAAATGCTTGAATAATTTCTTTATGACCGGTAAAAAATTCGTAAAAAAACCACATGCTGCCACTTATTAAAAAAACAATAGTATAAAGTGCAAACATTAAAATCTGTTGCTTACTTAATTTTTTTACAAAGAAAAAAAGAACGATTAAAAACGTTAAGAAAGTTATTAAAACCATCACCGGACCTTTTGTTAGTACAGACAATCCTAATGCTATTCCCCCCGTCAAAGCCCATTTCCATTCACTATTCCTGAAAATTTCAATAGCACTGATGACGGCAATGAAGCCAAAGAAATTATACCACGGATCTATAATCCCTGAACGAAAATAAAGATGTGGTAAAATACAACTCAAATGCATCCATGACCATATTTGGCCAAACTCTCTCGAATACCATCTTTTCCCAATATAAAACAACAAATACAGAGTTAGAAAACCATTGAAAACATTAGGGAAACGAGCCGAAAATTCATTGACTCCAAAAATTTTCATACTTATGACTTGCAGCCAAATATACAAGGGTGGTTTCTCCCAAAAGGACTGATAATTCAATAATACAGTGTGATACGAGTTTGTAACAAGCATTTCCCGGGCACATTCGGCAAAGTTAATTTCATCCCAATCAAATAAATGAACATGGCCGGTAAAAGGTATTAAAACCAAAGCAGTTAAAATGGTGGTGCTCCACAAAAAATATCTTGATAAAAAACTAATGATGGAATGCATGTCGGCAAATTAACAGATAATTTAATAATACATTGAACGATTATTGTTTGCCTATTGAAAAATTATTTTGCAAGTTTGTGCAACAAAAAATTTTTAGGATATGAACGTTTTTCGTAAAAAACCAATATGGGCTTATGAGTCGGATGCACGGAAAAGTGATCTTAAAAGAGTTTTAGGAAAGTGGGGACTTACATCATTAGGTATTGGAGCTATTATTGGCGGTGGCATTTTTACTTTAACCGGTATTGCGGCTAATATCTATGCAGGGCCTGCTTTGGCTATTTCTTTTTTAATTGCGGGCATTGGTTGTTTATTTGCGGCTTTGAGTTATGCTGAATTTGCTTCTGTATTACCGGTAGAAGGTTCGGCATACGCGTATGCGTATGGTACTATCGGTGAACTTTTTGCATGGTTTATTGGTTGGAATTTAATCCTGGAATATATGATGGGTGCCACCACTGTAGCGGTGGCATGGAGTGGTTATTTTGACAAACTCATGCATTTGTTTGGTATTCATATTCCGTATTATTTTATAAACGATTATCCAACAGCGGTGAAAATTGCTCAACAACTTGGAGAAACAGCCCCTGCTTTTGCGGTTAATATACCGGCTTTTCTTATTTCGTGGGTGGTTACGCTTATTTTGGTAAAAGGAATCAAAGAAGCCGCTAATACGAATAACATCATTGTCATATTAAAAGTATCGGTCGTGTTGTTTGTGATATTAGTGGGGGCATTTTATATTAAAACAGAAAACTGGCAACCATTCATTCCAGACCCTGTTGTTGACCCGCAAAATGGCGATACACGATATGGTTGGCAAGGCATCTTAACAGCCGCGACCATCGTTTTTTTTGCTTACATTGGATTTGATGCAGTATCTACCCAAGCCGGAGAAGCCGTTAATCCTAAAAAAGACATTCCTTTTGCTATCATAGCTTCCTTATTAATATGTACTTTACTCTATATCGCTGTATCCCTTGTTTTAACAGGCATGGCAAGATTTGATAAATTAGATTTGAAAGCACCGGTGGCCTCTGCATTTACAGAAGCCGGTATTCCATGGGCCACTTATCTGATTACTTTGGCGGCTACGCTGGGGCTTATATCGGTTATGCTGGTGATGATGTTAGGACAAACCCGAATATTTTTAGGGATGGCAAAAGATAAATTATTACCGCCCGCTCTTTTTGGCGCTATTCATCCTAAATTTAAAACACCTTACAAAAGTACATTATTGGTAGGGGCTGTAATATCCATTGTTGCGGCCATTACTCCTATTCAAAATGTGTCTGAAATGACCAGTATGGGCACTTTACTGGCGTTTACAATGGTATCTATTGCTGTTTTAATTTTAAGATATAAAGAACCGCATCTGGAAAGACCCTTCAAAGTAAAAGCATTACCACTTGTAGCCGGCGGCGGCGCATTATTTAATATCATACTGATGACTCAGGTGCGCAATGAAACATGGCACGCCTTCATAATATGGGGAATTTTGGGCATTATCGTATATTTCTTATATGGTTACAGGCATTCACGACTCAATGAGATATTAGAAGAAAAGCAGAATAATCAGTGATAGTATATTTTAATGAAACCACTCCTTAAGATTGTTCAAAAAGAATTTTATTTAGATTTTCGGCAGAGTTCAGGAATAGCCAGTATTATCGTGTACTTATTTTCTATCCTTTTTTCCACGTCTATATTGTTCAAAAATCATTTTACAGACATTTCCTACTCTTCGGTTTATCTGATCATTTATTTATTTACAGCCATCCTTGCCTCTTACAGAAACTACACAAAAGAAGATAAAAACAGCCATTTGTTCAATTATATTTATTATTCCCCTCTTCACTATATTTTTGGTAAAATACTATACAGCATTATTACGAATCTTTTTTATGCTTTATTATTACTTTTTTTATTTATTGTGTTCAATACAACAATGGTTGAAAATTACGGTTTATTTTTAATTACCATTGTAGGATTGTCTATAGGAATGGGAACATTGTTGTCTTTAATGGGAAGTATCTCATCCAAAACACAAAGCAATTTTGCACTTATAAGTATTATGAGTTTCCCGCTGCTTTTGCCTTTACTACTTGTTGCCTCTAAATTATGCATGGCTTCTATTCAGGACATACCCATTGCTCTGACGCTCAAATATATTGTTACTTTGTATCTCCTGGATGCTATTCAGTTGGTATTGGCCTTTATTCTTTTCCCGCAGGTTTGGGAAGAATAATCTGCGACTGGATAATTTAAAATTAAAAAGCCCGTATAGAACGGGCTTTTTAAATGTTAGGTGGGATGAGATTATTTTTTCTTTCCACCATTTTTAGCTTCTTCTTCGGCTTTTGCAATAGAGTCCGCTTTTCTTGCAGAATCTGCTTTTGCAATGGAATCTGCTTTTGCTTTTGCAGCGGCTTCAGCAGCGGCAATGGAATCTGCTTTTGCTTTTTCTACTGCAGCAATAGAATCTGCTTTTGCTTTTTCTCTTGCTTCAATTTCTTCCTTTGATGGACCGCAGGCAACAATTGCCACACCTGCGATGGTTGCTAATACAAGCGATACTGTTTTTTTCATTTTTTTAAAATTTTGTGCCGCAAATATAGTTACTTTAACTTTATTTGTCAAAAAAATTATTATTATTTTATTTTTTTGTTTAGAACCTATAAAAAGTATTTTTGAGAAAGTATATTTTCTTGAAAAATAAAATGCCATTAACTACATTAGCCGCCTTAAAATTTTTTATGCCGGAATTTTTAGCAGAAATAGATGTAATGCCACATAAAGCATTATTAGATCCACAGGGAAAAGCCGTACTAATGGGATTAAAGAATCTAAATGTTAGAGATGTAAAAGAAGTACGAGTAGGAAAACACATTCAACTTTTAATTACGGCCAAAGATGAAAAAGAAGCATTGAGTGTAGCGGAAAACGCTTGTAAAAATTTACTTCATAATCCTATCATGGAATACTATCAAATCACTATTCAACATAAATCCTAAACAAAAACATCAACATTATGGCGTATTTATTCACCTCCGAATCCGTATCAGAAGGGCATCCGGATAAAGTAGCAGATCAGATATCCGATGCTATTATTGATCATTTTTTAGCACTTGATCCGCAATCTAAAGTGGCTTGTGAAACTTTGGTTACCACTGGACAAGTTGTTATAGCCGGAGAAGTAAAATCCTCCGCGTACCTGGATCTTCAAAAAATAGTAAGATCCGTCATTGACAGAATCGGATATAACAAGTCCGAATACATGTTTGATGCTAATTCCTGTGGTATATTTTCTGCCATACACGAACAATCTGCAGATATTAACAGAGGAGTAGATAGAAAAGATCCATGGCAACAAGGGGCTGGTGATCAAGGCATGATGTTTGGTTATGCTACCAATGAAACCGATGATTATATGCCTTTAACCCTTGACCTTTCTCATAAACTTTTATACGAACTGGCGCAAATTCGTAAAGAAGGTAAACAAATGAAATACCTTCGGCCGGACGCTAAGTCTCAGGTAACACTTGAATATGGAAATGATAGAAAACCTAAGGCGATTAGAACAATAGTAATATCTACTCAACACGATGAATTTGATACCGATACTAAAATGCAGAAAAAAATTTATGAGGATATTCAGAAAATTTTAATTCCAAGAATTTTGAAAAAATATCCTCCATACAAGTCCGTATTTCATAATAAAATACAATATCTAGTGAATCCAACCGGAAAGTTTGTAATTGGTGGACCTCATGGTGATACGGGATTGACCGGACGAAAAATCATTGTGGACACGTATGGTGGCAAAGGCGCTCATGGTGGCGGTGCATTTTCTGGAAAAGACCCGTCAAAAGTGGACCGTAGTGCAGCGTATGCTACCCGACACATTGCTAAAAATCTTGTGGCTGCAGGGGTAGCCGACGAAGTTTTGGTGCAAGTGTCCTATGCCATTGGGGTAGTAGAGCCGGTGGGCTTATATGTCAATACTTATGGTACATCTAAAGTAGATATGCCTGATTGGAAAATTGCTGAAATTGTAAAAGAGTTATTTGACTTAAGACCTTATGCTATTGAACAAACCTATAAACTCAGAAATCCTATTTACAGCGAAACAGCAGCATACGGACATATGGGAAGAAAACCGGAAACTGTTGAGAAGATCTTTGAAAAACCAGATGGAACAAAAGTTAAGAAAAAAGTAGAACTTTTTACGTGGGAGAAATTAGATAGAGTGAAAGATATTAAAAAAGCGTTTAAGTTAAAATAACGCTGTTTATTTTTGACAGATTCAGTTTACCTGTTAAACTCTTCCACTTCCCTTTTGTGGAGGGGGATATGTTGAGTTGTTTATAGGACACTTGTAAAATTTATTCTACTATGTAGTGTAGTCCTATGCTTTTTTTGCGGCGCATGGCGTGTTTGGTAATCAAGTAACCAATACAAATCATATTTCTTAATTCACAGATTGCTTGATGAATGGTCGTTTTTTCGTACAATGCTTCGTTTTCCTGATACAATAATTCTAATCGATCCCACGCTCTTTTTAATCGGACGTTGCTGCGTACAATGCCGACATAAGAGGACATGGTTTGTTGTAATTCTTTTCGGGCTTGCGTGATGAGTATCATTTCTTCGGGTTGTGTAGTACCTTCGGCATTCCAATCGGGGATGTTGTTTGGAATGGTGTGAGAATGGATTTTTGAAATACTGTTCATGGCGGCATTGTGTGCAAAGACCAATGCTTCTAAAAGCGAATTGCTGGCCAAACGATTGGCGCCGTGAAGTCCGGTACAGGCACATTCGCCAATGGCGTAAACGCGGTGTATAGAAGATTGTCCATTTTTATCTACCTGAATACCACCGCATAAATAGTGCATAGCGGGCGTTACCGGAATCATATCTACAAAAGGGTCAATGCCGATGCTCATGCATTTGTTGTAAATGTTGGGAAAGTGATGGATAAATTCTTTTCTGTCTAAATGTCTACAATCTAAGTAAACAAAGTCATCACCGGATATTTTGAGTTCATTGTCAATAGCGCGTGCGACAATATCACGGGGGGCTAATTCTTTGCGTTCGTCGTATTTTTCCATGAATGCTTCGCCTTTTTGATTCCGAAGAATGGCGCCAAATCCGCGTATGGCTTCGGTGATTAAAAAACTTGGTGTATTGGTTTTTCCTTCGTAAAGAGCTGTAGGATGGAACTGTACGAACTCCATATCGTTTACAAGTCCCTTTGCGCGGTAGAACATAGCAATGCCATCGCCGGTGGCTATAGAGGGATTGGTAGTAACGGCATACGTTTGACCAATACCGCCGGTGGCAATCACTGTGATTTTTGATAAAATGGTGAGAATTTCATTTGTCTTTTTATTGAGCACATAAGCGCCGTAACATTCAATATCGGTGCGTTGAGAAGTTACAATTTCTCCAAGATGATGTTGGGTGATAATATCAATCGTGAAATGATTTTCTAAAATCTGGATGTTAGGATGTTTTGAGACGGCTTCTAATAATGTGCGTTCAATTTCCCAACCGGTAATGTCTTTGTGATGTAGGATTCTTTTTTCGGTATGTCCGCCTTCACGGGCAAGGTCGTAATGTTCGTTATCAATTTTATCAAATTCTGCACCAAGTTCAATGAGTTCTTTTACGCGTTGCGGTCCTTCTGAAATCACCATTCTTACGATGTTTTCATTATTGAGTCCAGATCCGGCTACGATGGTGTCTTGAATGTGTTTTTCAATACTATCGTGTGTCATATCCCATACAGCGGCGATTCCACCTTGTGCATAACGAGTGTTCGTTTCGTCTTTTTTATCTTTAGTAACCATCAGCACTTTACCTTTGTGAGCAACTTTTAAAGCATAAAAAAGTCCGGCAATTCCTGAACCAATGACTAAAAAATCGGTGTTAATTCTTCTCGTTTTCATATTAAAAAATTAAGTCCAGATATGCCATAAAAAGAGATGGTTTGATGATGAACGTGAAAATAATTCCAAATATACCGCCCCAGAAGTGGGCTTCGTGGCCTATTCGGTCGTTGGGTAATTTTCTTTTGCTCATATAGAAACTAAAAATTAGAAAGAGTAATCCTAATAACCATGCAGGCATTGGAATGAAAAAGAAGTAAAGCCATTGAAAGGGATTGATGATGATAAAACTAAAAATAACCGATTCTATTGCCCCGCTGGCACCAAGTGAAGCATAGTTGGGATTGTTTTTGTGTTTGAGAAATTCAGGAATGGAGGAGGCATAAATGCCACCGGTGAATAAGATGAGAAAATAAATTTTTCCCATTTTTTCGCCGAATAGCAGAGGGTAATTGTAATTTTCTAAAATGGTGCCAAAAGACCATAAAATCCAGACATTTAGGAAGAGATGTAAGAAATTAGCGTGAAAGAAAGCGTGGCTCAAAAAGCGATAGTGTTGACGATAATGTTTGATAAGGTAAGGTGAGAAGATATATTTTTCAATAACAGAAGGATTGGCAAAACCGATGAGTGAACATACGACAATGAATAAGGATAAAATTTTGGTAATCATATTGTGGCGAATGTAAGGAAAAATTGTGGAGTGGGTATGCAAGATGAGGCCGTTGCAAAATAAACTTTTTCCTAAGTTTTTACAACGATTTAGCAATTCAACCTGTTCAATCCTTTGATAATTCAGAAAGGGAAGAGGTGATAAAACGATTATGTTGCAAAGCTAAAACTCTGACTAGTTTTGCAAGGGTCTCAATAACAATATCTTTGTATCCAGAATTTTTGAATTAACAAGCGTTTTGTGGACTATCTTAATAGAGTGAAAATTTTATGGCTATGTTTTGTATAAAAGTGATATGTTATTTTACTTTTATCATTCTTTATTCCATTCTATATGACCATTCACATTAAATGCTTCGTATATTTTGAGAATTTCTTCACAAAACTTTTGTGTTTTTTCATCGCCTATTTTTTTAGCGGTTTCCCATAATCTTATAAACATTTTCTTTCCGCTTTCTGTTTGATTGTAGTTTTTCTTTCTAAAATTACATATAGAACAAAGAGTTTGCCCGTTTTCTAATGTTGCTTTCCCGCCTTTATCTTTGGGTAAAATGTGGTCTATGTGTAATTCGTATCCTTCCTTTGCAGTTCTACCACAGATTACACATTGATAACCGTCTCTTTCTAAAATTTGCTTTTTAAGTTCTGGTGTAAAATCTTCTAATTCTTTTTTAGTGGTAAAATTAGGGTCGTATTTGTATACGCCTTTTTTAACTTTGATTAAAATTCCTTTTTGATGTAAGCTTCTGATGGCACGCCAAGTGTCTCGTGGTTTTTTGTTGTATAATTTTTTGTATTGATTTTCTACCCAATCGACAACAGGTCCGTGAGGCATTTCTTTATTAGGATGCTTTTTGAAGTATTCAAGAATTAAATCAGATATACTTTTATTTTTTTCTTCTTTCATAATAGTGTTCCGGTTTCGTTGATAATTCTTTTTTTGGCGAGTTCACAATACTTTGAGTCAATTTCCAATCCGACGGAATATCTGTTGATATTGTTTGCAACAATTAAAGTTGTTCCACTACCCGCAAATGGGTCAAATACTATATCATTGACAAAACTAAATAGTTTGATGCATCGATAAGGTAGTTCTTTTGGAAAAGGTGCTGGGTGTCCTATTCTTTTTTTGCTTTCACCATTAAAAGTCCATAATCCGTTGGTCCATTCCATAAATTCATCTTTTGTAATGTCGGACACTTTAGAGCCATTTATTTTTTTCCATTCATCTTTGTAAAATACGACGATTAATTCAACGGGCGCAATGACGTAAGGCGCTGCTGCGGACATCCAAGATCCCCAAGCTGTTCGGCGTGAGATATTACCTTCATTCCATATAATAGTAGAATGATATTTCCAGCCAACTTTTTGAGCAATGGTGGTTAAATCTGCTCCGACACTTTTCTGCCCGCCTTTATTTTTGTCCAAAGGGATATTTAAGCAAAATCTTCCTTGTTTTTTTGTCCAATTAAAACAATTTCGCATCCATTTTTCTGAGAATAACAAATACTCATCATAAGTTAAGTCATCCTTGTGAGAATTATATTGAATATCAACATTATAGGGTGGTGAAGTAACAATGAGATCAAAAATTTCTTTCTGAAAAAATTTTTCTTCCAATGCATTGCCTTGTAATAGTAAAGTTTTTTTATGTTGCACAATAGTTTTATCCTGATATTGGAGAGTTAATTCAA